>JBDRLN010000034.1:0-2166 GCA_043812955.1 Candidatus Omnitrophota bacterium | reverse complement strand
TAAGCCGGATAATGTCGGCAGGGCAGTATATGTAGGGGTTCCCAAAAGCAAATTCTATAATTATTTATTACAGACAAAGCAGTATTACCATATTGATAAGAACGGATTCCTGTATCCTAACGGATACCGGGAACTGGCGTTTCGGTATTACGGTAGGAATGCCAGGCGTTATATCCCATAAATAATGAAGATATTTTATATCTGTTATGAGAATATAGGTGGTTATAATGGGGCCATCAGACATATCATAGAGATTGTCCTTCATTTACAGAAATTAGGGCATCAGGTGCAATTGTGCGCTCCTGGAATTGGTAAATATATAGAAAAACCACCTATAAACGTTAAATATATCCCAGTAATTAATCTTCCGTTATTAAGGCCCTTAACCTATATTTTCTTAGCTCCTGTTTTTTTAATCATTTATCTGTTTAGATTTAAGCCAGACGTAATATATACAAGAGAAATATTTTTTAGTTTCTGCCAGGAAGCCCTAATCTTAAAATTGCTAAGTTATCCGGCTGTGATTGAGGTTAATGGTATGGCAACCGAACAACAAGGATTGCCTAGTATTTTCTCTTTGTTCAGGCCGATTATTAAACTCATACAAAAAATAAATTTTAACTTTTTCGATAAGATAATAGTGCATACAGAAGGGTTGAAGCAAAAAATAGAAAAAGAGTACAAAATACAATCTTCTAAATTAGCGATTATCTCAATGGGGGTGGATACTGGGAGTTTCAAGCCAATTCCTAAAGAAGAGGCTCGTAAGAAGTTAAATCTCGAATTGGATTATTATTACATCGGATTTGTTGGCAGTCTTTCTTTTTTGCAGGGGATTAATATTCTGATTGAGAGCAGCCCTTTTATTGTTAAAGAAATACCTAAAGCAAGATTTTTAATAGTTGGCGGAGGAAGGCTTAAGGATCGCCTGATGCGACATGTGAAAGAGATAGGATTGGAAGGAAATTTTATCTTTACTGGCGAGGTTCCTTTTAATGCTGTTGTACAGCATATTAGCGCCCTTGATGTTGGTGTGGTATTTTTTGAACCCATCAGAGAAGATCCAGGAGACCCTATTAAGCTTTATGAGTATTTGGCTTGCGGCATACCCGTAGTGGCTAGCAATATTATAGGCTATGGTGATGTTGTAGAAAGAATGGGTACGGGCAAGGCCGTTGATTCTTCAGATCCGCGTTTGGTATCCAATGTTATTGTTGATTTATTAAGAGATAAAGATACAAGAGAGAAGATGGCGAACAGAGGCGGTCCGGATTCAGTAAAGGATTATAGCTGGTTAAGGCGGGCAGAACAGGTAGAAGGCTGTTTAAGCGATATTAGAGATTTAAGGATGGGTAAATTAAGTCGAAAGCAGGGATTCTATAATAATAGTATAAAACATGCAAACGGCTTGCTAGTGGAGAAAAATTTGAAAATCCTTTGTATCTGTTACGAAGATATAGCCGGATATGCAGGAAGCAACAGGCAGGTTATAGAGCTGGTTAAAGGCCTGGAGGAGATCGGGCATCAGGTTAAGTTGACTGTTCCCTTAATCAGGAGATTAAATGAGCCCGTAGGGCTTGATATTGAATACATTCCGGTTATAAACCTACCTGTTATCAGGTATTTTACCTATCTCGTATTTTCCCCGTTTTATTTAATAAAAATTTTCTTAAAGTTTAAACCTAATACAGTTTTTGTTTTTCAAATATACTGGGATATCGGGTCTTTATTTGTCTGTAAGCTGTTCAGATGCCCGGTAGCTTTTTATATTAACAATATAGCATTCGAAGATTTTGCGCTGACGAAAACTCCTAAATATATTATCTATATTGCTGAGTTGATCCAGAAGGTATACGTTGTATTCGCAAATAAAATCTTCGTGATTACAGATGTCATTAAAGAGTATATAAACCTAAAATATAATATTCCCCTGGAGAGGATTGAAATTGTTAAAGATGCTGTAAATATAGAGGATTTTAAGCCGATGGATAAAGATGAGGCGAGAGTGATTCTGGGATTGGAAAGAGGCAATAATTTAGTCGGTTTTCTGGGCAGCTTATATCCCTGGCACGGCGTAGACTATTTAATCGACAGCGCGCCCTTGGTTTTGAAAGAGATTCCTAATACTAAATTTATCATCGCGGGGAGTGGACCTATGGCAAAGGC
>JBDRLN010000033.1:0-12785 GCA_043812955.1 Candidatus Omnitrophota bacterium | reverse complement strand
GTAACTTGTTGTTTTGCCGTTGGCATCATAGGTATAGCCGGAATAGACAGAGGTATTTGCTAACTGGCCGCTACTATAGCTGTTATAAGTGTAATTGGAGAGTTGGCCATTGGAGTTGTAGTTATAGTTATAAGCTGCCGTAGTATTTCCCGAACTATCAGTAGTAGTGGTGTTATAAGACTGAGTTTTTCCGTTATCGTAGTAAGTATAACCAGAATAATTATATGTAGCTGTCGTATTTCCCGAGGCGTCTTTATCAGTCCTAGTGTAACTTGTTGTCTGGCCATTGGCGTTATAGGTATAGCCGGAATACTCATAGCCTCTAGTTGTATTACCTAAAGCATCTTTGTCGGTTCGGGTATAGCTGGTGACCTTGCCGTTGGCGTCATAGGTGTAGCCAGAATAATCGTAGATATTTGAAACCTGTCCGTTGGCGTAGGTTTTATAGGTGTAACCGGATATTTGATCATTAGTATTGTAGTTATAATCGTAAGTTCTGGTTGTGTTACCTGAAGCGTCTTTATATGTATTTGAATAAGTCTGGACTTTTCCGTTATCGTAGTAGGTATATCCATAATCATAGCTGGCTGTATTATTGCCTAAAGCGTCTTTGTCAGTCCTGGTGTAACTGGCTACTTTACCCTGCGCGTTATAAGTATATCCCGTATACACATTAGCGCCTGAGATCTGGCCATTGGTATAGGCTGTATAGGTGTAATCCGAGACTTGGCCACTGGAATTATAATTATAAGCATATGACCTTAGCGTACTTCCTGAGCTATCCGTATCAGTCCTGGCATAGGATTGGGTTTTACCATCACTATAGTAACTATATTGATAGGCGTAGCTTGTTATAGGATTGCCTTGAGCATCCTTATCTGTCCTGGAATAGCTGGTTACTTTGCCATCGAGATTATAGGTATAGCCAGAGTAGTCATAGACATTTGCGATTTGTCCGTTAGTATAGGTCTTATAGGTGTAACCGGAAATCTGCCCATTGCCGTTATAATTATAATCGTAGCTACTGACTGTATTCCCCGAAGCATCTTTATCGGTCCTTTTATAAGACTGGACTTTTCCGTCATCATAGTAAGTATAGCCGGAGTAAGTATAACTGATCAGGATATTGCCTTGAGCATCCTTATCTGTCCTGGAATAGCTGGTTACTTTACCATCAAGATTATAGGTATAGCCAGAGTAGTCATAGATATTTGCAACTTGTCCGTTAGCGTAAGTTTTATAAGTATAACCGCTGAGTTGGCCGGCCTCATTGTAATTATAAGCATAAGACCTTAGGATGAGATTAGAGATATTTCTGTCTATCCTATCGTAAGATTTTAGTTTTCCGTTATCATAATAAGTCCTGTTGGCATATTCAATATTGCTGATAAAATTCCCCTTGGCATCTCTTAATATATATGTATAACCGGAGAGTTTACCGTCTGCTAAATAGATGAAGTTTTTGTATTCATAAAATTCCGTTATATTGCCGTAAGCGTCTCTTCTAACCAAAGTATAACCTGTTACCCGGCCGTTGGCATCATAGGTATAACCAATATAATCGTCTATACGTATGACATTGCCAAACATATCTTTAACATAATGATAATAACGTATTAAATTGCCGTTTTGGTCATAAGTCCTTTCACCAACCTGCTTAATGCTAGTTGTAATGCACGAGATTATTCCGGTAGTATTATCGTAATAATATGTTCTTTGGGTAGGCCCCATATAAAGATTGGCATCTATTTTAAACCATTTTGGATCGGTAACTCCGCCACTTACTACGTTAGAAAATAATCGATTGTCTTGATTGGCAGGCCCGAGGTTAGCAGAGTCTAGTGTTTGGGGATAAGAAAAACCAGTTGCAGGATAAGCGATGATTAGGAAAGCCATTAATGAAGAGCTGAGAATATTAAAATAATGACATTTTATCATTTTTCGGTCTCCTATCTATAAGTATATCCCATTTTGCCCTTTATTTCAATAATAAAATACCCCCTATCCTATCCAATTCAGATAGGATAGGGGGTATTTTATTTTATTTGATATTCTTTTTATTAAAAAAACAACGGAGTAATCATTAATTGAGTAGGATATTTGAAAAATAGCCTTTCGGGGAAATACTACAAATTAAATGCGGAAGGAGGGAGTTGAACCCTCAAGGGTTTCCCCACATGCTTCTGAGACATGCGCGTATGCCATTCCGCCACTTCCGCAAAATTCCCAAATCAAGTATATATTAGACTTAAAGCCCTGTCAATGTATTCATATAAAAGCATTGCGGGGATATTTTTTTATTGTTATAATATAGGATTACAAAATAGGGGGATAGCGTGTTTCAGGAGACATTTAAAGTCGTTGTATCTGGGGTTGGCCAGAGTTTTATATTAGGCCTGATCGGATTTTTTTTGATCAAGCGTAATATCCTGGGAGAAGAGGGGTTGTATGCTTTAAGTCGTTTGGTAATTGAGGTGACTTTGCCGGTATTCATTTTTTACCGGCTGATCAAAGATTTTAGTTTTCATCTTTATCCTGACTGGTGGATTTTTCCTTTAATCAGCGTAGGCATAACCATTGCCGGTTTATTGGTCGGTCTAATCTTCAGCGGATTTGTAAAAGGTTTGCAGCATAGATTACAGTTTTTAAGCTTGGTAGCTTTTCAGAATTCCGGGTATCTTCCACTGGTCCTGGTTGCTTCGTTATTACAGGGCGAACGTTTAAGCACGATGTTTATTTACTTATTCTTGTTTCTTTTGGGATTTAATCTTTTGCTTTTTTCATTCGGGGTCTACATCTTGACTTTTCATAAAGATAAGAAATTTGAATGCAAAAGTTTATTCAGTCCGCCGGTAATTGCTACACTATTAGGTTTAGGTGTGGTAGCTTTAAATTTACCCAGGTTTATCCCGGAGGTTATTTTAAGGCCTTTGGGGATCACCGGAGATTGTACCTTGCCTTTAGCTATCTTTGTGGTTGGAGGTAATATCGCGGCTATTCATTTAAGGAAAGTGGATAAAAAAGTAATTTCAACCATGGTTATTGCTAAATTAGTGATCCTGCCTGTTCTGGGCTTATGGCTGGTCTGGCAGTTTAATCTGTCTCCGCTTTTAGGCTTATTAATAGTATTGCAATCAGCTATGCCTCCGGCTACTAACTTATCGGTGATCCTGAACCATTATAAGAAAGAGGACCTGATTGTCAGTCAGGGCATATTTTTCGGGCATATCGCAAGCCTTATCACTGTACCGGCATTCTTGAGTTTATATTTTATGAAATTCATGCTAAAATAAATGAGGGCATAGGTGAAAATAATCGCTACTAACCGCGAAGGATTTAGGGATTATGACATCCTGGAGGCCCTGGAGTGCGGCATAGAATTAAAGGGGAGTGAAGTAAAATCAGCCCGGGACGGCAGGTTAAATCTTAAAGATAGCTTTGCCCGGATTGATAAGAATGAAGTAATCTTGTACAATCTGCACATCAGCCCTTATGCCCAGGCTAGTTATTTAAATGTTGAGCCGACTCGGGTGCGCAGGCTCCTGCTTCATCGTAAGCAGATCAGTAAATTAATAGGCCAGGTTAATCAGCGAGGTTGTACCCTGGTCCCTTTAAAGATTTATTTTAATGCTAAAGGCTTAGTTAAAGTAGAGCTGGCTTTAGCTAAGGGTAAGAAATTTTACGATAGAAGAGAAGATATTAAACGCCGGGAAACGGATTTGGCTATCCGCCGGGCAATCAGGAACAGAAGAAAATAAAAGGGGGTGAAAGGTTTCGACTTAGGTGATTAGGGTAACGGCAGCATGCCGCGGACGCAAGGTTGGCCGCGTTAATAATCCTTGCACAATATAAACGCAAATAACAGAATAGCGTTACCATTACCTATGGCACAGCCGATGGCTATGCCCGTAGGTATGGGTCTAGCCTTCGCTAACTAATTTAGCGAAGCCATCCTTTTATCTTAGCCTGTGAGATAAAAGGATGCCCTAACAGGCTGGCTCTGGCAAATTAGCCTTTGGGTCCGGAGCAAGACTAAAAAGGCTGCGGTCCGTAAATCCTGCCCCGCAGGAGTTCCGGAAATAAGCAGAAAATACGGGGCTAAGCATGTAGCGGCTTTTATCCATTTATCTAGGGACCGGAGTTCGATTCTCCGCACCTCCACCACATTATTTTTTACAAGCAGGCAGTAGTTGGCAGGTTATGTAAAATCATAGGATTGAATGCGAAAAAATAAAACACATTCTATTGTAAAATTTCTTTTACTATCCACTAGCTACTATCTACTATCTATTTTTTTAATCGGCTGTGCTACTCTTCCGACTAAAGGCGGGTTGCCGGGTTATAGCATTAACGGGGTAAATTATTTATCTATGGTTTCTTTGTGCGATGCCAAGGGTATTAACTGGGAGTATGATTTAATTACCCGCAATATCCTGATGAGCAAGGATAATCATAAAATAAACCTGCGGGTGGGTGAGAAAATGGTTTTGGTGGATGGCGTCGCGCAATACCTTAAACACCCGGTGGATATTTACGAAGGCGTGGTCGTTGTGCCTTCGAAATTAAAAGAGCAGATATTCGATTCTTTGTTTAGAGGGTATATCCCAGGTAAGGAAATTATTATACCTCCTGTACGGATAAAAAAAATCATCATTGATGCCGGCCACGGTGGTAATGATCCCGGAGCCATAGGTAGGTCAGGTTCGCAGGAAAAACATGTTAATTTGGATATTGCTAAACGTTTGGCTACGCTTTTAAAACAAGAAGGTATCCAGGTAATTATGACTCGTTCTACCGATAGTTTTATCTCGCTTAAGCGTAGGGTGGATATAGCTAATGATTCCCAGGCTGATCTTTTTGTCAGCCTACACGCTAATGCCAATCGGGTAAGGAGCCTGACTGGATTTGAGGTATATTATCCGGCTTCTGATATTGATGATAGCCGCCGGGCATTATACGCGGCCCAGCATGCCAGGCTTAGTCTGGGCGATTCTTTTTATGCCACGCCCTCGTTAGACCTAAAGGCAACTTTATGGGATATGATTTATAACTATGATCGGGCTGAATCCATGAGATTAGGCCGCTTGATTTGTAATATTGTTGAGCGGGATTTAAATTGCAAGATCTTAGGCATAAAAGGCGCGCGTTTCCAGGTTTTAAGGGGAGTCCGTATTCCGGCGGTCTTAATTGAGGTTGGTTTTTTATCTAATTCCGGCGAAGAGAATTTTCTAAAGAATAGTTATTACCGTCAGAAGATAGCCCGGGGCATCAAAGACGCGATATTAAACTATGCCAGGGAGTAACCCCGCACCTTCTAGAAAATTAAATAACTTTAAGACAAATGGTGTAAGTATTATAAATAAGAGAGAAGGTGCGGGGCAAAGAAAGGTACAGATAATATGCGGCCAATAGGGGTATTTGATTCAGGGGTAGGCGGCCTGACAGTAGCCAAGGAATTATTCCGCCAGCTTTCCAATGAAGATATAATTTATTTTGGCGATACTGCCCGGGTTCCTTACGGGATAAAATCCAGGGAGACCGTGATACGTTTCTCAATTGAAAATATACTTTTTCTTTTAAGGCAGGATGTAAAGCTTATCTGTGTAGCTTGTAATACCGTGTCCAGCGTTGCCCTTCCGCAGATAAAGAATCATTTTAGGGTGCCGCTGGTAGGGGTGATTACTCCGGCAGCAAGAGAGGCTGTTTATGCCACCCAGAATAAAAGGGTGGGCGTAATTGGGACTAAGGGGACGATCAATAGCCGGACTTATGAAAATGAGATCCAACAGCTCGATCCCGCGGTAAATGTAACTGCGGTCGCCTGTCCATTATTTGTGCCGTTGGTTGAAGAGGGTTGGACTAAGGGCGATGTGGTTGCGAATATTGCCAGAAAATATCTGCAGCCTTTAAAACAAGCCCGGGTAGATACGGTTATTTTGGGTTGCACCCACTATCCTTTGCTTAAGCCGGTAATCGAAGAGGTAATGGGAAGAGGAGTCGCTCTAATTGATTCAGCCAAGCAGGTAGCCATTGAGGTCAAGAAAATATTATCCGGAGAAAATATGTTGAATAAGAAAAATCATCTAGGAAAACATAAATTTTATGTCAGTGATAATCCCGAATGGTTCAGCGGGCTGGCTAAGCGTTTCTTAGGCACGTCAGTGCCAGACGCGAGGAAGGTGAACGGTGTATAAAGTAAAAGTAGAGGCAAATTTCAGCTCGGCCCATAATCTAAGGGGCTATAGAGGAAAATGCGAAGATCTCCACGGGCATAATTGGAAGATAGAAATGTTAGCAGGACAAGCCCAGGTGGATAAAATAGGCCTGGTCCTCGATTTTAAATATATGAAGAAGATGTTGAACAACGCCTTAGAGAAACTAGACCATAAATATTTAAATAAACTCAGCTATTTTAAAAAGATCAATCCTACCTCCGAGAATATAGCTAAATATATTTATGATAAATTAAAGCCTAAAATACCGGCCTTGATTTCGGTGACTGTCTGGGAGAATCCTACAAGCTGCGCTATATATGAAGAATAAAAAAATATCCCGTAAGGCTATAGTTTTGTTATCCGGTGGGCTGGATTCAGCTGTAACTTTGTATTTTGCTAAAAAATTTGGCTTGGAACCGCACTGTCTTATTTTTGACTATGGCCAGCGGCACAAAAGAGAGATTGTTTTTGCCCGTAAAATCGCCCTTAAGGCAGGATGTAAATTTAAGATAGTAAAGATTTATTTACCCTGGAAGGGGTCAAGTTTATTAGATAGTAAAATAAAGGTCACCGGGTCACCGGGACACCGGGACACTAGTAATATACCCAATACTTATGTTCCGGCCAGGAATATTATTTTTTTAAGTTTGGCTTTATCTTGGGCCGAAGCAATTGGATCTGAAATGATTTTTATCGGCGCGCACGCCCAGGATTATTCAGGCTATCCTGATTGCCGGCCGGAGTTTTTTAAATCCTTTGATCAGGTAATTAAAACCGGGACTAAGGCCGGAGTCAAGAAAAAAGGTATCCGGGTTATCACCCCTTTATTGAATAAAAATAAGGCTGATATTATCCGTTTGGGCAATTATTTAGGTGTGCCTTTTGAATTGACCTGGTCTTGTTATTCCGGAGGTAAATCGCCTTGCGGCAAATGCGATAGTTGTTATTATCGAGCTAAAGGTTTTAAAGAGTCTGGAGTAGAAGACCGTTGCCAGTAGGTCTGCCTCGCCGGCAGGCAGGGACCGTCCCCGTTTTTTTGGGGACTGCCCCACGACAAGATAAGATTTGTCTGGGAGATACCATGAAAGGCAAAATTTCCGAAATATTTGAGAGCATTCAAGGCGAAGGGATATATGTCGGAGAAAGGCAGATATTCGTGCGTTTTTTCGGTTGTAATCTCTCTTGTGCATTCTGCGATACTCCGTTAAATAATTTTAGCGAATATGATCCGCTAGAATTGTTGAATGAGTTGAAGTCGTACCAGGGAGATTTTCATTCCATCTCATTTACTGGCGGAGAACCTCTTTTACAAAAGGAATTTCTAAAAGAAACCTTAATCCTGGTTAAACAGGAAGGGTTTAGGAATTACCTGGAGACTAATGGTACGCTTCCGGAGGCTTTAAATGAAGTAATTGAGTATGTGGATATTGTGGCCATGGATTTTAAATTACCAACTTCTACGAGAACAGGCGATTTTTGGCTCATCCACCGGGATTTTTTGAAGATAGCATCCAAAAAAGAAGTATTCTTAAAGGCTGTGATCTGCTCTTCTAGCGAAGAGGAAGATTTTAAAAATGGTTTAGAGATAATTAAAGAAATCAGTCCTAATGTAAGGCTGGTATTACAGCCGAATAGTTTTGAGTATGGCGGGACACTTAACGAAAAAATAGAGGAATTTAAAACTGCTTGCCTTAGAGAGAAAATAGCCGTATGTCTGATACCGCAGATGCATAAGATAATGGGGATTAAATAATATGAAAAGTCACCAGGTCGCAAAGACACCAGGACACCAGGACGCCAGGACGCAAAGTCGCCAGTCTACTTATGAAGGGTTGCAGGAGAGCGTACGAAAATTAAAAACTCCGGAAATTGAAGTTTGGAAGAATCAATATCCAGATAAGATATATACAATTCATTTGGATATTCCGGAATTTACCTGTATCTGTCCAAAAACAGGTTTACCGGATTTCGCTAATATAAAAATAGAATACTCTCCGGATAAATACTGTATTGAATTAAAGTCGTTAAAGATGTATACGATTTTTTTTCGTAATATCGGGGTATTTCATGAACATTTGACCAATCTGATCTTGGATGATTTTGTCCGAGCCTCTAAGCCGCGCTGGGCAAAGATCATTACTGAATTTAATCCCCGGGGAGGAATAATAACCAGGGTCTTAAGGGAGTATAAAAAAAGTAGATAGTATTTAGTATATAGCACGTAGTATGTAGGGTGAGGGAAGACCAGGATGAAGATAATACCCGCTGAAAAAATTAGGAATACAGTAGCAGATCTGTGCCTGAAGGCAAATATATCTTTAAGAAAAGATGTTTTATCGGCCTTGAAATTGGCTTATTCAAGAGAATCTAATAAAATTGCCCGAAAAATCCTGGGGGCTATTATTGAAAATGCCCATATAGCCCAAAAAGAAAAAATAGCGATTTGCCAGGATACCGGACTGCCTTGTATTTTTGTGGAACTTGGCCAGGATATAAAGATAAACGGGGATTTAAAGAAGTCAATAAATCAGGGAGTGGAGCTAGGATATAAAAAAGGTTACTTTAGAAATTCTGTTATTAATGATCCGCTATTAAGAGGAAAATCCGGGTACTCTCCGGCTTTAATACATATTGATATTGTAACCGGCAGAAAATTGAAATTGACGGTTTTACCTAAAGGTTTTGGCTGTGAGAATAAAACTCAGTTAAAGATGTTTTTGCCTACAACTGAAACAGCGGATATCCGGAAATTTATTGTTGACGTGGTAAAAACTGCCGGGCCGGATGCCTGTCCGCCTTATGTAGTGGGGTTGGGTATCGGAGGCTCTGCGGATTACGCCTGCTGGTTGGCGAAAAAAGCCCTGCTTAAAAAGATTACGAGTTACGAGTTACGAATTACGAATTACGTTTCTAAATTAGAAAGGCAGTTATTGAATGAAATCAATAAACTAAACATCGGCCCCATGGGCTTAGGTGGTAAAACTACTTGTTTAGCGGTAAATATCGAAACTTATCCGACCCATATCGCCGGGTTGCCGGTAGCGGTAAATATCAGTTGTCATGCCCTAAGGAGCGCCAGCGCAATTTTATGAAAAAGATTAAAATACCGTTTGAATTAAGAGAGATGAAGAAATTAAAAGCCGGCCAAGAAGTATTGCTGAGCGGTATAATTTATACAGCTAGGGATCAGGCGCATAAGCGACTCGTAAGTTCTCTAGGTATAGGTAAAGGTAGAGGTACAGGTATGGGTAGAGAACTACCTATAGATATAAAGAATGCGGTGATTTATTATTGTGGGCCGACAAAAACTCCTAAAGGCAAGATTATTGGTGCCTGTGGGCCAACAACCAGTTCGCGCATGGACGTATTTACTCCTGCCTTACTTAAAGCTGGATTATCAGCTATGATTGGCAAGGGTAATCGTTCCCCAGAAGTAAGGAAGGCAATAAGAAAATTCAGAGGAGTATATTTCCTGACCTTTGCCGGATGCGGGGCATTATTGAATAAATACGTAAGAAAATCCAGGCCTTTTATTTATCAGGATCTTGGGCCTGAGGCAATTTATAAATTAGAGGTAAAAGATTTCCCTTTGATTGTAGGGATAGATTCAAAAGGAAACAGTATCTTTAAAACATAGAAAGCGAGGAATTAAATGGTCCGTTCCGACGGCAGGGAAGCAGATTCATTAAGAAAGGTTAGGATTACCCGGAATTATTTAAAATACGCCGAAGGTTCCTGCTTGATTGAGCTGGGAAATACCAAAGTGATCTGTACGGCGTCAGTGGAAGAGAGCGTTCCTCCTTTTTTAAAAAACTCCGGCAAAGGCTGGGTTACTTCAGAATATGGTATGCTTCCCCGCTCCTGTCAGTCCAGGATTTCCCGGGGTAAGGATTCCGGCCGGACTTATGAAATCCAGCGTCTGATTGGCCGTTCTTTGCGCACAGTTACCGATACGAACAAGATGGGCGAACGCACAATCTGGATTGATTGTGATGTGATTCAAGGGGATGGTGGTACGCGTACGGCTTCAATCACCGGAAGTTTTATCGCTTTAGTAGATGCCTTGAATAAATTAAAAAAGCAAGGATCGATCGGCGATATCCCGATAAGAGAATTCGTTGCCGCTACTAGCGTTGGGATAGTCCAGAAGACCGCAATACTCGACCTTAATTATGAGGAAGATTCTAAGGCTGAAGTGGATATGAATGTTGTAATGACTTCTAATGGTGAATTTATTGAGATCCAGGGGACTGCCGAGAGAAGGCCTTTTAATCGGGAGCAGATGGATAAACTCCTTGATCTGGCAAAAAAAGGTATAATAGATTTGATCACAACCCAGAAAGACTTGCTCAAAGATATTTTATGAACGAGTTAGTAATTGCAACTCAAAATAAGAAGAAACTAAAAGAGATCCGGGAGATTTTAAGAGGTTTTAATTTAAAGATAATTTCGCTGGCTGGTTATTCTTCCCTGCCGCGAATAATAGAGAATGGGAAGACATTTCAGGAAAACGCCGTAAAAAAAGCTGTAAAAATAGCGCGGTTTACCGGAAAATTGACTTTGGGTGAAGATTCTGGGCTTTGTATCAATGCTTTAGGCGGATTGCCTGGTGTATATTCCGCGCGTTTTTCCGGAAATGAAAAAGATGATAATAGAAATAATCAAAAGGTCCTTAAATTATTAGAAAAAATTCCAATTAGCAAAAGAAAGGCTTATTATTCCTGCGCCGTGGCTATCGCGGATGCTAAAGGGATTATCGCAGTTGTGGAAGGTAAATGTTTTGGATTTATCGGTTTTTCACCGCAAGGAGAATATGGGTTTGGTTATGACCCGGTATTCATTATCCCTAGATATAAAAAAACCTTTGCCCAATTAGGGCCGCAAATCAAGCATAAAATAAGCCATCGTTATAAAGCGTTAACAAAGGCTAAAAAAATAATTGCCGGGTATTTGGGAAAATACTGATTGGCTTATTTTTGACATAAGCCGGGGGCAATGGTATACTTAAACAAAAAGTAAAAAAGAGAGGTTGCTATGGCTAAAGACAAAACAAATAATAGCTTAATCTCCCATGAGCGTATTTTTGATCTTGTTCTCGAAATATGCAATTATATCAATTCCATCGATTCGGTTACTGATATTGACGGGATAATCTCCGCTTTTGTTAAAAAAATAGCTGAGTTGTTTAAAATTAACCGGGTTTCCTGTATGTTGATTGATGAGGCTAGGGGTCAGCTTGATCTTAAAGCGGCTTTAGGCCTGGACCCATCAATGGCAAAAGTCGCGATAAAATTGGGCGATTCTTTTGCCGGCAAGGTAGCTAAAGAAGGCGTTCCATTCCTAGTCAAGAATGTCCGGGAAGAATTTCCGGAATTAGGCGAAGAGAGGCTTTCCCGGTATCTGACTAATTCTTTTATTATCGTTCCTCTTAAGACCAGGGATAAGGTGGTAGGCGTATTGAGTCTTACCGAGAAGAAAAATAATGTGTTCAGCGAGGACGACTTAAAGACTATTAATTTTATCAGCCAGCATCTGGCGCTATACATCGAGAATATTCGTTTGTCTGACCGGAATAAAAGCCTTTCTAATACCGATCCGCTGACTAACCTTGCCAACCACCGTTATTTTCAGGAACAATTACAAGAGGAGATTTATCGGGCTGAGCGTTATGCCAGGCCTCTGGCTATTTTAATGGTTGATATTGACAACTTTTCTAATTACAATTTGGTTCATGGTTATCCATCAGGAGATAGTATTTTGCAACAGATAGGCGGTATAATTAAGGAGAACCGCCGGCTTGTGGATTTCGTAAGCCGTTACGGGCCGGAGGAATTTGCTATAATTCTTCCGGAAACTAAGCTTAAAGAGGCTATTTTTACCGCGGAGAGGATAAGGGAAAAAGCGTTTACTGCGGTTTTTACTGATAGCTCCCAAAAGAAATCTCCTTTAGGTATGGAGAGGCTTACGGTGAGTATAGGCGTGGTTGAGCATAAAGTCGGTTTAACCAACGAGCAATTGGTTCAGCGTTTGCTTTTAGCTTTAAAAGAAGCCAAGCAAAAAGGTAAAAATTGCGTTTGTGCGTATAGCAAATAGTTAATTTATAAGAAAAAGAATGTTTTTGAAAGTTATCCTGCGACAGCAGGATAAAGAGGTTACAATGGATGTCGGTTTACTTTCAAAAACATCAAGGGGGTGTGGGGGAAAAGCGATGTCCCCACGTTTGGGGGAGAACAGTCCCGGTATCTAACGTCTCGGTCGGGACGTTAGGAGGGGGCTTGCCTCCTCCTAAGGAACGAAGCGTCATAGTTACTGAAATAAGTGATAGATAGACTTAGATGTATAAGGTTCATCTGTAAGTGATACAACAGCTGTAGCGAAGTGACCGGGGCGTGGCTCAGTTTGGCTAGAGCGCTTGCTTTGGGAGCAAGAGGTCATAGGTTCAAATCCTATCGTCCCGAATAAAATAGTTTTGGATAAAACTATCCGCGAGGTAGTTAATTTACTAGGCATAGGTTTCCCGCTCAACGCAGAATATCTCAAGCGGGATCTCGCCACTAAGAATTGAAGAGG
>JBDRLN010000032.1:0-4292 GCA_043812955.1 Candidatus Omnitrophota bacterium | reverse complement strand
TAAAGCTACCTTACGATAAAGCAGCGTCTGCACTGCCCGGAAATCATCGTCGCTCTCTCCGCAATACGCCTCATGAAAAACTTGCGGACAATAAAGCCAATACTCATTCAATTCCGAATAGGGATTCATATAAATCTCTACGTCTACTTTTCCTATGCCGTTCATATTCAGCTCTATATCCCGGTAAATTTTAATCTTTACCATGGCCTGCCTGACCATATCAATAATATTGTCATTTGCTATAGGGCCGCAGCAGGTTATAGGGCCTTGTCCTTTTATGGCCTGAGAATATAAGATACCTATAGCAGTAAGGCGTTTTCTGGCTTCGATACTGCCCCAGTATTCCTCCAACACCTCATAAAAGCCCTTTACTAAATCAGGCTTAAAACTGCCTAATCCGCCGGTCATCAGGATCTTCGCCAGTTCCCCGGTGTTATAGACAGCCTCTTCCGAAGAGCACCCCTTCGTTTTTATTAAATATTCGCTGAATCCCCGGAGGAATCTCATGGATAGCTCATATTCCATCTGGAAGATGAATATATCTCTACCTCTTATGTTTTGGATTGCCGTTCGGAGCGTTTCTTTCTTAAACTCTTCGGCCCATCTTTTATCTACGGAAGAACCGCCTACATCATCCTCACGGTCTTGAACCCTGATTTTTTTATTTAAGGCTGCTGGATCGCCCGGACTTAATAGTTTCAAAGGCTGGCCGGATAAAATTAAACCAAGGGTAAAGAAAACAGGCATTGTAGATAAACCGGCCCCGGCCGCTCCAAAGACATCTGCTCCCCACCAGCCACGGAAGGTAGAGCAAACTAGAGCTAAGCCGAGGCCATAAGCCACAAGGCAATGGTTTGGCTTCCAAAAGCCAAAGCCAAAAATTAAAGCCGCTACCACTGATAATCCCGCAACCATCCTGCCACGGTAGGATGAGGTTCTAGTAGATAACGGCTTAGAAATTAAAGGTAAATCTAAAGATGGACCCTTGATATTAAAATATATTTCTATTAATGCGTGGATAAGGTTAAGTATTCCATAAAGAATCAGCGGTATGGCCAAAACAGGTATTATTTGAGGAAGGATTAAAGCTGAGATAACAAAAAGCGCTAAGTTCGTACTTGTCCCTCCCAGACATGGAGGAGCCCTGCCGCTGTATCGCAAGCCGGAGAATAAATCTTTCCAGCTGAACTCTAAATCTGATAATCTGCCGGTTATAACAGCTTGTATAAGATTACCTAATTCATGCGGTAGCACAAACGGGCTGGCTAATATTCTTAAAATCCAGTTGGGCTGAGCATTATTAAATTTATTTTCAAATATACGGATAAAATAAGACGGCTGAAAGGCTAATTCTCTTAAATGGGCTACGGCAATAGAGATGTCTCCCCGGTCAAATATAGCTGAGCCGGAGATTAAGATATCCGCACCCGCACCTATGATTATCTTTGCATTTTCCGGCTTCACTCCTCCGTCTACCTGGATAGCAAGACTAATCTGTTTTGCGTCTATTGTTTTCCTTAATGCTTTAACTTTACCTAATACGTCTATACTAAATGGACTGCCGCCATAACCGGGGTCTACTGCCAAAAATAGAACCGCATCAATCCGTGTTAAGACATCTTCTATATCTTCAACAGTGTCGTTTATCTTTAACGCTATACCTACCTTTCGGCCTTTTGACTTAATATAATTAATGGTTTGATTAAGATGTTCCAGGCCCCGATGGGCTTCTCTAAAATGAACAATAATAATATCTGCTCCGGCATTGATGCATTCGTTGATATAAACATTCTCTCCGGGCTTATCCACTACAACCATTAAATGGACATCTACCGGCAAATCGGAATTCTGCTTAAGGAAACCGATCCTGTAAGCAACTGTCTTTATGTCGGTTAACCGGTCCGTAAACCGGCCATCAGCGACATCGATGTGCAATTGATCTACCCTGGCAGCTATCACTTCAAGCGCTTTCTTTTCAAATTCTTCATCTTTAACCTCAAGTAAAGAAGGCTCGATCATTACGGCCCTCGGCGATAAAAACTTTTCTAAATTTATATCCTCTTCTAATAAGGCCTGTTGAAAAGATTTTATCCTTAAGGCTTCGGGAGCGATATGGGCCGGAGTCTGTCTGATCAGCTGAATATCCAGTGGTTTGTCTATATCGAGAAGGCTATCCATCAATGCCCGAGGAGATCTGTCCGATAATACTTTTAAACGCCTCAATTCCATTTCTCCTTTAAGTCCGACAGGATAACTGACAAACTTGCTCAAGCCTTTCTGAATAATATAGCCATATCTGCCCGTAATAAAGTTTCTCCATTGGTTAGAAATAGCGACAATATCGCCTTCCTTTAATGACTCGAGGAACTCCTTAGCCGATTCGGGGCCCAGAAAACCTTCGGCCTTCAAAACTTTCAAATTAATGGATAACCGGCCTTCATTAAGCAGGCTGATCGCGTCAAAACGCGCCCTGGCTTCAAAAAGCAGCTTATTTTCTTCGATTGCTTCAGCCTGCTCAATAACTAACATTCCTATATCTTCAGCCTGATTAAGGACGTCATTCTGCTGTTGATCGAATTGACCTGGATTATAGATAAGTACTACCTTCTGAGGATCAACCTTAATTTCTTCGGTTAGCATGCGGAAGGATAAATCTCTCTGGGTATTAAATACTGCTAAAGACGCCAGATTTCCCGACAATACTATTTCCGGAGCCTTTTTTCCGGCGTACCAGGCCGTTTCATCCATATTATATTTTTCTATTTCTGGAGCAGGAAAGGCCAGTTGAAAAGGCTCATTCAGCCTGCCCAGCGGCACATCGTACATATAGAGATGGTGCTGTAGGCTGGCTTGCATGGCCTTGGATGATAAAATAGAACTGATATTCCAGATATCTGATGAATAATAATATTTGGGCAGAGAAACCGGCTGGTTTTCTTTTAACATCTGTTCATATGAGCGGTACCGCTTCAGAAGACGTTCGTATATTTCTTGCTCTTCTTCTGTAAGCTGGTTGCTTTCTGACCGGCTCCGCAGGATTTTTAAGACATACTCCACGATCTGTCTTTGTTGTACGACATCTCTGCTTAATTTATCATCGGTTGAGCCGCCGTTGTCTAAGAAATCCGCCCTAGAATTTGACGGCAATATCTTTTTACAAGAAGGACAAAATTCTAAACCTGTTTTATCTAATTCTTCTACATTCTTAGAAAATCTCATCACGCAGGCAGAATCGTCACAATGCCCAAGGCCAAAGATATGGCCTAATTCGTGGATAGCGTTCTTTAATACCCGGCGCTGGTATAAATCTCTATCTGGAGAATAGAAACGGTGCGTAGACATAACCGTAACGTTCTTTTCGGGGGAAGCCCTTCCAAACAGATAATCAAGATGCTTTCCGTTACGGAAACCCGTAACATCCACATCAGTAAGCAGTAAGATAGCGTCTTGCGAAGAATACCTCTTTATATTCCCGGCAATACTATAAAAATCATCCACGAGGTATTGGCCATTGGCATCTTTTTGTAAATTAAATTGTTCTAACGAAAGGGCGATGGTTGAATTAACCTTAACGGGCAGGATTTTTTCTAACCGAGGGATAATTTCTTCACAGGCCGAAGATAACCGTCCGTCTTGAGAAATAAGGACAATTTTTACCGTCTTGGGCGGCGAACGCGGCCTATAGGGTAACCCATCCTGAGAAATTGGCTTACCCTGGTTATTTTCTAACATTACAAATCCCTCTCTATCTACTCTCTCGGTCTTATAACCCAATTCTTCCCGGATGAATCTCTCTTTTTCTTCCCAGTTCAAAGTGCAATCTTTTATCTGGGGCGTGATGATCTTGTCTGACACAACCGAGGGTTTTAAGAATAAGGTTAACGGATATAACCACGGCAATCTCTCTTCCCTGGTCTGATTCCTGATTGTCTGGCGCGAGAGCATACCAGACGGCAATTCCTTTAACATAATATCGGGGTCAAGCAATTCCTTAAATCCAAATCCTTTACCCCGGCCGTTACCGTTAAACATTTGCGCCCAACCGTTATTGGAAGGGAATGGCGGAATCTCGGCAATAGCTAATAGGCGTGTAATAAAATTCCGGGAAACCTCGCTTTGAATTCTGTTCAAACATGCTCTCACTACCTGCCTATATTCATCTTTTTGGAGGGCGTATTTAGCTAATAATCTTATGTTATCCAAAACCCCCAATACCTCGTCATTATTATAATAATCATTCAGGTATTCAAATAAGGTCTCTTCCAGCTCTCCGTCCCCGCCCAGGGCAGAAA
>JBDRLN010000031.1:0-3203 GCA_043812955.1 Candidatus Omnitrophota bacterium | reverse complement strand
CATAAAACCGCAGTAACGCCGCTGTTTATTAAAATCTGTCGACCCATGCCGGATCAAAAATAATCTGGAAGGCATTATTTCTCTCCTGAGACTAAAAGCACATACGGCTTGGAATTAATGGGATTTTTATTTACCACTACGACAGTCTTATAAACCTTCTCGATATTCTGATAAGTCAAGACCTGCTCCGGGACTCCTTCTTGGAATACCTGGCCATTATCCAATAAAACCACCCGATTGCAATATTCTCCAGCCAGGTTCAAATCATGCAAAACCATAATAATAGTCAGGTTTTCATTACGGTTAAGCCTTCTTAAAAGATCCAATATTTGCACTTGGTGTCCGATGTCCAGATGCGCAGTCGGTTCGTCCAAAAATAATAAAACCGGTTCCTGAGCTAAGGCCCGAGCGATCAATACCCGCTGGCGCTCACCGCTACTAAGCTCATTGATCATTTTGTCTTTTAAATGCACTGTATCAGTCATTATCAAGGCGAGTTCTGCGATCCGCAAATCATTCTTAGTTTCTGTCTGGAGCCTTTTAAGATGAGGAATCCTGCCCATCAGCACAATCTCAAATACGCTGAATGAGAAATTTATCAGCGCGTCCTGAGAGACAAAAGCCACCTGGCAGCAGAATTGTTTTAGATCCAAAAAAGAAATATCCTCACCTTTAAGCAGGATCTTCCCGGCTTGAGGTTTAAGCGCCCGGCTCATCAGCCTCAAAAGAGTAGTCTTACCTGAACCATTCGGACCGATAATCCCTAAAAAATCACCTTTAGAGATTTCCAAAGAAATACCCCTGATTATTTCCTGTTTATGATATCCGCCTCTGAGGTTGTTTAGGGTTAATAAATTTTCCATAGTTATTTTATCGTTTGTTTCTTCTTTAACAAAATTATAAACGCCGGAGCACCCACCAACGCAGTTATAACCCCAATCGGTATTTCAAAAGGCGCAGCAATTACCCTGGAAAGTATATCGCAGATTATCATAAATACTGCCGCCGCCAAACAGCTCACCGGAATAAGTATTTTATGGTTTGGCCCGACAACCAGCCTCATAATATGGGGAATGATCAAACCGACAAAACCGATTATACCAGAGACACAGACTAAGGCCGCGGTAATCAAAGACGAGATTATGATCAGTATTTTTTTTATTATATCAATATCTATGCCCAGATGCAGAGCCTCTTCATCCCCCAGGCTGATAGCGTTTAAATCCTGGCTGAATAAATAGATCACCCCTATTCCAACAAATACGATTAAGGAAACTAAGGCGAGTAATTCATGGTCATAAACCTGCAGGCTTCCCCATAACCACCAGGTGATCCCCTGCAGCGCTTCTTTAGTCGATGTTGAGATCAGGAATACGATCAAACTAGAAAGAGCTATAGAGACAATTACCCCTGAGAGTATTAAAGAATGCTCGTTGATCTTATTATTCTGCCGGGCAAGATTATAAACTAAAATAATGCTCAGCATTGCCCCGCAAAAAGCAGCCAGAGGAAGATAAATAAAAGATACGCCGGAGATCATTACTAAAACCGCACCTATCCCCGCTCCGCTGGAAGTCCCTAAAATATAAGGCTCAGCCAAAGGATTCCTTAATATAGCCTGAAGCGCTATGCCGCACACAGCCAAACCGCAGCCGGATAAGACAGCCATCAGTATACGGAAAATTCTTAAATAAAGTATCACCCGATTCTCACCCAAGAGCAGATCTTTTATGGGGATACTCACCGAACCTTTAGAGATCCCTAAAAAAACAGCAAGCGCTAACAATCCCAACAGAAAAAATATGATTTTAAAATACTTTGGTTTCATCTTAGGGGTAAAGCCTTTTATGAATCTCTTCTAAACCATCAATAAACCGCGGGCCCGGCCTGAAGAACAGATCCGGATTAATATCGTTATAGACCTTTTTATCTGTGACCGCCTTGATCTTATCCCAACCAAACCTGCGCTGGATTGAATCCGGCGGTGATTTTTTGTCCATATATCCGATAATAATATAATCAGGATTACGCCTGATCACATCCTCCTGGCTAAAAATACTGTAAGGCCTTTTAGTATCAGAGGCTATATTGATCCCTCCGGCCAGACTAATTATTTCATCCACAAAAGAACCGCCTCCGGCAGTAGTCAAAGGCTCATGCCAGACTTCCATAAAGACCTTTGGTCTTTTTTCTCTAGGGATTAAATTTACTTGCGCAGATATTTTTTCCATCCTGGACTGGATATCTTTAAGCAACTCTTCGGCCTTTTCCTGCCTATGGGTGATCACCCCTATCTCCCTGATCGAATCTAACAACTCTTTGATATTTACCGGGTCAGATACATAAACCTTTAGCTCTATTTTCCTCAATTTATCAATTGTTGGTGATTGCTCAAGACCGGTCCCAAAAATATAATCAGGTTTTAAGGAGATTATTTTTTCGATATTGGGATTGCTGAAATCTCCGATCTTATCTTTTGAATTAGTTTTTTGCGGATAATTACAGAACGAACTTACCCCTATTATCTCTTTATCCAGACCTAAGGCAAACAGGATTTCAGTGGTAGACGGCGCCAAAGAAACATACCTGGGCTTATCCACAGGGACTGTCCCTGCATCGGCCATAGAGTCACTATTAGGGGACTGTCCCTGAAAGCAAACTAAAAATAAACTGACTATTAGAACTATTTTTTTCATTGTAAATAAAAAAACCGATCCTGGCGCTTAGCGCCTTGATCGGGTTGCACCCTGATAATACTCTGGCCCTTTCCGCGAGGTTCTACTACGCGCTTTAATAGACTGTGCTATAGCTTAGCTGCGCTGCGTAGAAATCTATATATAGGCAGGTTTTCTGGCTCCCCCGCTCTTTTGGCTGCCTTCCCATTCTAAAAAGAAATAGTGGCTGTTATCTTACCAAAAGAGTTCCCTTTAATCTAAAAAGGGCGGGGTTACAGCGGCGGGACCGCATCCGCTTTAAACGGATTTCCCTTAAACCCATATCTTTACTAATTATTAGTACATTATTACTACTTTTTAAAATTTTTGTCAAGAAAAATCTGCCGGCTGGCGTTTAGATTTTTCTTGATGCCGCAAAGACTTTTGCGGCGCAAGCTCCTCAATACCTGCCGGAGTAGCGTTTAGATTTTTCTTGATGCCGCAAAGACTTTTGCGGCGCAAGCTCCTCAATACCTGCCGGAGTAGCAT
>JBDRLN010000030.1:0-51912 GCA_043812955.1 Candidatus Omnitrophota bacterium | reverse complement strand
ATCGTTAGAACGGTGACGGTAAACCACCGCCAGCAGGGATAGGGCGCTGCTTCAAACAAGGGACGGAAGCTAGCTTCCGTCGAGAAATTGAGGCGGCGCTCTTTCAAAATAAAGTTTTTCACCAATCTTTTAGTCATTTGCATTTTAAAAAAAGGCTAGTTTTTAAAATCCAAATGACTGATTCTAAATTTCCCTCTTCCCTCTTATTGGGAGAAAGGAGCTTTGCCCTATGAGATACTTTATCTATGCCCGCAAGTCAACCGATGACGAAGATAGACAGGTCCTCTCTATTGAAGCGCAGCTTAAGGAAGTTAGAGAATATGCACAAAGAGAAAATCTCATTGTAACCAAGGAGATAATCGAGGCTAAGACCGCCAAGAAGCCAGGGCGCCCACTCTTTAATGATATGCTCTTGCAGATCGAGCAAGGTTCCGCCGAAGGAATATTAGCCTGGCATCCTGATAGATTAGCCAGGAATAGTATTGACGGCGGCAAAATAATTTACCTGGTCGACCAAAAAGTTATTAAGGATCTGCGCTTCCCTACCCTGCGCTTTGATAATAATGCTCAAGGTAAATTTATGCTCTCAATTATCTTCGGCCAGAGTAAATATTACATTGACGCGCTGTCTGAAAATATCCGCAGAGGAATAAGGTTAAAGCTTAGTAAGGGAATCTGGCCGCAGTGGGCGCCTATTGGCTACCTTAATGACCGCAAGACACGCACAATCATTTTAGATACGGGCAAAGCTCCTTTCATTAAGAAAGCATTCGAGCTCTATTCTTCCGGTAGATTCTCCTTTGGCGAAATACGCGAAAAGATTAACGCCTTAGGCATGACCGGAAGAAAGAATATTCCTCTCTCTAATAGTGACTATCAATGCATGCTGAGTAACCCCCTCTATTATGGCGTATTTCGCTATAAGGGCGAGATGTATGAAGGAACACATGAACCAATTATTAGAAAGAAACTTTTTGATAAATGCCAGGAAGTGATGCGTTTGCGCGGCAGGGACAAACAACCGCAACAAGAGAAATTTGTCTTTAGAGGCTTAATGCGCTGCGGTGAATGCGGACGTTCAATTACCGCTGAAGTTCAAAAAGGACATACTTATTATCATTGCACAAAAAGGCTGGTCCATTGCTCCCAGAAATATGTCCGCGAGGAAGAGCTTGCCGCGCAAATCAAAAGTTTCATTCAAAAAGTTTCTTTGAGTGATGATTGGACGCATAAGATTTTAGCACAGTTAGAAAAAGATAAAAATAGCGGCGTCCAATCATCCCTACCCCAGCAGCAAAATCTGGAATCTAAGATCAGAGAAATTGACGATAAGATCAGTAAGCTTATTGATGTTTTTCTTGCAGAGAATTTAACGCTTGAGGAATATCAGGCTAAGAAGGAAGCTTTTATTAATGAGAAAAGGGAAATACAGGAATCTATGAGGGATTTTGCTGCTGGCACCAATAATTGGTTCGAACCGGCTCGTGATTTCGTAAACCTATTGAATTCAGCCCGTTGCGCGATTGAGGAGGGAAATTTAGAATCCCAGAGAGAATTTCTGGAAAAGATTGGTTCGAACTTTATTTTGAAAGAGCGCCGCCTCAATTTCTCGACGGAAGCTAGCTTCCGTCCCTTATTTGAAGCAGCGCCCTATCCCTGCTGGCGGAGAGGCAGGGATTTGAACCCTGGGATCTTGCGATCACACGCTCTCCAAGCGTGCGCGATAGACCACTCTGCCACCTCTCCAAAATTTAATATGTTATTATTTATAGCAGAAAATTAGACTAAAAGCAACTAATCTATATTACTGTTCCGGAGGGAATTACCGTGCCCTTAGGAATGATAATAATACCGTTACGAATCACGCAATATTCATCTTCATAATCTATAACCAACTTTTCGTTTACCAGCTTAACGTTATCACCGATCCTGACATTCTTATCCACAATGGATTTACTGATCAGGCAGTTTTTTCCTATTGCCGGATTAGTGCTCGCTGACCTACCGCTGCCATAATAATCATTTCCCATTAAAACTGAATCTTTAATTACTGTACCAAAGCCTATTTTACTACGTAGGCCGATTATCGAATTGATGATCTTGGACTTCTCGGCTATCACGCCATCGGCAATGCTAGAATTTTCTATCTGACAGTCAGAGAATTTTGAAAGCGGTAAATGTCTGGGCCGGGTAAAAAAATGCCATTCCTCATCAAATAGGTCCAGCGGCGGATGATCCTGGGCAAATGCAAGATTCTCCTCATAAAAAGATGGAATTGACCCGATATCCCGCCAATAACCATGATGAATAAATGCATAGGTCTTGCATTCGTTTACCGCTTCGGGAATTATCTCCCGGCCAAAATCAACCTTAGAGCCATCCTTTAATAACCTCATCAAAATATCCTTATTAAAAATATAGATACCCATTGAGACCAGAAACCTCTTTTTTCCTTCCTCCTGAATAGCCAAATCAACTACCTCTTCTTTTTTCTTGGGCTTTTCCACAAATTTACGGATCTGGCTGTCTTTATTCACTCCCATAATCCCTAAACCTTCAGCCTCATCCATCCCAACCGGATTACAGGCCACCGTGACCTCAGACTCTTTTTCTAAATGGAATTTAAACATATCCATAATGTTCATTTTATACAGTTGGTCTCCAGAGAGTATGATCAGATGTTTTATCCGGGGATCGTTAAAATGCTTGTAGGATTTTCTTACCGCGTCAGCTGAACCCTGGAACCAATCTCCATATTCCACGGATTGTTCTGCTGCAGCCACCTCCACAAACCCGTCAGA
Source organism: Candidatus Omnitrophota bacterium (assembly GCA_043812955.1). Taxonomy (GTDB): domain Bacteria; phylum Omnitrophota; class Gorgyraeia; order Gygaellales; family Profunditerraquicolaceae; genus JAHKAP01. Next base: position 49,111 of record JBDRLN010000030.1, on the reverse strand, counting down.
GAGATGATCAAACTTGTAAGCCCGGAATATATGCCGGTTCAAGGAAGCGGAATTAAATTGAGTCAGGATAACTATCTTATTCAATCCGGAATTAAGACAATTACTGATCGGGATATCGATAAGACGGTATTTTCCAGCTAAAGGCACCGCCGGTTTAGCCCGATACTTAGTCAGGGGATAAAGCCTGGTTCCCCTGCCGCCGCCTAAGATTATAGATAAGACTTCTTTCATTTTAGTTTTAATCGAGTAACTGAGAGGTTTGATTAAAAAACTCTTTTAAATCCGGCTCTGACGCCTGAGACGTGCCTTCAAAAGCAATCAAGATAACCGCGCGCTTATTATTTATTAAGGATTTGACTGTGCCGATAGCCTGGGCCTTTAAAAGATTGGAATCAAATTCTAAAGCTTTTGGCTGCTCTATCCGGTTAGCCATAAAATAAACCGATAGCCACATATTTTTTCCGGCTTCGATATTCTGATGGAAGGAATGGTTTTTATCCGGACCTTCGCTTAATTTAGAAGGCATCTTCAAACCGCTGGTAAATATATTAAACCTTGCTCCGGAGAGAATTTCCTCCAGGCCTTGAGCCATCCTTCCGTAAGAAATAAGCTCTGCGGCCTGAAAATTATCTCCGGATTTTAAGATATTGATTATCGCCGCGTATACTGCCGGAGCATTACCCAGGTTAAATCCCAGCCTCTTAACCTCTTTTTCAATATCTGCTTGTTTCATGGTCCCGGCCTCGATTAAAGGAGCGTAATATAATTTTAAAGTATTTAAGGAGGCTGAATCCCAGGCTGCCGGAACTTTTACCTCTTCTCCGGGCCTAATCCCGGCCATGACCTCGCGGGTACCCTTTTTATAGCCTTCAACAGCCGGCTGATCCACAAAACAGATATACCAGAGATAAGCTATAGCTGCTACCGAGCGCTGGAACCCGAGCATTATGCCCCCGATAGAATAAATATCTTTCACATTAATCTCAAAAACCGGGTAATTATTGGCAGCAAGAAAATCCCAAAGCTCGGAATTAGTAGGCCTGCCTCCTATATTAATCCTGAAAAATACCCGGTCATTCTTATCCTGCGGCTTTAATTCTTGGGGAGATAATTTTTCTCCATAAAATAAGGTTACGCCTTTGCCGTCTTTACCTAAAGATTCTTCAAATAATTGCTCTGCCCAGAGCGGAATATCTTTTAATTCCTCCGGCATAAACATAGTTAATTTATCTTTACCCAGCTTCTCCGCCATAAAATAAAGGTATGCCCCGAATTTCAAAAAAACATCCTGCTCTATATTAAAAACATTATTCATCTCCAGGGTATTTTTAAGTATTACTTCTATTTTTTCCGGAACAGCAATTGCCAAAGGAAGTAAAAAAACATTGGTAGTAGGCGCGGTAAACCTTCCTCCGATATCTCCCTTGCCATTAAGCTGAATTTCCCTTTGCTGGAAAGCCCCGGTATCCATGGGCGAGCCTTTATCAGTTATTACCCACAGGTGATTTTTAATATCCAATGAGAGTTTATTAAACAGATCCTCGAAGTATTTCTTATGTGAAACAGTCTCCTGAGTAGTGCCGGATTTACTTATGGCCAGAACCAGGGTTTTTCCAAGGGCTGCTTTAAGCGCAGAATCGTCTTCTGAACCAGCTATATCTTTTAATATCTCCTTGATCATCTGGGGGTCGGTAGTCCTTAGGCTATATAGCTTTACTTTTTTCGAGCTAAAGGTATCCTTAACTACTTGTACGCTTAAGCCAGAACCGCCCATACCGCAGAAAATAACGTATTTGAAATTATTGCGGATAAATTCCGCGTCCTTTAGCACCTGAACTAATTTATCCGGATTACTCAATATCCACTCCAGATTAGCCACTGTCCAGCCTAAACGGTTATCTTTCGAGTCAAAACCTATTTTAGCCATGTAAGGATTTAAGGCTTCCGCTTCAGCTTTAGGCTTGCCGAATAACAACCTTAACTGGCTCTCAAATCTTTCTTTTTTCAACTTGACTAAAAAAATATCTGCCAGCTTATCTATATTCTCCATTTTATTACAATTCCTCCTGGACTATTTATACCAAAAATATTCCGGCTAACCAAGGTTTTTATACAGTCCGCCGCAGATTTTGTTTCTGCCGGTATTTTTGGCTTCATAAAGCTGTTTATCTAAAGCACGAAAGAGGGAATCGACGTTTGTATCGTCCTTGTTGTCCACGGTTAAAAAACCAATGCTTATCGTAAACTTAAAAGGATGTTCGGTAGAGCCGAAGTTATGCATTTCGACTCTCTTGAGCAGCTTCTGGGCGGCATTATAGACGCCCTCGAAGTTGGTAAAAGAGAAAATGATTGCCATTTCCTCTCCTCCGTAACGGCAAAGGATATCTATGGTCCGGATGTTCTTTTTGACCAGCTTCGCGAGTTTTTCCAAAGCAAGGTCTCCTTGAGAATGTCCGAAAGTATCGTTGATTTGTTTAAAATGGTCGATATCCAGCATTAAGACCGAAAGTGGGTAGTTATAACGTTTTACCTTTTCTAATTCTTCTTCCAGGCGCTGAATCAGGTATCTCCGGTTAAAAAGCTGTGTTAACTCGTCGGTGATGGAAAGTTTTTCAAGCAATTTGTTTTTGATCTCTAATTCTTTTACGAGTTCCTGCCTTTGTAAAAACACGTTAGCATAAGCCACCAGTTCTTCCGTGGCCCCTAACGAGCTGATGTAGCTGTCGATCAACCCGCTTCTAAGCATATTGATTTTTTCTTCCCGATTTTCTTTGCCTTGGGAAATTACGATGATAGGAACTGTTTCTATATTGGATTCTGTCCTAAGGACTATGCAGAGTTCCTGGCAGTCTTTCAGGTCAGGAAGAACATTGTAGATGAAGATCAGGCTGATTTTAGGCTTTTTGATGTTTTTGAGCAATTCCTGAGCCGAAGGGAAGTTTACGAATTCGAATATTTCGGAAGTAAAATTTAATTTTAATTCATCCGCGATATCTTGGGGGATGCCTACTCCGATTATGGTTTTCCTGGTCATAGTAACATTAGTATACTGCTAATAGCTTTGATACTCAATTAAAAAAAATAGGACGGAAAAAGGTTAGTTTACTGTTTTCCGCTAATACACCCGGGCTTATCGGATCGGCCGCACCTTGCCTTATTGGATGGCAAGTGCACCACTACTGTGGCGGTGTTCTACTTCCTGCAGAAAATAGCCTCCGGTCATACCGTTTAACATGGCAGTCAACTCCTGAAGCCTAAGCTCTTTTTCAAACCTCTTCTTCTGGTCTTCGATAGAAACGTTATCTAATTCCATTTTAACCCTTAAGCGCTCAAAATACAATTTAGTCACTTCATCTAAAACACCATCCCGCAACTGAACCATCAGTTTAGACCTGACATCAATGGAAGTCTGGTCCTGGTTCCAGATGAGTTCCCCCAGGTCCCAGCTAAGACTTATATCCCATTCCAAAGAATCTCTTCCCTTTCGCAAAATATCATCGTCAACTTTGGTAGTAGAACCGCCTTCCCAATGATATAGATCTGAAACATCCCGGTTTATGCTGACAGAGGCCTTAGGCAGCCAGGCTTTTTTTGCAGCCCGTTTTCTCCAATCTTTAATCTTTTCTATTCCTACTTCCGCGTACTTGATTGCCGCTTGTTGAACTTCATTAATACCAGGCTCTTCTTTCGGGCGCAAGGTCTTGATAATATCCAGCCTACCAAGGCTGTTTTCGGTCGGCTTTGATCGGAAAAGGCCTTTATTGGAAGCAACATAAAGATGGTCTTGATTATCTAACACCAAGAACCTAAATTCATCCGCGCTTAATCGTAAAGACAGCTCTTCCCAGCGCTCACCGGATAACAAATACACCCCGGATTTACTTGCTGCGTAGATGCGCGATTTATCTGATACCTTTATAAATATTATATCCCGGCTTAATAAACCCGCGCTAGATACTAACCCCCAGTTTTCTCCTCTATTACTGCTTTTATAAACTCCGCCCGAAGTTGCGATATAGACATAATTCAGGTTATTCGGATCAATAGATGTATACCTGATACTAAAAAAATCTTCACTCTCTTCCTTCTCTTCAGCGTCCTCAGCCTGATTATCATCTAATGATGTACCTTGAAAAACATTTTCCCAGTATTTTCCCGCGTCCTTAGTTTTATACACCCCATCAATACAAGCAACATAGATATTATCCGGCTCTTTTAAACTATAGGCGATGGCATAAATCTGGCCCTGCCCAAGCTTACCAGAAACTTTTTGCCAACTCCTGCCATTATCTTTAGTAAATAAAAGCCCTGCCCTGGTCCCTAAGTAAATCCCGTAAGGCAAAACAGCCAGGCTAGTGCAATCGCTTTCCAAATAATCTTTCCCTTTATAAATCCGGCTCCATCTTTTACCTTCATCAGAACTGTAAAAGAGCCCTGCGCCGGTAGCAGCATAAATGCAATTCATATCTTTGGGGCTGAATAATAAGTAGTTTACTTTTTTATTCCCGCCAGAAACAGATAACATCTCTCTCCAGCTATTGCCGCTATCAACGCTGTTTAAAACCCCTTGGCCTGAGCCGGCATAAATAATATCCGGCTTATCCGGCCGGATTAATACCGCCCGGTAATCCGAGAGACCGCAACTTTTATCTTCCCAAGCTATCTCTTGAGCTAAAACGCTTGATATCAAAATCAAAGAAGTCAAAGTTAACCCTAAAATCACCCAGTATTTTTTCATCTCTCCACCTCCTACAGTAATAGACGCAGGAGGTGGTAAAATCTAACTGACTATTTTACAAATAAAAAAGGCTGAAACGTTTTAAGTCCAGCCCTGCGCAAACGGGTAGATAATCTTTAAGCTTTTCTATTATTGCGGAGGAGTTTTAACAATAATTTTTTGCAAATCAACATCGGAAGATTGTGCCGTCATTTCATTAATCTTCCCCTCTAAAGCCTCTTTTTCTTTAATAACTGCTTCCTTTTCATTAATAGCAACTTCCAGTTTATCTAAAGTAAGCTTCATTTGTTCATCTCTTGCTGCTATTTCTTTATTAGCATTTACCAAATTAGACTCCAGGATTTTATTTTCCGCAATAGACGCGGTTAATTTTGCTTCTAAACTAATATTTAAAATTCTTTGATCTTCTGCAATGGTAAATAACCAAGCGCATAGGAAAACTAGAATTGTAATGCTTGACCAAAAGAAACGAGGATTAACTATATACCGCAATTTATCTTTTAGCATTTACAAAACACCTCCCTCCTTAATAACATGGTTATTTTAATCTTAAAACTATGGAAGTCCATTTCTACCGCTTCTTCTGTTATAATAATACCTCTCCTATCCAAAATTGCAAGCAATTTTGTTGGCGCAGACAAAAAGAACTTCTGCGTTTTAAGTCCAGCCCTTGTGAAATTAGGTATAGTAGTGTTACTTTCCCGCTCGATAATTTCTCTTTAGGCGGGATCCCGCCTAAATTATAATTACTTAAGCGAGAAAACTGCTCCTTTACTTATAATTATGCCACTTCTATTTCAAAATGGTAACTGATATAGGAAGGGCAATAGAGGCGAGAGATGGATAAAACTAACCTAAATTTTTTATAAATTTTCATTGTGATGAATATCTGATTATTTGTGCAAACCGGAATAATAGGAAGTAATTTCCGGCAGGAGGGTTTCTAGGTTGAATTTTTTCATACCTCTATACAGAAGAAAACAGAAAAGTTTGTTTCTTCTGAATAAATTATCCACCATAAGATGCGCGGATAAACCCAAAGAAAGCATTAACAGGAATGTCGAGTTAACAATCAAGCCAAGAGCAAAAACTAAAGCATTTATCTCCCAGGAATGAAGGAATACATACACTTTACCGGATTTAAGGTAAGCGCAGTCGCAAAAATTACTTAAACTAAATTTATTTCTAAAGTAGAAAAAATAGTCAATGAAATGGTCTAGGTCGATAAAAATACTCCCAATTACGAAAGCAGCCACATAAGACACTCTTTCCGACTTAAAATAAATTTGGGCTGAAAAAACTAAAGCTACTATAAAATGGATCAATAAATCCAGCTTCCGATAAAGATTGATGCGAGATATTTTCACCTCTTCCATCCAAAATCTCCTTAGATCTACCTAATTATCCAGATCTAAAATTTCTTTTTTTATCCTTTGGTAATCCAGCGTATCCATTGAGCTAAATATCTCCTGGGCCAGACGATAATACTCTAGAGTTTTACTCTTACGGCCGGTCTTTTTATATAGTCCGCCCAGATTATAATAAGCATTGGCCAGGTCTAACCGGGCCTCAGTGTTCAAAGCCACTAAAACAGCCTGATTAAAATTGCTTTCCGCCTCTTTTTGATTATCCATATCCAGGTATAACTCGCCGATCATATTATAATCAGCGGAGATACTGGGTAAGTTACCTTGAGCCTGGTCTATTTTAAGCCCTCGCACATAACAATCAAGGGCTTTTTGGTACTGTTTCTCAAGAAGATATATCTCTCCGAGGTTAAAATAATAATCGCTTAACTCATGTTTTAATTTTAGCCTGTCAAATATCTTCAGGCTCTTAGCATAGAACTCCCTGGCTGACGCTAAATCGTCTTTATTAGTAAAAGTTAGCCCGATATCAAAATAATCGCAGGCTAAATTATACCTGTGCCCGGACATAAACTGCCTATCCTGATTTATCTGGGAACTCTTCATCAACAACTCCAGGGCTTTATTATTATCATCTTTATCCATATACCAAACCGCCATCTTTCTTAAGGCCGCCCCTTCATTAAGTTTATCCTTATTCTCCTGGCTTAAGACTAAAACCTTGTTATAAAAATCAAACGCCTTGACGTATTCGCCTTTTTGCTGGTAAAGCCAGCCGATCTTTAAATAAGCGGCGGCTAAATTATTTTTATCATTTTTCTTCTGGCTGTAAACAGCATAATCAAAAAAATATTTTAAGGCCTGGTTAAATCTGCCCAGCCTTTGATAAGTATCCCCTAACAAAGAATATGCCGAAACAAACCCGGGATCTTGTCTGATTATCCGATTATTTGCCAGGATAACCTCTTCATTCCTACCCTGATTAAACATTCTTTGTGACTTAAGGAATAAAAGATACGTTCCCGGATTCATTGTCGGCAGCCAGTTATATAAAAATATAATCAGGAAAATTGTAAATAACCCCAAAATCAACCGGGATAAAGCCTTTTTATGAGAAGAAATCCTACTGATTAATTTCACGCCGGAGCGTAATTTAGTTTTGGTTTTAAAAAGAGTAAAATTCGGGTCTCCATAAAGAAGATAGCTGGCCCAGAAAATTGAGCGGACCCCATATTCCTGGAGCAGTTTAAGGCGGGCCAGGCGTAAGGCTTCACCAACGGTCTTAGAAATGATCAACCGGCTATAAAACTCTCTGGCAAAGAGAAGGCTGGCCTGATCTTCTATTTTACGGATTGTCCCGATATAATGTCTAACCCCGGAAAACAAAAAAGCCGAAGCCAGGCTATATGATTTTCGCTGGTAATACGCATCTAGTGTTGCGGATAGCGCCTTAGCAGAATGGCAGGCATTGGAAAATACCAAGGATGGCAAAGAAGCAGTCTCGCCTAAAGTGAGGATGTCCTGGACCGTAAATCTAGCGTCTTCTAAAACCCAACCGCTGTTTTTAGGGTTTCTCGCGTCATATTCACAATGCCCGGCAAAATGTGCGATATCATAATCCCGCAAGTTCTTTTTAACATAAAAAGTATCTACGGATGTAGATTTAAAATCGATACTTACCTGTTTTCTTTTGCGGTCAAACTGATTTCTGATATTTATCCCTTCGCAATAGGCAGACTTAAGATTATTGGTAGGATCGGCTAATATCAACATCCTCAACCTGGTATTCAAGCCGCGGTGTTCCGGTATGACGGAATATTGCCTGGTACGGACCAGCCTGCCCAGATTGAATTTTAAACAAAGAAAATCCGCGCCGTCATACAAAAGTTCCCAGGGGATATCAATCAGCTCTTCATCCAGCGATAAAATCAGGCCTGAAGAACTTGCTGATTTTAATTTATCTTTTACCGGGCGGCTGATCAAATGGTCCCAGAGTAACTGGCCGATTTTCTTTAAGCTATCAAACGAACCCTGATCTAATAATCCTGCTTTATCCGCACGGTTTAAGATCAAAACCTCTTCCTGGCATAATTTTTCTATCTGGGCCAAGGATACCTTAACCTGGGAATAATTCCTGACAGTAGGAAGAATATCTTTTTGCTCAAAGATACCAACTTTTAATCCCTCTTTTTGTTTTAATATCTCCAGGACTAAAATATTAGATTCAACAGACATAGGTTTTAAACCTTGATATCCAAAATGATCGAGCTAATCAATTGATCCGGGGTGTGGATTTCAACCTTATACTTGCCCAGCTGAACGTGTTCAAAAATAACCCCGCCGGAATCAGTATGGTAGGATTCTAATTCCAGGTCATCCTTAAGCAGGGTAATTCTTAAATCTTTAATAATCTTGCGCTTAAATTTATCCCAAGCCCTGATATTCAGCTTAAAGGCCCGGCCTTGAATATTTTCTATTTTCACCTCTACTGTCTTGTCTTTAAAATTTTTAAATATGGTTACTTCATCTTTAAAATCTTTAACTAAACGGCCGCGTAATATCGGAAGAGGAATTAATTCGCCTTTCCAAAGAATATCACCGGTAGAATTTAAGACCTCAATCGCCTGGTCTTTTAATTTTAAAATTACCTCTAAAACAGTATTATTTAATTCCCGGCCTATTAGATCCTTGGCCTGTTTTAGCAGCCCTAAAGGGACTTTCTCTTCTTTAGCCGGATCTAATCTTAACTGAAGCGCTAAGTTTTCCATACAGGTATCGCAGAAGAGCATATGCTCCTGAATACGCTCTTTTTCTTCCGGGGATAACCTATCCTCGAAAAAACAAGCCATATCCTCTTCATTAGGATGAGAACTTGCTTTCCCGGGCCAAAAAGGCTTTGATCTCCTGTAAACTAACTTGATTAAGCGTTCTATTTTTTCCGGCATCGCCACTCCCTTTTAATATTAATAGACGAATTTTCTTTAAAAATCTAACTTAAAATCTTTGGTTTTAAAACAATCCCTTAACTTATCAATAATCCGGGATTTACGCATATCGATCGCGGCCCGGGACATCTTAAGATGCCGTTTTAATTGGTCTATTTTAAGTCCCCGGTTCAAGTGCAATTCCAGAAAATATTTATCTTTTCTAACCATCTTTTTAATGCAATCCCTGAGTTTAGTAATCTTTTCTTCGTGAGATATTTTATCCCTGGCTAAAAGCGCGCTATCCGGCAAAATATCTTTTAAACTCAAATCATCCTCATTCTCCTGCTCGATAGACTTCATCGGCATTAATTTCCGGGAATAATCCAGAGTTGCGTTGATAGTGACCTGCCTTAGCCAGCTGGCCAGGCTTGAGCCGTTCTTGGCCTTAAAACTTCTTAATTTGTTGAAATTATCTTTGATAAGAGATAAGAAAATCCCTTGGAAGATATCGCTTAAGTTATCCTGGGTAATTACGAAACCTTTGGAGGTTAACACACTGCGGATATATTTATAGATCAGGCGGGAATACCTATCCACGAATTTATCCCATAAGGCTTTATTTCCTGTGGCGCATCTATGGGCAAATTCCAAATCTCTCATGGCATTATCACACTATTCAGTACACGAGCATTCTATTTATTAAATACTTTCTTTAATATAATGTTTGCTATATTTTCGGCTAAAAGCTTATTACCCTTGGTAGTGCAATGGCCAAAATCTCCGCCAAACATATCGGTAAAATATTCATTATAGCTGCCTTTTAATAATGCCTTCTTGAATATTTCTTCATTATCTACGAATATAACATCATTTTGTCCGATAAATATGCTCTTTAATGACTTAATACCGCGAACAGGATATTGCACACAAACTAATTTAATCTTTCTTTTTTCCAAGACCGCGGCTAATTTTCTGTAATTAGTGATAGTTACTGGATTATAATATTTAAACCTCAAGTCATCGGCTTTTTTATGATATTTTTCTATCGTATCAAAATCATTTACCTCTTTAGCTATTGTTACCAAGGCCCCGTACGCTTTATCATTATTAGGGTCGGTTTCCGCCGCTTTTCTAAAAAACTCCTCGGCCTTAATAAAATCTTCCTTCCTTACGAATAACCACCCTAGCTCCATATACGCCTGAGGCTCTTTGGGATATAATTCTATTACTTTCTTAAATGCTTCTTCTGCTTCCAGGATATTTCCCCTATCCTTATAAATCATACCTAACTCAAAATACGCATAACTATTTCTTCCGTTTAAAGTTATAGCTTTTTTTATTGATTCTTCGGCCAAGCTGATTTTATTCGCCTTAATTAATCTCCATAATTTATATGATTCAATATATTCCCACTTATCCCTTCGGCTCATCTTTGGCTTTTTATTAATTGACTTATTAGGACCTAAATCATTATTAATAAGTCCTAAACCTTTAACAGCTCCAGTATTATCACTATTCAGATACCTGGCTTTTTTAAAAAGCTTCCGGGCATAGCCGAAATCTCCCCTGAATATAACTAACATTCCCAAACTTACATAGGCTTCATCATCATAAGGATTAGCTTCTATGGCTTTATTTAATAATTCTTCGGCATCTGCCAATCTTCCCTGCTCTTCACAAAGCCAGGCTAACTCAATATAGGCAAAATAATTCTTAGGATTTAGTTCTGATGCCCTAATGAATGAAGCTTTAGCTGCAGGGATATCGTTTTTGTTTAAATAAACGCAGCCTAAGCCGGTATAAGCAATATCATCTCTGGGATTCAATTCCAAAGCCTTAAGAAATGAACGCTCGGCTGCAGATATATCATTTTTTTCCATATAAACGTATCCCAAGTCTATATAGGCTAAGGCATCCTGCAGGCCGATAGCTTCATAAATTGCCGGAATATCTTTGGCCACCACTTTATCTCTATAATATATATAATTAAGCCTGCCTAATTCAAGATAGGCGCGATCATCATCAGGATTTATCTCTATGGCCTTTTTAAGCTTGTATTCAGAATTAGAAAAATTATCTTGCTCTATCTCCCTATCATCTACTTTCCGCTGATAAATCTTTTTTTCATTAATTTTAGTTACAAAATGCAGACGAATCATCCTGGCCAATTTATAGGTTTTAAATAAAGAGAGGAACTGCATGCTTTTTGATTTAAAAATTGTTTCGCGAAGCATATGGACACCACTATCATTTATCCCCATCATTGCGATTACCATATCAGGCTTATATTTATCCAGATCATCATTTAAACGTGCCAGTATCAATGAACTGATTATTCCCGGAACTCCATTATTTATAACGCTGAATCTTATCCCCGCCTTACGTTGATTTAAGATACTCTCGAGTTGGTTAGGATAAGAATCTTCTCCGCCAACTGCAGTGGTAGATTCACCCAGGCATAAAATACGATAAACGCCTTTTTGCTTGAATGAAATATCATTCCGGTATTCCTGTAACGCAGAAAATAAAAAACCGCCGATATTTAATACGACCTCCAGGATTACGAAAAATAAGAATATTCCTAATACTACCAGGCCTATCTTCTGCAATATAGATACCCGCATTAGCGCCAGCCTCTCCTCTTTTTAAAAGCCCGCGTTAACCCGATAGGTTCAAAGAAGAATATTTTTAATACCTTAATACGAAATAACAAAATTAAGGTTAAAATTGAAAGATCATAAATAATGATAAATGGTAAATGAATTATAAAGTTTACAATATTCTCATTTTTTATTATAGTAAAATATCTGTTTTTAATTAACTTAAAATGCAGCTCTTCGCTTAAATATATCCTGGCATACTTCTTACCGGTTCCATTATTTCCTGCTCTTGCCGTACCACCTCTTGCATGATAGGCTATTGCCGATGGCATATAATACCCCTTCCACCCGGAATTATTTGCCCGCCAGCCAATATCCAAATCTTCATAAAAAAACCCAAAATCAGAATCAAAATACTCATCTTTTATTTTAACCTCCTCCAGCATTTTCCGGCGGTAAAAAGCAACTGCTCCGGTAACACCAAAAATATACCCCGGCTTATCAAACTGACCTGTATCCTTGCATCCATACCCCCGCTCTTTGGCTGTGCGCCAAAGGCTCAAATATAATCCAGTGCTATCTATTAATTTACCGTCAAGACGCAAAACTTTGCCGCTGACCATACCTATCTTCTCGCCGATATCAAATCCTTTGATCGCCTCTGTGATAAAGCCGCCGGACAAGACAACATCATCATTAAGGCATAAGATGAAATCACCCTTAGCCAAGCCTATACCTTTGTTTAAAGAATCACAGTAAGATAGGCTTCTTTTGCCGGGATATATCCTAGCAAAAGAATACCCGGATAAAATCCGGGAACCTAAAACAGGATTAAGGAAATTATCTATTATAATAACTTCGGTCGCGGGGTAATTTTGTTTTCTAAGGGAATCCAGGCAGGAGAATATGTAGTCTTTTACGCCGGCAGTTACAACAATAACGCTGACTAATCTATTTGACTTTTCATCCATTATCAAATAGAATTATAGCATAATGCTGATAATATTACTAATTTTTATCTTTATAAGGCCGCTTATCTCTTCTTTGGCCTTTCCCTACCAAAACTTCAATTACTCTTTCTGCTTCCTCCTCTTTATGGCTGCATGGTTAATGCGCAAAGGCCTGCCCTATAAAAAATTATTACCCTTAAAAAATCCGTTAGTTATTTTTTGTTTAAGCTTAGCCCTTTCAGTTATTTTTTCATTAAACATAATAAGTAGCGCTAAAGAACTCTATAAATATTTAAGCGGAATACTTATATTTATAACTGCTATATCCCTGACAGATAAAGAAAGACTTTCAGTTATCCGCTTCATACTTCTTTCCGCGGCCATTATCAGCTTGCTGGCTATCTACCAATATTTCTTCGGTTTCAAACACCTGTCAGAATACGTATTACGAAACGGTCCTTTTTCCAGCTTTACCCTGGATTATATTCAGGCCAAAAGAACATTCCTTCCATTTGTAACGCCAAATATTCTAGGCGGTTACCTAGCCATGATTATCCCGCTTACTTTTATAGAGAAGAAAAACAATTGGTTAGTCTTGCCCTTATTTTTAGCCCTGTTATTAACAAGGTCCCTGGGAGCTTTAGTAGGTTTATTTTTTGGCCTAGCAGTATATTTCTATATCAAAACAAAAACAAAAAATAAGAAATTGGTTTTAATGCTGGCTCTATTAGTGATGATCGCCGTGGTTTTTATAAACAGGTCCTTGGCTGAAAAACAACATTTAACCCCTTTATTTTCTACTACAATGAGGCTCAGTTACTGGATAGATACCTTAAAAGTCATTGCCGCGAATCCATTATTCGGAACAGGCCCAGGCAATTTTAATCTTGCGGATTCGCGCTACGCCCATAATTCTTATCTCCAGATCTGGGCAGAGCTAGGAATTTTAAGTTTGGTATCGTTTATCTGGTTAGTTATTACGGCACTGAAACAAGCTTTGCGTAATATCAATAATCTAACTGATAATAGAATAACTATATGCCTTATATCTTCAACCGCTATTTTTTTAATTCATAATCTCGCCGATTTTTCTTTTTTCCTGCCCGAAGCATCCTTTCTCTGGTGGCTATTGCTGGGGGTCATTATTTAAGAAGATACCGGTTTATTGGATATAACCAAGGCTATGTAATTTTTCTTTATCAATTTCATCCTCAATGGAAACATTGCCTGAAAAGTAATTTTTTCTTTGTCTATCTTCATCTGTCTCAATAAATTGACATGGGTATTTTTGGATAAAACTTGGCTCAATGGCTTTAAAAAGCACTCCCCCGTTAATATCTCTTGCTACAGGCAATCCTAAAAGATAAAGAATAGTAGGGGTAATATCACATTGCTGCGCGGTTTCAATAGATACTTTCTTTCTGATATTCTTACCGCATAAATCTTAAAATCACGGTCAAAACGCTTCTTTTTGACGCCTTCCCCTTCCATCGGACACCCCCCGGTTATAAGCTGGCTTTTATGCTGCCACCAATTCTTCGTTGTGTCCATTTTTTCGGGGAAAGATCAAAAAAAATATTATTTGACATATCTCTACTCCAGTAATAAAATAACATAAATAATAGGCCATGGAAAGGAGAAATAATGAAGAAAACAACGCTGAATTGGTTATTTGCTCTGTTATTTTTCTCTTTATTTGTCGTAAAGTCGCCTCTCTATGGCCAAGAAAAAAAATGGAATGTCTATGATTATAGACCTCTTAACGTTGGTGATGTATGGACGTATACTTTACATTCTTTAGATGCGCCCACTCAGAACGTTACCGTTGAAGTTACAGGACAAGGAGTTTACAATTCCATTAAAGTAAAGATTGTTAAATGGCCATCGGAATGGATTGATTATTACGAGGAGAGCTCTGAGGGCCTCAAGCGACATAAAGATGTTGATGCGAACAATGGAAACTACGGCGTTTATGAACCTGCGGCGATACAATATCCAAAATACGTCAAACTAAATGAACCTTATCGCCGCTCCGTTATCAGAAAAGATTACAACCACGATAGTTCTCTACGAAAAATAACTCGGGAAGATTTAACGCTAACGCTACTCGGCATTGAAGACATAACCATACCTTCCGGGACCCATAAAAACTGCCTTAAAGTTCTTGCCGACCTTAGACAATTTGACGAAGATGACAATATGATAAAGCGCAAAATAACATCCTGCTGGTATGCGCTAAAGATAGGGATTGTAAAAGCTGGTTTGGTGGAATTAAAGAATAACAAAATATTGAGTTTCAACACGATAGAATTGCAGTCTTATAGAACTAATAATCAAAAAGCTCACCCGGGATCGCCTTCAAAGTAATTTGTGAAATGATAAGACGTAAAACATGGGGCATTGGCTGACACCAAAGCCCCGAAATTTTAATGAGGACAAAACTTGTGAAGTAGCAGCGAACACAAATTGTTTGTCCGAATTATTGAAAACAGCTTTACACCGGAGTAGGTGTCTCTAGTGAAATCACCTGCCGGCAGGCAGATGCACCAGCGAAAATCTCTGCGCTTTTTTTGAGGATTTTTTAACCTGCCCGAAGTATCCTTTCTCTGGTGGCTATTGCTGGGGGTCATTATTTAAGAAGATACCGGTTTATTGGATATAACCAAGGCTATGTAATTTTTCTTTATCAATTTCATCCTCAATGGAAACATTGCCTGAAAAGTAATTTTCTCTTTGTCTATCTTCATATGTCTCAATAAATTGACATGGGTATTTTTGGATAAAACTTGGCTCAATGGCTTTAAAAAGCACTCCCCCGTCCATATCTCTTGCTACAGGCAATCCTAAAAGATAAAGAATAGTAGGGGTAATATCACATTGCTGCGCGGTTTCAATAGATACTTTCTTTCTGATATTTTTACCAGACATTATAATAACTCCGTCACGATCGGCCACGGCATCGTGAGAATAATTTATTAAATCTGCTATATTATATTCTTTTCCTTCCATAATTATCTTAAATATTTCTTTTTTTTCATTATTATAGACATGCAATAAAACTATACTTTGCGGATTTTTTTCAATATCCTGCTTAAAAAAAATATTCTTTTCTTTTAATATGGCACTTAGGCGAAAGGTTATGTCGGGTAAATCCGATTGCTTATTTATATCCATTTCTTCAACAGCTAAAAAAACTTTTTCACCCGTCTCAAAACACGCCTCTTTTAATAGCGAAAGTATCCTCCGCTTTAACTCTATGACCTCATTTTTTTCCGTAATTCCTTTGTTTATCTTTATCCCGCTTACTCCCCTTTTCGCACTATTATAAAAATACGCCTTGCTTTTCTGAAAATCAATTAATCCGCCACCCTCCGGCTTAGGTATAGCACTTAGTAATCCTACCTTCTCTAATAAAATATTCATTAAGAAATTTACGTGCTGCATATCTGAATTAATATTTTGATATTTTATAATCCGTGGCCCTGACCTCATATCGTTTCTACTAAAACCGTGGTCGGAAACAAAAAAAATTGTATAATTACGTTTTATAAAATAGCTCAATAGGCTATCGATTTTTTTATAGTAATCAGTTATAATGCTGCCCTTTTCAATTACTTCTGTAAATGAGATATCAAAATATTGCGGCTCTAAAGCGCTCCAATAGCGGTGCTGATACGGATTAGCCGCATCAATACCCCAGGCAATAAAAGTTAGTTTGAATTTATTTATTAAAGAATAATTTATGCTGTTTATAGACCTTTCAAATCTGTTGACTAATTTATATAGTTCAACTGATCTCCAGTCTATTTTATCATCAGAATAAATCGCTTTATCTATCTCCGCTTTCAGGTAACTCGGATAGCATTTTGTTTTAATATATGGTGATCCCAGCCTATAAATAACTCCGTTTATTTCTTTAACAGAACTCGCCAACCAATTGAATACTCCAACTTTAATATTTAATTTTGATAGGATATCCCATAAATAATTACATTTGCTTTTGCCAGTGTCACTAAAGTCTCGGACTCCGTGTTTATCGCTTTCTTTACCTGTAGCAATCGATGTCCAACAGGGTGGCGAATAAGCGGACTTTGAAAAAAGAATCCCCGAGGCGCCGTTTTCTATCAACTTACGAAAATTCGGGAGTTCATTCTCATTAATTAACGGCTTGATTAAATGCCAGGTAGCGCCGTCAACGCAAATTAACAGAACCTTATTTTTGCCATAATTATTAGAATAATAATTAAAAAAAAATGAAAGAGATACTATCAAAAAAAATACGGTGACGAAAGATGTTATAATATTATATGAACGTTTGCTCAATTTACTGTTAACTTTTTGCATTATTCCAGCAACCTTGGTATTTTATTTAGCAAATATTGTGAACATAACGTAAATTAATAACTTCTAACGCCAAAAAACCTGCTCAAACGCCTTAGACAGTAAACCCGGTAACGCTGAATAGTCATATATGTAAATAAATCAAATTTTGCCCTATTAAAAATCCTAGATACGACTGCCACTAGGACAGGGTTTAGCGCCGGAAAATAATTAAATATTTTAGTTTTTAGAATTAGCCTCCTCAGCGGCTTAGGTAAAAAACAAAATAAATTCAATAAGAGTTGAAACTTAGCAGATTCTTTATTAAAAGTGTCGCCGCCGCTAGCAATACCCCGGGACTGTCTGCCGCTATTAAAAACATCCGCTTCCTCCCTAGTTAGCTTACCTAATTTAAGCGCCTTTTCTATAATAGGCGTCCGGGGATAATACCTCAACCAAAATACTTCTATATGATTAGGTTGGTGCAAAGAATAAAATTCTGCTATTTCCATAAGATCATTTTTATTTTCTCCCGGTAAGCCAAAAATATTGTCGCAGGTCAAGTAAATCTTGTTTTTTCTAAAAAAACCGATAGCCATGGCGACTGCTTCTTTATTATATTCTCTACTCAGCAAATTCTTAAGATTATCTTCATTGAGCGTTTGAACTCCCATTTGAGCCTTATAACATCCCGCCTCTTTCAAAAGCCCAACTACCTCTTCATTAATAAAACTCGGTGAAACATAACAAGCAAAAGGAAGATTAATTATTTTTTTATACAATGGCACAAATTTTTCAAGCCAATTCTTATCGTACGTGAAAACTTCATCCAGAAAATGGATAAACTTTGGGCTGTATTTTGTTTTAGCTAATTCCAGCTCTGCGATTACATTATCAACGCCCCTGCGTCTTAAATAACTTCCCTTAGCTGAATAAATATCATTTAGAACGCTATTAACGCAAAAGCTGCAGGAATGGGGACATCCACGGGAAGTAATAATAGTATAGCCATTAAACATAAAATTGTACTTGCGGTAATAAAGATCCTTATCGGGAAATGGCAAGGTATCCAGATCATCGACCAACGCCCTAACCTCATTTGTTATTACTTTCCCCTCATTTTTGAACCATATATTTTGAACATTTTTATTTTTTGAGTTTTTTATAATCCCCTCCCCTAACTCAACTATAGCGCTATCGCCTTCTCCAACACAAATAAAATCCACGGAGTCAATCTTTATAACCTTATCAGGCACCGAAGTAGGATGGATACCGCCGAAAACTATTGGTACAATTATCTTCTCCTTTATCTCCCGCGCAAGCTCTGCTGCCCAAAATATATTATCTGAAATCACTGAAAAACAAACCAAATCCGGTTTATTTTCTTTTATTTCTCTTAAAACATCTCTGCGGAAATTGAATGTTTTTGCGAATAATTTATTTCTGATAAAACCACTTTCATTAAAAAGCACGGGGTCTAAAACCAGCTCTGTTTGAAATCCAGCTTTTTTTAAGCTGGCTGAAAGGTATTCGATACCTAAATTCTCATAACCCGGATAAATAAATATTGCTTTTGGAATGCTCATATTAATTTTATTTTATCTATTAGCTGTGCTTCCCTAACTAAATATTACCTATTTACTATCATTTCTTTCAATAAAATTAATACTATCTTCTTTAAAATCAGTTTTAAAACTAGCGATTTTACTTCGCAAATATGAAATTTGGTCTTGTTGAAGAGCAAAGAAAAAACATACTAATCCTGAGGTGATTAATAACAAGGCAAGTTTTCCCATACTAAAACCCTGCACGAATAATTCAAATAACTGATAAATTACTCCTGTGCCAATCAACAAAAAAGCAATAAGGAGGAAAATGCGCATCGGATTAAATAAAATCATCAAGCGTAAAACTAACATTATAGTCTCAAGTCCGTCATTATGTTGTTTAACTGTGCTCTTACCTACTCGTTTATCAACGGTAACTTCAACAAAATTAATGTAATAGCCCATACTTATCAAGGCAATTGTACTGGTAGTAGAAAATGAAAATCGGTCGCAGGTAAAACCTAAAATATCTACTATAGTTTTACGCTTGATCAGGCGCAACCCGCAATTTATATCCCTAAGCTTGCATCCGATAATCAGATTAGAAACGTGCTTAAGTAGAAATTTCCCCAGAAATCTGGTCATTACTACTTTACTAGATGAATCCCTAATACCGATCACAGCATCAAAGTTGCGCGTAACTCGAGTCAACTTTTCCAGATCTTCCAGCCTATGTTGACCATCTGCATCAAAGGTCGCTATCCATTCCGCAGAAGAATTCCGAATGCCTGTTTTGATGGAAGCGCCATATCCCAGGTTTTGCCGATGATTTATTAATCTTACCGAAGGAGTAAATTTAGCAACCACCTCCGCCGTATTGTCAGACGAAGCATCATTTACTACTATTATATTCCAGCCACATTCGCTTGCCTTTGCTACCAATTGCGTTAAAACTTTACCTATCCCCTTTTCTTCGTTATAGGCAGGAATAATCACTGTAAGGCTATTAATGGTTTTGTCCATCTGCATCTACCTCATATTCTATATTAAACAATTTAAATTAAGAACCCCCTGCGGTAATCATATTTTTCTTAGCACACCGGTAATTATTCCAAGCTATGCAAATAGCCCTTAAAAGGCTTATACGGTGGTATTGCGCATATCCTAGAATAAGCGAAAAATAATACAAAAGGTCAAACAACGGATTTGGCGGAACACTAATCAATACATCCAACAATCTGCGCATAAAGCTGTTGCGCACGGCATAATGAAACAAACGATGCAAAACTATAATCTTACTTTTATCCCGAAGCTCAATTATAGGTTTCATCATACATAGCGGATCGATATCATCAAATTTAAACATCGCAGAAAGGAAACCATTTTTTACGGCATAATCATAGATATCTGTACCCGGATATGGCTGCAGCGTGTATGCCGAAGTAAAATCCGCTTTCATTTCGCGATTTAAATCTACGGTCTTAAATGCTTTATTAATATCTTCTTGCGGTAAAAAAAACATATTCGAAGTCCGGACCTTGATCCCCGCCTTATGTAAAAGCCGGGCGGCCAGGACATATTGAGAATTTGGGATTCTCTTGCCGAGAATTTTTTCACGGATTACTTCGTCTCCGGTCTCAACCCCAAGAGCTAAACAGGAGCAATTGGACTTAGCTAACTCTTCAACCATGAATTCATCTACGAAATCTGCTCGGATGCTAGTGATCCAGGATAAGCCAACGCGCTCTCTATAAACCAGGGTAAAATCTGAAAGCCATTTTCTACCTGCCCATCCAATGCCCTCATAAAGGATAACAGAGTTCATCTTAGGATAAATCTTGAGAGCCATATCCATCTCACTTATAATATCTTCAACGTTCCTAGTCCGCAGATATTTGCCTTTATCGCGGTAAAGCTCGGCCTTTACCTGATTATAACAAAAAGCACACCTAAAAGGACATCCCCGCGTGATACTAAAAGGGACTTCACTCTGATCGCGATAAAATATATATTTTAGATATAGCTGGTGATCAGGATGCGGCAGAGAAGATATATCGTCTATTAAAGGGGCAACGTCATTTTGATGTATCTTACCGTCCTTTTTAACCCAGAAACCTAAAATATCGGAATAATTATCACCTCTCTCCAACCTGTTGATTAATTCCGGAAATGAGACCTCTGACTCGCCGCGAGCGATCGCATCAACCTGCGGCTGCTGAACTATTTCAGGGAAATACATCGGATGATGCCCGCCAAAGACAGTTAATGTTTTCGGTAGTAATTTTTTAAGACAACCGGCTATATTCAAAGCCCAGAGGTGGCCGCCGGTAATAATGCTAAAACCCACTATATCTGGCTGATAAGCCTTTACCGCCCCGATAAAATCTTTCTCTAGAGATTCTACAAACAAATCACAATGGTGACCTTTAGATTTTAGAACAGCCGATAAATACATTATGCCAATATTCTGATTAACTGTTTCCTGCAGAAAAGCAATTTTCATATTATCGAAACTAGATTCATTTCTTTAGACGTTCTGCTCTAAAAAAGCGTATTTCTCTCCAATCCATTTAATCCTGATCTGACCGGATATTAATAAATCCTTTATACTATTTAAATTATTTTTATTTGTTAATAAAATCACTTTCTTGTCCAGGATAATTTTACGCAATGACATATCACTCTTGACAAAAAAAATCTTTATATCTTTTATATTATTTAAATAAAAGTAGTCCGACCAATTATCGTACCAAAAGCTAAATTCCGGTCTGAAATTACCAAATTGCATCCTGTAAAGGCTGTTATCCCAAACTACCAGATTCCTGACTGAAGCAGACTCATTAATCACGTTAAAAATTATAGCCATATCTGATTTATATGTACATTTACTAACTAGATATGCCGATGTAAATACTGAAATTGACAGTGAAAATAATAATAAATAAATTGCCAATATCTTTGTAAATAATACCCTGCCGTTTCGCCCCACCTTATTAAATAATAAATACAGCAAAAATAATATGCCTGATATAAATAAGATTGATCCCAGCGAAAATAAATTATTAGGTATTAATAATTTATTATTTGGTAAGAGGATAAAATTCAATCTATACTCCAGCCAAGGGCAAAAAGTATAATATGGCAGACCGAATTGATTAATTGATAAATTAGATAGTAACCCTATTGTAAAAATTAAACCCGCGGTGATAATAAAACTACTTTTTTTATTAAATGCATCGATAAAAAATTTAGCTGCAATTATTGCTAAGGCTGGAGAAATTATATTTATTCTCCAAGTCCTTCTAATATTCAAAGCGGATAACAATAAGAACGGCACAATAAGCCAACATAAAAATAGAATGCCTGCTTTCCTTGACTCAATACTGCTTTTTTTAATCATAGCTGATTTTATAAATATATTTGCAAGCGCAAAAGGCAAAATAATACTCCAGGGAAAAAATCCAAGGATAACTGTATAAACATAATACCAAATATCGCAATACGGACCTACGCGGCTTACACTGCCTATTCCCTCAATAACCCTGGAATTTAAAAATGGCAAAAAAACACTTCCCTTTCCTAATAATAAAGGGTTAATGAAATATAATATTTCCCCTGCATATATTTTTAGAAAATTTTCTCCCGAGAACATAAATTGTAAAATATGCCAGGGCAATACGATTGCCATTATTATAGTTATACAAAAAAACCATGTTTTTGGTCTATATAATCTATATTCCTTCGTAATAACCAAAAAGGCGACAATTACAAAAATTAACAAAAAAATTACAGTACTTTTTGCCATAAAAAAAAGTCCCGCAAAAATACTCGCTACATAAATATAGATCCTTTTACTCCGGCTCAACCAGAAAAAATATAAAATCAAACATGAAAAAAGAAGAACCAATACATCTTCTTCAACTGACCTGGCGCTTCTCTCGAAAATAAAATTATATGAGAATAACATTATCAGTGCAGATATAAAACTTATTTTTTTATTTTTATAGATCTTCTTGGCAATAATATATACCATTAGTACAACTAACACTCCTGAAATAGCCGACCATAACCTTGCGGCGAATACAGTAGTTCCCAAAAAAATAAAGGCGATGCTATTTAGCCAAATTCGTAAAGGAGGTTTATGGAAAAATGGCTCCCCTCTAATCTGAGGCGTTAACCAATCACCGGTATTAATCATTTCTTTGGATATTTGCATATGGATAGCCTCATCCAGGTCTCTGACGCTGTTATTTCCTAAATTCCAGAATATAATAACTGACGATATAATAGTCAGAAACAATAGATGGACAAAATGATTATTACATAATAAAGAAAATCTTTTTAACAACCTATCTATTGACATATTTTCTAAAAAAATGATGGTAAATTTTAAAAACGACTTTACCATAATCCACTAAAATCGCATTTTGAGCATAACGCATTATTCTTTCTCCCCGATACAAGCAGATTCCTGCGTATCTGATCATAATATTTGTTATTCCAAATATCCAGCAACCCTTCCTTACAAACATCACCCATAATCTCCGAGTACCGCCAGTCTTGACAACAAAGAATTGCCTTTCCGTTATAAGCAATAAACATATCCTGAAATGGCCTTATACATGAAATATTTAGTGGTTTTTCAAGCGCAGGGTATATATTTCCAGCTAAATTTGAAAGCCTTTCACGTAATGACCTTCTTTCTATAGTAATATGCTTCCTGCTTCTGCGGGATAAAAAACTGGAAACTCGCGAGTAAACAGAGCCATCTTGAGTATAATCATTTACATAAATTTCATCTGCTCCGGACTTTATTAAAGCTAAGGTCAGCTTTTCAGTTAATAATAAACCATTAGTCTGGATGAATATAAACGAATCCGGACATTCTTCTTTTATGCACGATAAAATATCCGGAAGTCTATCGTCAAGCAGCGGTTCGCCCATATCCGGAGAAATCCTCCCTTTAAATTTGAGCCGGCCGAGTTGCTGCGCCAAGCTCTTAATAATAAAGAATTCCATCTTGTATCCGTTTTGTGCGCCATTAAACAACTGGACGCGCTGTTTACCTAATGGACAAAACGGACAACTATAATTGCATCCTACGTATGTCTGGATCTGAATTGCTTTTAAGACATAATCTGAACGCTTTTTTCTTAACCTAGACTTGGCTAAAAATAAATGCGCCAATTTTAAATCCGGCCCAACCTTATTCACCGAACAGTACTGAGTCCTGAAAAACTTTTTTATAAAGATACGGATTCTTTTTAATCTAACAGTCAACTTAAGTATTTTAGTAAACATTATTTTACAATAATCTTATTTTTGTTTACTCAACCGCATATATTGATCATATCGTGCTTGCCATGTATAAAGTTATTAGTTTTTGGCATGTTTTTTTATTCTGACTGTCTTATTTTCTCAGAGCTCAAAACGAAGATTTCGCCTCCATTTACTTTTACTTTAAAATTGTAATGTTTTTTTGCGAACTGCAACAACACAAAATTATTGTTATATATTCTATTCTTTATAACATTATAAACAATATGATCATAAGGAAAAGGGGAATATTTCAAATAATCGATAAATGATTTAGTATAGTAATTACTTTCTATAATAAAATATCCTATATTGTAATCTGAAATAATACCCCTCACTTTTTCCAAAGAATCTGAATAAAGCGCTTGAATTAAATGCTGCCTTCTTTTCAGCGTTTCTTTATACCCGTAGAAAATAAAGTAGACGTCTTTAAAATTACTTCCAAAAAAAATGCTTCTTTTTGAATAAAATGGGACAGTTTTTATAAGCGTGCTTTCCGGATTACCTAATACTAATACATCTTTCGGCAACTTCTCTATGTAGTCATATATGGGTTTATATTCTCTTAGGCTGGTTATATCATTTAACCTGGGATTTAAAACGATAAAGGCTGCTGCCGCTAATATTATTAAAGCTTCGTAAATAACTTTATAATTTGTTGTATTGAATATTGCCGAAGCTATAAAGAAAACGATGAATAAAGGTACAGTAAATACAAATTGCCTTGAAGCAAGAGTAGGAAAGAAAGGATATATAATAATAAAATTCAGTGCGGAAGCTAACAGCATTGTCCATATTTGCCAAGGAAGACAAAATGATTTACTTTTTTTAAAGAAAACGATGACTGCGCACAAGCCAAGAAAGAATGCAGTCAAATATACATAGAGCCGGCTATGTTCATTAAGATTAAGTATGAAATACAAGAGAACGTGGATAGGATTACTGATTTCTATGGCACTAACTACTCTTTGCGAATATTTGTAATCAAAAAATTTATAGACTAATAAAATCTGCGGGTTTTTCAAAAAAGCCTGGAATATGGAGCTATTCAAAACAATAATAATTGATGTTGCGATAGTAAAAAATAAAATAAGTATATATAATCTGCACGTACGTAAGGATAGTTTTTTATTAAAAAATAAAATTATCAGAATACAAATTGTAGCTAGCAGCAGAGAAATAGGAAGATAGAAGTAAATAGCGAGCAACACAAAAAAAGGAAGAAAAATAAATCTTTTTTTTATGAAAAATAATAAGAAGATTGAATAAATAAAAATTCCAAACGTCCTCCCTTGCCCACCATAAAAAGAATCTAAAGATAAAAAATACAAAGTAAATAATCCCGCAAACACAAACGCGAAATTCCTCGAATATAGATGTACTCCGATTCTGTATATCACGATAACGGTAGACAAACATAGAATAACGGAAATAATCTTAATAGCGATTGGCAGCATAAATATATGTAATAAAATACCATACAAAAAAATCAATCCCTTGCTAATATCAATTAGATTCAAGTAACCTGAGGTCAATAGATCGTTTTTGAATAAAGAAGGATCGTAAAGCGAGTGTAGCACATATAGTTTTGTAGAATCCATATATAAGCCATATACGGGTTCAAATGTTAATAAATTAGTAAAAAAATTAGCGTATATGACAATTAGTAATAAAATAATAGAATAAATTAATCCTTTTATTTTTGGTTTTAACATATTATTTAATCTGCAATATATCTTTAATCGGACAAAATTTAAAGTTCTCTAAAAGTAATTTTATTTTATCTCTTATGCTGCTTAAATTACCGTATTGGATAAGCCGTTTCCATTTTTTATAAATCATACTGGGAGTTTTACGATCAAACTCCCAGGAGTGGAAATATATCATTGCCGGATTACCTTCATCATTTATCTCCCTGATTTTATTAATAATAAATGACGAGTGAAGAAAGCGCATAAAAATACCTCCTGCAAAAGGAAGATTATTGCCCAGGAATTTAAATGTTGATGGAGGAAACTCTATAAAATCCTCTTTAATCCTGTAAGGTAATCTTTTATAATTTTTGTAATGCAGCAAATTAAAATTTATAGGATATATACTTGAATCATACTTTAAACCGTATGAGTGTAATATATCTATAGCCCAGTGGGAATCTTTTATAATAGACCAGCTAGGCGCTCGAAAACCTAATATTTCCTTATTCGTATTCTTCCTTAAAATATCTAGTGATAAGCCAATATCATCGGAGAATTCTTTTTTTGACATTTTATATACTAACCGGTGATAGTAATTATGACAACAGATCTCATGGCCTTTATCGAAGATAATTTTTATCAGCTTAGGATATTTCACTGCTAAGGAGGCTACAATGAAAAATGTGGCCTTAGTATTATACTCATCAAGTAATAACAAAATATCGTTTATATTATTTTGTAAATTTGTTATTAAACTATCTTCGGCATTATTATTTCTATTGAAAAGTATTGTTTGATACCATTCTTCAACATCTACAGTTATGGCGTTAATAACGGGGCCCTCTCTTATATTAGTAATTATCATATTACATTTACGTATTGAAATTTGTCTGTAAAAAGCGCCGCTAAACTATCCTCATATTTAATTCTTATTCTCCCTAATCCCGCATAACTTAATTTATCTATAAGAAGCTCTTTTTTTACGGCACAACCGGAACTGACGATCCGAATCTTTACTCCCTCTCCTTTCTTAAATTGTAAATTAAATTGTAGAATGTTTTCATCACTAAATACTAAATTGCATATATCTTTTTCTGTAAGCAATCTTTTTGTACTGCAATCAATACAACTTTCAACTCTTCCCTTAAGATCCAGTGTCCTTAAGGCATGGTGTTCGCAGCCGGCGCTTCCGATTGATCCTAAATCTCCCGATTCATATCGTATAAGCGGCATAGAATGGTTTAATAAATCCGTAGCTATAATGTTTCCGAAACCATTATGTTCCTGACGATGATTATTATTCTTTACTATTTCAATATAATGCGTTTCTTCATTTATGTGCAGGTCTTTATTTTTTTTGCAATTGCCTGCAATATAACCAAACTCAGAACTACCATATATATTATAAACAGGGCATTCAAAGAAAGAAGATACGCGCACTGCTAGTGCCTCTGGTAAAAGCGCACCTATATTTATTATTGCCTTTGGATTTACTATTTTGTAATTATTTATTTTAAGGCTATAGGCAAGGATATTAAAAAAATCTATTCTTCCGATTAGAATCTTATTTTTAAAAGAATTAATTATCCTAGTATACCTTGCAAGCTGTTTCAGATCAATGCTAGGATTTAAATCTCGATAGAATAAAAATTCTCTATTAGTAAAAAATGTATGCGCTATCTTATTCTGCATAAAAGTTAACACGCATTGTTTTATACCATTCTCTAAGTCCACAACTTTAGCTTTATAAAAATTAGGCAGAAAATAAAAAATCTTCGTATCAAAATCCCAACCAAATCGATAAAGATGCCGTAAATATATTGCGAACTTCTTACTTGCGGTTATGAGATTTAAATAAGTTTTAAGGGGAATTTTTCCTGTGGTACCGGAACTTTGAATAAAAAAATATTTTTTTTCGGATATGATTTCAGATATGTACTTTTGTATATCCGATTTGGTTGTTATCGGCAACTTCTTAAAATCATCATCGCATTTAATATCATCGGGGGCCAACCCGCATTGTTTAAATTTATGCCGATAAAACTCAGATTTTTCATAACTAAACTCCAGGAGCTCCTTCAATCTTTCCCATTGCGAGAGCCGGATATTATTCTCGGAAGATAACTGCGATTTTTCTAGTTCTTTGAGGAAACTCGCTGTTTTCAAATTTGTTACTTTATCTATCGATTGTAAAAGGATTTCCTTTATATGCATTATTTTCCTAATTGCTTTCTAATCGATCGTCCCGCTATTCGTAGGATACTTAACGGAGTAAATTTTATAATTTTACTTATATACGAAAATCTGCTCTGAGAATGATCAAGAAAACAATCTTTGACTTGACTGTAATTTTGATAAAAATATTCTATTTCTTCTATTTCTCCACCCCATTTACGTTTATGCTCAAAAACTCCGGATAGCCTACGGGTTCTGCTAAAATCATAACTCATATATTTATTGCTATTGTAAGCATAATTAAGGCTTGCGAAGTAAAGCTGTATCTTTGGAAAAATATAATTATATTTAGCATCACTCATTATTAAATCAGCATAAATAGTATTTTTAAAGGAAATGAGCGTTTCGGCTGCCACCACTTTATTCTTATAAGACCCTGTGAATATTATAAAATTTCCAATCGCCTGGAATTTATCCCACATTTCTTCAAAAAAACGCAACGGCAGGGGTGGACTGCCTAGTCTTTTTGTATCTTTTAAATATATTTTGTATATATCTATAAGTTGATTCTTATCTGAACAAATATCTATTTTTAATTTACCCTTCCCTTTCTCCAGACATCTTTTAATATTTCTGCTAAAAGAATTTTCTATTTGCTGCCAAGTGGTATCTAATCTTATTTTGAATCTGACATACGGGGATATTTTAACAAAACCGCAGTTTTTTATAAGGAATTCATTGGATGCGGGATGCGGATTTCTGATTTCTATGGGGAGAGCCCTATCTGAATATAATCTTAAATCAATAGATAATCTTTCGATCACGCTTTTATATATAGCTACCTTTAAATCATCTTGTATTCTCTCTTTAAAATAAAAACCCCCCGTATCTGTAAATGGTATAGATACCAATCTATTACTAAATATTTTTGATCTGACAAGAAAGAGCGGCAATACTCCGATTATCCCTCGACCATTCCGTATAAAATAATAAATCGTCTCATATCTAAAGACTTCCTTTATTACATCCCTAAATTTGAGGGAAAATCCGTACTCCTTAACTACACAATCATTAACAAAGTTGTCCCACTCCGGTTCGGCATTCTTCTTTAAAAGCTCAATTTTAAACAATCTATTCCCCTAAATTTAATACTAATCTAAATTTCTTAATTATGTAATGTTTGTAAATCCGTAGGCTAATTTTTAGCCCGGCATCATAAGTTTTATTACCCATGAACATAACTGAAAAAAAAGAACTTTTATACGCCCTAATAATGCGTAATATAAAGTTTGGATTCACAATTACTGGGCATTTGAATATGTTAACCTTAGCAAGAAAAGAAACCACTTTTTTGTTCAAAAAAGGCAATAATACCAATAAACAAGCTGACCTTCTGAATTCACTTACACTCGCATAATTACCACCCAAGGCCAATGAATTATCCTTTCCTGATATTAGATTTTGTAAAGCAGTCTGACTAATCAAACCTCTGGCTTTTAAAATTCTTAGCATTTCTGTTCCAGGGAATACCTTTAACCAACTAAATAGTATTAAATCTGGTCTGTTTTTATTATAAAAACCTACAAGATCAAGTATGTCTTTTTCTTTTTCCCCAGGCAAACCCAAAATATTCTCAGCAATACTAACAATCTTATTATTTTTTAGTATTTTTAGCGATCTATCAATCAAAGATTTTTCAGTTATTCTATTGATTAATTTGCAAGTGTTTTCATTTAAACTTTCCACACCTATACCCATTTCACGACAATTAGCTTTTTTGAGCAACTCCGCCGTTTCCCCGGATAAATTATTTGGATGCGAATAACAGAAAAAAGGAACCCCTATATAACGGCTGTACTCCCGGGAGAATTCCTTTATCCATTCGGAATTTAAAACAAAATTGTCGTCCATAAACCATACAAATCTGAAATTATATTTCTTTTTGTTATCGTATAGTTCCTTAATTACATTTCTAACCGTGCGCCTGCGAGAAAAACTCTTTCCATATAAATTTAACAGAACCTGATTGCAACAGAATGCGCATGAATAATTACAGCCCCGGCTAGTAATTATAAAGTATTCTTTAGAATACATCCTGCTCTCTCGATAATATAGTTCCTTGCAGGGAAAAGGTAATTTATCCAACTCTTTTATTAATGGGCGTATAGTATTCTTAAATATTTGGCCTTCCCGTTTGGCAAAAATATTCTTTATATGCAGTAATTTGTCAGGATCATGAATGTTATCCGCAAGCTCTACCAATGCCTCTTCCCCCTCCCCTACACAAACAAAATCTACGCAACTTTCATTTATGACTAACTCCGGAAGGATTGTAGGATGGATACCGCCAAATACAATCCAGGTATTAATTTTCTCTTTTATCTTCTTAGCCAAATCCAGCGCCCATTGGTAATTATCCGTCATAACCGATAAACAAACTAAGTCCGGCTGCATCTTTATAATTTTTCCCAATACATAGGTTTTGTAATTGAATATTTTACCTAAGAGATTGTTTCTTTGGTATGCATTAAAGAAAAGGCATGGGTCGATAATCAAACCGACTTCGTGACCCGCAGACTCCAAAACTGCCGACATATATTCTATGCCTAAATTTTCATAAGGATTACTAATAAAGATAACTCTTGCCATAATGTGATAAATATTTAAATAGATACAGGTAGCCTAACATGTCCTGACAAAGCGGGCGTCAAGAATTCATTCCTAAAATTTGGGTCATTTACATAACATTTACTTCTTTCTTTGAAAAAAAGTGATTTTGACATTCTATCCAGTGATTCTTCAATACTTATTACCCGGATGTTTCCGAATGAAAATGGCAAATGAGAACAAGGTTGCAGCTCTCCATCGGGAGCTATAAATATAGTAAATTTTACCTGAATTGGACAATAACAAAATTCGCTCCTGTCGAGTATTGCATATATTGGATATTTTTCTCTTAAGTACGACTTGTCTTTCTCTTTTAAACATATATCAAGATTATTCAGCCATCTACCTGAAGACCTTGATTCCAGGATCCTGATAGCGGGCACTCGCATTCTTTTTGCATAATAAATCATTTCCAGTAATTCACCTGAATATATATTCTCTCTGGTGGCATATGTGGATATCATATAGGGAATCTTAGAAATGTTACATATTTTAATTGCCCTGATCGCTCCCTCAAAAATACCATCCAAACCCCGCTTTTTATCGTGAACTTTAGGATAAACGCTATCTAAACTTATATCTATGCTTGAGACGCCGGCTTTTTTTAGACGCTGAATAGTAGCCATATTCAGCGAATACCCGTTAGTTTCAAGGAAAACTAAAAAACCCTTTGAGGAAGCATATCTAATTATTTCTATAAAACCATCTTTAATCGTTGGCTCCCCTCCACTTATATGAATCCGAGGTGTTCCTATCCGCTCTAACCGGTCTATAACATTTTTCCATTCTTCGATATTCAATTCTTCCGAACCAAGCTGATACCCGCCAACTGAACAATGTATACACCGGCATTGACACCTGTATGTTAATGCAAGCACGGCAACTCCAGGAATTTGTTTGCAAAAAAATAAACGCTTTATAAGAAATTTAAATAGCCTAAATGAAGATCTTATGTTTAATACCCTTAAGAAAAAAAATGCAAGCATAAGCTGATTTAAAAATAGAGTGACATAAATTTTTACTTTATTAATAACAGCCTTATAAATATTCATTTTACATTCTTACAGCTAATGGGCAATTTCTGTGTTTCACTAAATAACTCCGGAAATTTCTGCCTTAAAACAGGGTTACTCATGACGCAATCATAACTTTTATCTATTGACCTGAAAAAAACGCTGCTCCACATTTGATCTATAATATCACCCAATCTCTTCTCTTTAATATTGCCAAACGATACGGGAATTGCATAACATATCTGTGCATCCCCGCACGGAGAAATATAAAACATTTTTTTATTTATAGCTTCACAAACTTTTTTGCCACCCTTAATACTAAAGAGAGGACTTTCTAAATATACAAAACCTGGATCTAGCAGATCTAATACCATTTCCTTTTCTTGAGCATTAAGAGCCTCATCGAAATTGTTACTCCATCTTCCGGACATTATCGGGAAGAGAATTTTAACCGCAGTAGCGTTTAATCTTTTCCCAATTCTGATTATTTCTTGTAAGTCGCCGGAATAAAGCGCTCTTTTTGAAGCATAAGTAGAAATTACAAACGAAATTTTTTCTTCTTTACACAGCCCTAAAGCAGCCATAGCTTTTCCGAAAGAACCCGAAAAACCCCGCAATCCATCGTGTATTACGCTATTAGCGCTATCAAGACTAATATTTATATTGTTTACGCCCGCATTTTTTATTTGTTTCAAAAAATATTTTGAGAGCAGAATTCCGTTTGTATCAATACAGGTATTTAATCCCAGCCGGGAAGCATATCGGACTAATTCCACTAATTGAGAATTTAATATAAGCGGCTCTCCACCAAAAAAAATAACATTCGGGATGTATATTTTCGCCATTTGATTTAATATTGACTTAATCTCAACTATGCCCATTTCTTTTTCCTGCAGAATATTCTTATACCCCACCGCACAATGAACACACTTACATTGGCATTTATAAGTTAAACCTAAAATAACTACTCCGGGTATATCTTTTTTTTTCAATTTAGTCATAAATAAATAACGTGTAATTAAAACAACCTTTTTTAAAGTTAATTTGCTAAATCCTAATTTATAAATAAGCCGGGCCCTCCTAAATATGTCTAAAATTGATTTATTTGTCCTTAAAGAACAAATTGCATTACCTAAGATAAGTTTCATATAATGCAAATAAAAGTGCAAATATTGGCAGGGAGAGAGAATATCCGTGTTGATTCTTTTTTTAGTTCTAAAACTACAGATTATCGCATTAAATAAAGCGGAAATATTGTTACAATCAAACGCAGGAAATATTAAATAAATTTTTTTATCCAGCAGCTTCTTTACTATTTGTTTAGGCAGATATCTGCTAAAGAGGATCAAGATTTGAACCTTTTTAAGCCACTTATAAAAGTTTTTTTCAATTATTATCCTATTTTTGAATCCTGTTTCATTAATTAACTCTAAATCTTTTTTGTTTATTAAACCGCATTCTTCACCAATCGCGGTGATATCGGTTTTCGGGTAATACCTTAAAAAAAGCACTGAAAGTAAATCCGGCCTATTATTATTAAAGAAATCTGCCATTTGGATTATCTCATCTTTATCTTGTTTAGGTAGGCCTAAAATTAAATCTATTACAAAAAAGACTTTTGTCTTTTTAAACTCTTTTATCAAAGAACAAATTTCGAGATTAGAATAATTTCTTCTTAAAATGTCCCGCCTGTTTTTATCAGAAAAGGTCCCAAACCCCAAAAAGGCTGTCGCACAACCGCTTTCCTCCAATAATGCTATAATTTCCTTATCGCAATAATTAGGATGAACAAAACAAAAATACGGTAATTTGATTTCTTTTTTGTAAGCTATGCAGAAATTCTTTAGCCAATTTTTGTCTGAAGTAAAAATATCGTCAAAAAAGCGTACGACTTTTATGTTATATTTTTCCTTTGCAATACTTAATTCATCTATCACATTTACCACCGATCTTCTTCTATAAAAATTATTTTTATATAATTTTCTGATCTGATGGTTAACACAATATGAACATGAGTCCGGGCAACCCCTAGAAGTTATTATTGTATACCAACGCATAAACGCCGGATAAGCCCCTTCATATATTTCCTTATCCGGAAAGGGATAATCATTTAAATTATTTATTAAAGGCCTGGGGGGATTAGAATATACCACATCATGCCTCTTTGCCCAAATATTCGGTATAGACGTGCAGTCCCTTTTTTTTTCAATAGCATCAGCGAGTTCTAAAATGGCTTCTTCGCCTTCTCCTTCACAAACATAATCAATAGCAGCGTATTTAATTACCTGTTCCGGAATAATCGTCGGGTGTATTCCACCGAATATCACAGGAGTTTCTCGGGTCTGTTTTATCGCAATAGACAAATTTAATGCCCATTTTAAATTATCAGAACAGACTGAAAAACAAATCAGGTCCGGATCAATGCTTTTAATCCTTTTAAATAGTATATTTTTATAATCAAAAATTTTAGACAGCGTCTTAACCGATAAGAATACATTGCTAAATAAACCGGGGTCCAACACCATGAATGTCTCATGCCCGTTTCTTTTTAACACGGCAGATAAATATTCTATGCCTAACGATTCATATTCATTCGAAATAAATAGTATCTTCATGAGTACTGATAAATCTGTTTTTTATGATATTAATCTCTGATTTTAGCCATCATAATTATTAAATATGAAATCTATAGTGACTTTTACATTTTCCAGACATTCTTCCATATCGAAATATGCATGGGCGCCGCTTCGCCCTATAAGGTATATATTTTTAAATGTTTTTAACGAATCTTTGATTTTATTCAAAGGATTTTCAAAACCTTTATAATATAGAGGATACGCATATTCTATTCTTTTAACGCTAGTTCCCGCAATAATATCTTTATTGTTAAGCAATTTTGTAAACTTCGCCGAATTTTCTATGTGCTTAAAAATGTCTTCGTCTTTTGCCAGCCACCATTTATCTTCATAATCGCAAAATATCTCCGTGCATAACAATGTTTTATTATCATCAGGAGCCATATCCGCGCTCCAAAATTTAGGTTCATGAACCCGCGAAAACAATATTTCTTTAGAAGGAAAATAACACCAATGCCAATTTGTTGCTAATTTTTTATTAATAATAAAACTTACAATGATTAAATTTCTATATTTAATTGCTTTAAGCGATTCATGAAGTTCGGAAATTAAGCCACCAGGGAAGAGCTTTATTAGCTCAACGATAGGTATAGAAGAAATAATCCTTTTAAACAATACTTCAAACGAATATCCGCCCGAGGTAAAAATCAATGAAACTATTCTATTATCTTCAATAGAAAATTGTTTAAGCAAAACATTTTTGTACACCTTACAGCCATTTATTATTATTTTATTTCCCAGCAATTTTGGGAGAAAACCTATTCCCTGCTTTGGATAAGTAAATAAGTTACTATTGTTATTTTGCTCTCCGACTTTAATAAACACGTCTTTAAAAAGCTTGGATAAATTATCATTACCTATCCTTTTATCCGCCCAGTTAGCCGGCAGCTCATTGCATGGTTTACCCCATACTTTTTCTGAATAATCTTTGAAGTATATATTATATAAACATTCTCCATAGCTAGACTTAACCCATTGCTCAAAATTATTATTTTTTACAATTTTTTTAAACTTCAACAGATCGTATAAAATACTAAATATATATTTTTTGTTAATTTTAAACAAAGAGGTAATATTCGGCGGGTAATCGATGTATCTATTATTAAATAAAACCTTTACTTTCCGTCTTAAATTTATAAGTTCATTACCATTAGTGATTGTTTCCAGATAGGATAGGTTTTCCTTCCTCTTAATAAATAAACCGTGCCCTCCGGCATCGAATTTAAAACCGTTAAGGCTAAAAGTCTTTGCCAACCCACCTATCTCGTCTTCTTTTTCAAGCATAACGACGCCCGCTCTTTTCTGCGAAAGAAGATCAGCCGCTATCAGTCCGCTCCAGCCAGCTCCCAATATTAAAGTATCAGTTTCAATTCTCTTCATCTCGTTTTAAAAAAAGATAACCCATCTTCAAATAACATGTTCAAAGCCATTTTATATTTCTCGATCATTTTATCTAAATATGCCTTATCAAATCTTACAGCCATAGATGCTATCTTTCGACAATAACCGCATTTGTCACAAGATACTAAATCGCACCCCTGAGGAAAATTTTGAATAAATCCAGTTAACTGTTGGTTATCAATCATCAGCTCAACTTTTGAGAATAACTTCGAATGACTCCATACTTTAAAAGGATTAAATGAAGAAATATCCCCCATATTAAATATCTTATTTACCCACCCCCTATGCGAATCAAAGCTCCTACCGCTAAAAAAAGGAAATAATTCGCTAATATTTCCCTGATAAGTTCTGGCAGTATAGGCATTAATGATCTTAATAATCATTTCTGTTGAACAACGCCTATCTACCAATTTTATACTATCAACTCCTAATTCCTCATAAAATCCGATATCCTCAGGCCTGATCCAATCTGAACGAATAATATTTTCCGGGTTTTTTAATCTTTCTAATCTACACATCAAAACATAATAATCTAACATAAATCCTTTACTGCGATGCCACTTTTGCGAAGCATGACAAGACATTACAGCATGATTGATGTAAGTCGGACAATTACAAAGACAGGCATTGTTAGCTACAAGCTGGATCTTGCACTTTAGGGCCTTTCTTAGTAATTTCAGCATCTTAAAATTACGATTTAGCGCCGGTCCGGGTAAACCGATTTTATCCGCCCCCAAACCTTCCCAAAATTTAGCCTTCTCAAGTGAATCGACATTTGCCATCACTGACACATTTAAAGATAAAAAAGGATAGTTCTTCTTAACCCACATCATAAGATACGGATTAGCCACAGTCACAGAATCAGCTCCGGAATTAACAACCCAATCTATCAACCGCCTGATTTTTTTTTGCCCTGGCCTGGTAAACTCAAAATTATCAAGGCAAACTGCATTAATTAAATAGTTAAATTTTAGACCTTCTTCATGCAGCTCCCGAATATGGCGGACTACCGAACTCCTGGAAATAAAGGGTAAAGACGAAGCAATACGGCCTCCGCCAATATCATCCATAATAAGCTTACCATAGACCTCTTTTATTTCCCTGTTTCTATTAGCTAAGGCTATCCCTTTGATAAGTTCAGGCTGCCAATTTGTAGGAACGCTAAATTCCATCCTGTTATTCTTTTTTTTGATAAGCTCCATTAACGAAATATCTGACCCGGATCAATAATTCAGAACAAAATAAACATACCAACCATATGCTACCATAAAATATATTTTTAAAGCTTATGGCGCCTTTCAAGATATGTCTGAAAACAATCCTTGGCCTAGCATAAAATTCAAACATCGCCTTTCGCTGCAGATATTTTAACTTCATACTATCCATCCCTGCCGGCGTATAGACGAGATCTTCCGATTTGCCTAACCAATCATACCAACTGGTGAACTTTTCTGAATTATTGATTTTTAATATGTCTTTATAATCGGTAAAAAAAAGCGATCCCGGATAAGGCATAGCGATATTAAACTTAACTATATCGCAATCAAGTTCTTTAGCAAAATTAATTGTATCCTGGCAAGTTTCTATTGTTTCATTAGGAAGGCCCAAAATAAATAATCCCTGGCATAGAATCCCCGCTTTTTTTGTTGCTTTAATAGCTATCCTTGCCTGCTCTAAAGTTGTACCCTTTTTCAAAGTATTTAAAACTTCTTTATTCCCTACTTCCACTCCGTACATGATAAGATGAACCCCAGCCTCTTTCATAGCGTTTAATAATTTCGGCGTTACTTTATCGACCCTTGTTTCAGTACACCACTTTAGCCTTTTCTGCAGGCCTCTCTTAATTATTAAATCGCAAAACCTTAGTCCCGATTCCTCATCAAAGGGAAAATAGGCATCACTAAAACCAAAAATCTTTATTTTTAATTTATCATTAAAATAATCCATTTCTTCAATGACCTTTTCTAGATTTCTATACCTTACTTTATTGTAAATTTTATCCTGCGAACAATAATAACACCTGAATCTGCATCCCCGGGAAGCAATGATAGGTAAGGCCCTGGTTTTATTTATAGCAGCTAGAGGTACTTCTTTATAATCATCCAAATTAAACAAGTGCCAGGCTGGTAATGGCAAAGAATCTAAATCATTAATAATCTCCCGCTGCGGATTATGGATAATATTCCCATTTTTCTTAAAGCTAATTCCGGACAAATGTTCTAAGTCAGCGCTGCGGGCCAACCGCTGACAAAGCTCCAATAAAGTTATTTCACCTTCCCCCTTAATAATTATATCGGCAATGCCTTCCCTTAAAATCTCTTCTGGAAAACAGGTTGCATGAATATTGCCCATAACAACCTTGATCCCTTCATCTACTTGACGCACCCCTTTTACCAATCTTTTAACATCATTAAATACCGGCGTAAGTGTAGAAAAACCTATTACTTCAGGTTTTTCCATCTTTATCCTCTCAATAATCTGACAATCTGTGATTTTGCTGGCAAACTGGTCTATTATAGAAACCTCTATCCCGTTTTTTTCAAGTACTGCTGCAAGATAAGCCATACCCAAAGGGGCAATGGGGGTAAAAAACCTTCTATAGGCCCAGCTATTGCTTATTAAAGATGAATTAGGATTAATTAAAATTA
Source organism: Candidatus Omnitrophota bacterium (assembly GCA_043812955.1). Taxonomy (GTDB): domain Bacteria; phylum Omnitrophota; class Gorgyraeia; order Gygaellales; family Profunditerraquicolaceae; genus JAHKAP01. Next base: position 11,112 of record JBDRLN010000030.1, on the reverse strand, counting down.
CTTTCATTATATATATTTGAATATACTTCCCTCAATAAAATCATTTAAAAAAGATTCCAGCTCTTTTAGATATATTAGCGACTTTGGCCTATCAAACTCAATTACCTGAGAAGCTACCTTAACACACCATCCGCAATCACTACATAATAACTGCCCGCATTGCTTTTCCTGCAAAGCCATAAGAAACCCTTCGAGTTTCTTATTGTCGATAAAAACATCTATTTTTTTATCTTCAAATATCTTTTTCATCGAAACCAGCTTAAATACGTTTACAAACCTAGGATGAAAAAAATATTTAAATAAATAAACAATCCCGTGTTTTTTAAAATTGATGTTTTTGGAATGTCCCGGCAAAAGATCCAGAAGGTTTCCTTCGAAACTTCCTCGCGTATAGGCTTCTACGATCATCTTAAGAGCCGGGGTAGACATCCCCCTATTTACTATCTTAATGGAATTGATGCCTAAATCTTCATAATAATGAATATCCTCCGGCCTTATCCAGTCGGCGCGGATATAATTCGCCGGATCTTTAATCCTTAGATAACTGCAATATATCCTATAGAAATCTATAATAAAACCTTTGAGCCTATGATTGCTCTGAGAAGCATGAGAACAAAGCAAGCCATGGTTAACGGTAAAAGGACAGCTATAAAGACACCCGTTATTCGCGATAAGCTGGAGCGAACATTTTACCGTATTTCTTATTTTCTCGATTAGGTTAAAATCCCGATTTACATTAATTTCATACAGCGTAATTTTATCAGCTCCTAAATCCTCCCAAAATTTAGCCTTATCTGGAGTATCCACCTGCGCCATCGTAGAAACACAAACTTTTAATCCTGGATAGTTTTTCTTGATAAACCCGAGAATATACGGCATAGCTACGGTCACAGAATCTACATTTATATCCACTAACCAATCAGTAAGTCTTGATAATTTACCTAACATGGCCTGGGATAATTCCTGATTGTCTAAGCACGTGGCGTTAAGAAGATAATTAAATTCAGTGTTTCTGGCGTGTATTTTATTTATTTCCTGGCTGATAAATTTTTTTGAAACATCAGGACATATATTCGAAGCCCTTCCCCCGCCCATAATATCACTATCTAATTTAGCATAAAACTCGCCGATCATCCCAAAATCAATAGCGCCAAGCAAATCCTTCTGCCAATTATGGGGTACAGTTAATTTCATTTTTTAAGATGGCTGATAATTTTTGAGTTACCCCTCAATATTTTAGTAAAATCGCTTATCTTTTCTTTGAAAAAACTTAAGGTCAATAATTCAAAATCCGCATATTTATTCCTAGTCATATAATACCAATAGACGTAAATATGATGCAAAACAAATTGAAAACAATGTGGCTGCATTTTGCGATCTAAATCGCTGCCCTTAATGTTTGGAGCTGGAAATATCCCTATATCATGCAAATAATTTCCGGTAGTTTTAGAATATTTGCTATTCACAATAAAAGCACTATCAATTCCTGTTATGGGGATATTTATTTTATCCTTAAATGTCATAGGTTGAGGCAAGGCAAAGTCGTATACCGGCGTATGATAATCTATCTTAAATTCCGCATACATTTTTTTTAACTCATTAATAATTTTCTCCATATGTGTAGGGAAAAACGACCACTCCCTGGTACTTCCGTCTGCCACATCTTTAATATCGTTGTCTAAACAAAAAATTAGCGCCCTAAAATGATTAACTAAGCCGCAAATAAGACAATTTGAAAGCATAAAGAATCCATATTTGAATAAGTTTCTTATAAAATTGTTATAGCTAATATACCTGGCTAAATTGTCCGTATTAATAAAGTTATGGATAAAAATTTTTGTAGAGAACTTTTGCTGTAATAATCTTACATTACAGCTGGAATTCTCCACCGAAAAAAAACCGAATCTATTCAATGTTATAAGATGTATTACGTTAAATCTATCCGTCATAATTGCGGCGGCACAGGTAGAATCCGTTCCCCCTGAAAATAAAATGGCTATCTGGTTATTTTTAGACATAATCAAGATACTTCCTTGAGGATATACTCCACCATTTTAATATATAAACCATAAAAACTATTTATAATCCGGCCGATTATTTCGGAATACAAAATCCTTAGCCTATAAGGTAAAAATAAAGCCATAAAACAAATAAAAAAACCTATAATAATCTTAATGATTTTACCCATATACCTAGATAATAAATTACTAGACGGTCTTAAATTTGACCTGATGCCAAATTACACATTTAAACTGACCACTAATAATATGAAAACTTTAGTAAAACCCCGTACATAATTGTCTATTTTAAAATTTCAGAAATTTTACCCCTCCAATAGAAACTATTTTATTCAGTTAAGACTAATATTTAATAACTATTTTTTTCATAATAATTTGCATAAGCTCCATCTAAAGGTAAATATTTGATTAAACCATTCATTAATACATTCGAGAAGATATTATTTCCCGAATCTGAACGATGGGTCGCATCAGAAAAATTAATATGATCTTTGGGTACAACCTGACTAAGATCTATAAAACCAACGTTATTTCTATTTGATATTTTCTCCATAATGTTATTGTATTCTTTGATAAGATATATAATGGTATCGGCCCTCATTGGGGAATAATGCATTTCCAGCCACTCCCTAAACTTGTTTCCAGATTCACGGTTATTTTTTTCATCTACGGTTATCCCGCAAGATAATAATACTACTTTACAATTAGAGCCCTTAGCTAAAAGGACCAAAGATTCTAATACGCGTTCATAATAAGATAGGCCCTCCTTATAAACCAGCTCTTGACTGCCTGGATTTTGTTTAGAATAATTGCCTGACGGGTTTTCTTCAAACATTATTTTATTATACGTATTCCGTAACCTTAAAACCATTAGATCTAGTACTCTCCAAAACGCTATGTGGTTCTTTATTTTCTGCAACGTATAATACTCGGCTATAGTGTCAAATTTAAATAACTTCCTATAGTTACTGAGATAAAATGGGACATTGTAGCTATCCACATTATCCAGGACATTATCAATAATAACCATATCGGGATTTAAGACGCGCCAGTCTAAGGCAAAATTCATAAATGAACCCAATATATTCTGCCCTGACACACCCGCATTTATTATTTCAAATTTAATGTGCTTATATCTATTATTCAATTTTTTTTCAAGTAAATCGGTAAATCTATTACCTGTACTTCCACTAAGCGTATAAGAACTTCCCAGGCAAATAATTCTATAAGTACCCTGTTCTTTTTGAATGTTGATATCTCGCTCTTTCATGCCAAAAGAATTAGTTTGAATATTCATGCCGAGCCCACTCGAAATATTTAGATTTGGTACGTAGAATTTTCTGTGCAGGATATCTTTGACGATCAGACTGTCTTCACCATGGTTTTTTTTAATAAATTCATTGTAAGACTTGGCATATTTCAATAAATCCCCCTGAAAATTATAATATCCCTTATTGTTATAATATGAAAGTCGTATATTATAACAATATAAAAAGACCCTGCTGATAGCCTCCAATAGAAACAATATGCACATAGAATAAAGTAATATTTTTTTCATAGGAATAATAAATACCCGCTAGTTAAATGAATTACTATTTAAGATCAACGAACATGCTGCATCAGCTATTATTTCATGTCCTGACTTATTCGGATGCATAGGATCATTAGGGGAATTGAATAATGATTCATAACTTTTGAATCCCAAAAATATGGCGTTAACATCAAGCAGGCTAATATTATTTTTCAAAGACACCTTTTCTATTGTATTTTGTAAACTTATCCCGTCCTGGCGACAATCAAGGACCAAATAATCTCTCGCCTTTTTAAAAAATAAAGCGCTACTGTGATATTCTTTTTTATTTTCGTAATTATTTGCTAAGTTATAATAAAATACGCTAAGATTACCATTATTGCTCAAAATATTTTTTTCGAATTCAGTCAAAGATGGTAATGATAAATTTATCGGCATTTTAATAAACATTATTTTTATTTTATGCTTTATACAGACATTAATAAATTCCTCTAAATTTCTTCTATACTCATCCCGGGAAACACGCTGCCTAGCCAGGGAAAATTCTTTTTTCAGTAAATAAGATTTAAATCTTTCATTCTTGCGCAGAATAAATGAAAATAACTTCTCCAAGACAAGATACCCCCTACTTTTAGAAAATACATTATTTAACCGTACAACTAAACTATTGCGTCTAGTCAACTCGCTATCAGTTAGAGCGCAATTTCTATAGAATCTATACCTATCAATATCATTTAAAATATAAGCAATTGTAATCAAATCAGGTTTGTATTTTAACAGATAATTTTTGAATAAAATTAACCCCTGATGTGTCGTATAACCTATTTCCCCGGCATTAATAACCTCTACATTCTTTATCCGACCGGTTTTATTTAGTTTTTGCTCCAATAAAAAGGGGTATGTTTTGCTAAAATCTACTCCCCATCCGAATGTATCAGAAGCCCCAAGGCATATAATCCTGTAGGTCGAATTATTTTTTTCAATTGAAAATTCTCTGTTTCTAAAGCCTGCGGAATTTGTAATAACTTCTGCGCCCTGAAACATTTTTTTTAAATGCGCTCTTTGTTTCCAGATAAGAACCGGATCTTCTTCTATGATCGTTTTCGTTGAATCTAGTATGTTTAATCTTTTATCCGGGATTACAATATTGTAAGAAATTATTTCAAAAAACAATAATAAGAAAAAAAGTAAAAATAAAGATGATAATGCCTTTTTAATTAACATTAAAAAAATGTATATATGGCCGGTAAAATAGAACCACTATTGAATATGTTTATAAAAATACTGGCAAGTGCCAATACAAGAAGAAGCGGTAATAGCCACCACTTCTTCTTGTTTTTTATACTTATAAATAAAAAGATTATAAGTTCCCATCTATTTTTTAAATCTTTAAAAATTGTATGTTTAGTTTTGATATTAATCACCCCCTATATTGATTTTATCAAATTGGTTTTACCATATACGCGCACCTAGTAATATCCTTAAAAATTTTCCTGCTCAAAAATAGTATCTATTATTACCGGAAACATTTCTTTTGAAGTAACAGCAAAAACAATCATTAAAATTAACTGTTTCAATATTCATATTATGAAACAAAAATATTTTAAAACGCTTAGCATTATATATTGCTAGTTGGTGGCATAGCCCGCAGACAGATATCGGACAAACTCTACTCCATCATAATTAAAATATTTGCTCTCGCCAGAGACGCGGATTCTTCCTAAATAATTTTTTAAGCGATCGGTGCTATCCCTGCCTAACCAATCAGGTGAAATAATAAGCCAGATATCATTATATTTATATTTTGGCTCGGATAGTATCCTTATTATATATTCCGTATCGCCTCCGATAACCGGATTTGAACCATCTATTATCTGAAAATTAGCTTTATTGTAAAACTTTTCTCCGTATCTATCTATATTATTAGCAAAATATTTGTTTAAGCCTTTTTTATATTTATAATAATACCAAAACGGAAGTATCTGCATTACGGGAGCCAATACAAGGATATCGTTATTCTTAATAAGCGCATTTATATACCTGGCGGCCTTTCTCCAATCCCGGTCAGGCCCAGGAAAATATAGAACATTTAATGAAAATACTGAAAAAAATATGATAGTAACAATTAATATTCTGCATTTAACTTTACTCATTTTAGCTAAAACACCGGCTATGATAATATAAAAAGATGGAGCGATGCCGATTAGATACCGGGTAAGATACATCGGCCTGATTAGATTAGAGAATAAATACAGGCCAGATATACTCAAAAATAGCCATAACCAAAGAAATATAATCCTATCTTTATAACTTAATCCGACCTCGCTAGCAGTATTTTTTATTCTCCTATAATAAAAAAAACTCAAGATGAATAAAAAACAAAATAAAACGGCTAAGATGCGGGGAGCAATTAAACGTTCATCTGCGATTCTGAAACCAACACCGGCGTGCGCCTGCGTTGGCCCCCCATAACTAAAAACCTCAATGGTTTCAATTAAAGAGTTTAAATTTGGACCAGACGGATTAAATTTCAGGTGCGAATCATTATAATTGCCGACATTGAATATAATAAAGGCTACATAGAAATACAGAATTGGCAATAAAAATGCGAACAGGATCTTCTGTGTTTTCAACCAATCGGCCTTATTAACTATTTTTTTCTTGAACATCAGGAAAATAAAATATTGTATAATCAATATATATATACCCACCTGAAAAGTATAAAAAATAAGGATGTTGGCTAAGGTATACCAAAAATACAGGATTCTCTTGCTTTCCTTGCCTGTTATTATCTTTATAAAAAAGAACATGGAGGTTAAACTTAATATTAAGAATAAGGTATAATATCTGGCTTGTTGGGAATAATATATGTTGTAGGGCGAGATAGCAATTAGGAATGCGCTGATTAAACCGGTTTTTTCCCCAAACATAATTTTGCCTAACTTATAAATCGCAAATATTGATATTACCCCGAATATAACAGATAAAAGGCGGACGCTAAATTCATTATACCCGGATAAAACAGCCCAAGATTTTAATAAAATAAAATATACCGGTTTCGGCAGCGGATGATTGATATCATTATGAAAGAAAATATCATTCCAGCTATAAGCCGCTTGATTTAAGCTACAGGCCTCATCATACCAAATGCTTTTTCCGGTTAGATTATATAACCTTAGAAATATACCTATGAATAAAATAGAAAATAAAATAAAATATTTATTAGTAAATAACTTATTCAATTTATTTTTATCCATAAAATCATTAACTTTTATCAACAACGCCATAGCCTCTAGTCTTTCCCCGGTAAGAGTATTAAATAATCGACCAATATTTCATTTGCCCCGGAATGAGTTAATAATAAATTGTAACTTCCTTTCCTTAAATATACTGGATCCGAAGTAAAAAAAGACCAGGTATCCCGGCCCTTGATCTTAATGTCCTCTTTTTGCTTACCCGATTTCCCCCGGAATACTACGTTTAGATCATTACTCGAAAGAGATAGTACCGATCCTGACAACTTATAATAATCCGCATAAAGTATATTTACCGTAGTAATCAAGATCTCCCCGCTTTTGCTGCTCCCGGCCAAATTGGTAGCGTATCCGGGATGATATTCGAAAATATTCCAGTTACCCTTTCCGGTTTCCGGGTATACAAACCACGGCAGGCTTATGTTTTTTCCCGATTCCTGAATAGGAATAAATAAGAATTTATCAATAGAAACAGAGCCTTCCATCGCTGTTTTGTAATTATTCCAAACCCCCCCTAGCGCATCTACCCAAAAGCGGATAGTCAGATTTCCCTTAGGTAATTCCCAATATGGATCCTGAGTCAGGGAAACCATAAACCACCTTCCGGGATTAATTTTATCGAGGTACCATATATTCTCTATCCGGTGGGAACCGTTATATAGAATGCCTTTGTCATTTGAAATCTCGGCATAAATACAAGGTACCGATTCCCGGTAATTATGATGTATATACGAAAATAACTGGTATTTTCCGGGATTTTCGATATATACCTGAACTTCGGACTTAATTAATGATTCATTAGTAAAAACTACCTCCCTGCCGGTAGTTATTCCTTTGCTCCATTCGCCGATAGAATCGCTGGCGTTAATTATGTATGCGGGATTAGAATACGCAGAATTTATTAAAAGATTAAATAAGAATACTATTAAGCATATTACCTTTTTGATGATTTTTTTATTCATCTAATGGTACTTCCGGATATACATTATCATCGGAACGCTCCCAATTCATTTTTACTTTATCCAACTCTTCTCCTAATACCACTATCTTGGAACTATCCAGGTTACCTAGCCCCTGTTCGGAAGCCATTCTGAGATGATTTACATACCAGGGAGTGCCCAGATTTGGGTCCGCGGGTATAGGATTCCAGTCTTTTGTAATTATTCGGGTTGCTGTGGCGTCGGTCGCTACGGGATCTCTACCCGCGATCACCAAAGCTCCGCCTATTTTTTTACTGACATCTACAGGCTTGCCGCCTAGAAATAAAGAAGCCCCCCTGCCTTCCATGCCAAATCCTGCGCTAACTACCACCAAATCCGGCCTTATGGCCTTATTAATATCCACTATCACCTGATGAAGGCCGGCCTGATGAAGTTTATACCTGGGTTCGCCGTATAAAACAGAAGGCATAATTCCCATAAAATTTTTCATTCCCAGGCTGACTGGCGACGGCTTATGATGTGTTTTTAAAGAAGGTATGGAAATAACAACATCCGCATCAGTAACAAGATTTGGAATAGCTAAAAATGCTAATTTTGATTTAGATGGAAAATACTTGAAATGCGTTGTATGCTCCATAAGATTTATCAAAAATATCTTCTTCCCGTATTTTTTGTTCAAAAGGTCTATCAAATGCTTAACCTGGGCACCCTCTTTACCTTCCCGGCCGCCGAAATTGATCTTTACCGGACGCTCAACCCACTCACCTATTACCACCTCTTTTGCTCCTGCTTTTACGCACTCTTCAGCCACTGAAGCAACTACCTCAGGATGGGCTATTTCACCAGCAGTAACCGGATCATGGCCATCCAGCCCTCCGGATACATAATTCGGCTTTATAAATACTTTATCGCCTTTCTGGACTACGGTCCTCATCCCTCCCAACAGATTGATAGCTTTCTTGGTAATAGAATATAAATCATTGCCTTTAGCTATTGATACCTGAGAATTAACAATTCTTTTCTCTACCGGAACAACCGAACCGGTTTTCTTATCCAATGCCAATAAAACCAAGTTGTATTTGTTCTCTTCAGCCGGCAGTTTATTAGCCTCAGCCCTATTCTTGGGAAATTTGAATATAAGTAAGACTGCGATCAGTATATTAATTGCCTTAAAAAATATCCTCATTTATCGTACCATCCAGGTTTTTTCATATGCATGAAACCGGTTAGGCCTTTAAATTTTCTCCTGCCCGAAAAATAATCTATAATTTCGAATAGCATAACTTTTAAAGTAGTGGTAAAAAACCATCTATATAAACCCCGCTTATGCCGATGTCTGGAAAATAAACCTCTTACCAGCCAATGAGGCCGATATAAGACATAACGCTTGTTCAGTTCAATATTGAGACTGGCAAACTCAGCCCTGGATACCCCGGTATGAGAATTCAGCACCGGAGTACTCCAGTCATATTTAGAAAAATCTTCCTCCTCTAAAAGGCCGTTCTCTTTCGTTTCCTGGTAAAGATACGTCCCGGGAACCGGGGCTGCGGGATGGAAAGCAGGATAATCTATATCAATTTCAACAGCGTACTTTACCAAACTCAACATCGATTCTCTATTATCAAAAGGCAAACAGGTAATAAAAGTCCCCTGCCTGAAAACCTGAGGATATTTCTTTTTAAAGATCATAAATACTTCCTTGGTCAACTCGCTGGTATATCCTGATTTCCTGATTTTCCTGAGGTCTTCAGAACAACATCTCTCTATCCCGATAAGAGGGTGGATCAGGCCAGCTTTTACCATTTTTCCTAATATACCCAAACGCTCGTCGCGCATAGCAAAGTCAGCGCGAATAAACGCCCACCAGTATAAATCTTTATAATTTCTCTTTAAAAGCCCTTCGCAAAAAGCATCGTTCCAGGCAGAATCAACGTTAAAAGTAGGATCAGCCCAAATAATATACCGCCGGTTATATTTATTATAAACTATATCTATCTCCTCTAACGTCCTTTCAACGCTTTTGGTCCTGTACCTGGGGGATACATCCAACTTTCCGTTTTCTATATCTGCCTGGGATTGTTTGCCCCAGAAAGTCCAAAGAGAACAGAAATTACAACGGTCTATACAACCCCGAGAATGCTCTAGGGTGACACTCTGCGGCCAAATATAGCCAAAAGGAGAATATTTACCCATAGGCATTAGATCAAACGCGGGTAAAGGTAAGCTGTCTAAATCTTCAACTAGAGGATGAAGAGAAGCCTGCTTTATTGCTCCTCTGTCTTTGTAGACAATCCCTTTGACCTTAGCCAGATCCCCATCCGCCATTAAGATCCTGATCAGCTCCACTATCACCTCCTCTCCTTCAAACCTGACGATAATGTCTATTGGGTAATTATTCAGGCTATACTCCAGCATCCAGGAGAAAAAATGCCCGCCGGCAACGGTTAATACCTCAGGGTTAGCCTCTTTAGCCAATTTAAATAATCTGGCTGCCTCATGTTGATAAAGCGCTTCTTCTCCGGCGCCTACAATATCCGGCTTCTCCTGTTTTAATATATCCTCTAAACTCTTCCAGCCTATTTTAAGCGGTGGGCAATCGATTATTTTTACTTCAATCTCGGGTAAAGATTTGCGTATAGCGGCGGCAATGCAGGGCAGGCCTAAAGGCAAGAGAAAATTATCCGATTCATTAATAAAAGGCCACATATAGCGCGGCGGCCTGATTAACAATATCTTATTTATTTTCATGATTAACTGCTTTTACAAACAAAGGCTTCATTAATCGCCTTTAAGACGATCTTATTGAAAATGGGAATTAATAAAATTATACCTTGGGGAATTTTTACTATTTCATTCATAAACTGGAAAGGAATTTTATAAATTACGCATAATCACAACTAACTACAGAATATTATATAAGACAATCCCCATATCATCAATAGAATTATGAGATACCGTAACTAAATATCCGATAACATTCAGAAATACTTTCATATCGCAAATATGCTCAGATTGGATATTTACTTTGCGATAAATCTCTCCGGACGTTAGTCCGAAGCTTCCTGAATCACAACAAAAGGGCGGGACAAGTTAGTGCAAATAAGAGGCTTTCTAACAGGGATCTTTTACTATTTATATTGTGCAGATCTATAAAGAAAGGAAGGCTGTTTTTTAGTATTCTTTTATCACTTTTTCTTTTTCATCCCTGTATCCGTTAAAATCTCTCTGCATAGATTTTAACCATTTAAATAACTCTTGTTCCAGCTCATAAGCCTTTTTTCTTTCAACATCCACCAGGTTCTTTTGCTCTATGGGATCGTTATTTAAATTATATAGCTCTTTTTGGTCATTCTCCAAACTATAGATCA
>JBDRLN010000029.1:0-11423 GCA_043812955.1 Candidatus Omnitrophota bacterium | reverse complement strand
GATAGTGATCCGCCATGATTCTTGATGGTGGGCGCCAGAGGGGCAAAGCCCTTTGGGGAGTAAACGACGCGTGGGTAGCTACGATTACCTATCTGCCAGTGTGGCAGATCTCCTTTGGCTGATATCAGTTTTAGTTCTATGGAAAACCTGAAAAAATTAGAATCAAAACAAAATATCGATGCCTATATTTCCTACCCTAAATATCAGACAGTCCTAAATGGAATAACAGCGCCGGAAGACCCGCACTTTTATAAAGACCGTCTTATCTACGACCCAATAACGTAAGCAATGAAAAGCGAGATACGCCAGTATGCCCGGCGCGGTATACTTCGTCGATAGATCCAAACGGTGCTCTTTCAAATAAAGTTTAAATTAATCTTTTTCGGAAATTTTTTCTGTTATTCTAATCCAGTAGGAGTTCCCGGGCTATCAAGACGGGTAACTCTACGGAGTAAAGAAAATTATTTATGTTAAGTAGGCCAAAGCAATGATAAGCGTAACCATTGTTACTTATAACCGGAAGTTTTTATTGAAGAAATGCCTGAATAGCCTGTTAAATCAGGATTACGCAGAAGCATTTGAAATTATCGTTGTCGATAATTTTTCCAGCGACGGGACAGTTGGTTTTATCGAGGATGAATTTGACGGAAAGGTTAAATTAGCCGCAAATTGCAGAAAGTTGAAACTAACAGATTGTAAAAACTTAGGCATTAGATTAGCTGCGGGGGAAAAGATCGCGTTTACCGATGATGATTGTATTGTATCAAAGGATTGGTTAAGCAGCATAGAAAAATCCTTGTTAGACCATGATATCGCAGGAGGGATTGTGCTATCTACTCCGGGCGTAGAATTCCCCTGGTGGTGGAGGAGTTCGCTGAATTGGCTTGTTGGACTAACCTTAAAACCCGGTTCTAATTTCCTTCCCTTAGGCAGCAATATCGCATTTAAGAGATACGTGCTTGAAAATATGGAGGACTTTAGAAGTAAAGTGATAACAGGTGAAGACGATTGCGGGCAATACGGGGAAGATAATTATAGGCTAAAGAAAGCACTAGGCGCTGGTTTTATAATGAAAATAAACCAGGATATGGTTGTATATCATCATGTTTCTCCTGCTAGATTAAGAATATTATACTTAATGCAAAGAAGTTATCTTGAGGGAGAAACTTGGGCAAAAATAGAACCTGCTCTTGGTAACTTTATTTTTAGAGTTATTGCCTGCGTGGCCTGCCCAGTTAGATTTTTAGTAACCTGGAATTTAAACAATTTTTTCCGGATGATTGTAAGCGTGGCATATACCTTGACCTATATAAAAAGCAGAATCAAATTATGAATATAGGGATTGATGCTCATTCTTGGGGTGGCAAATTAACCGGAAATGAGACTTATACGGTTAATTTGATAAGAAATCTGGCTAGAATCGACTGGGAAAATAAATACAGGCTCTATATTACAAAAAAAGCAAGATTAGGGGATAATTTATTTGAAAATAATAATTTTCAGGTAGAACTTGTTAAGTACAATAATCGCTGGGGCAGGATATTTTTCCGCATGCCCCTGGAGTTGGTTAAAAACAAAGTTGACCTGTTTCATCTGCAGTATTTCCCCCCGCTGTTTTTTTCATCAAAATTTGTTGTTACGGTCCACGATATATCTTTTAATTTTTTCCCCCAGTGGTTTTCTCCGAAAGAAGCCGTTATGTTTAAATTTGTGGGTTTGGCTATAAATAAAGCCGAGCGGATTATTGCTGTCTCTGAGTTTACAAAGAGTCAAATCCTTTCGGTTTATAATCTGTCGCAGGACAAAATAGCCGTGATTTATAACGGAGTAAGCGATATCTTTAGGCCTATTAAAGATTTAAATTTAATCAAAGGTATAAAAAATAAGTATAATTTACCGGAGGCTTTTATCCTTTATGTAGGAAGAATGGATGAGCGTAAAAACATGGGAGGACTTTTACGTACCTTTAATATATTCAAAAGAATTTCCAGGCGTAAAGAAAAACTGGTTCTGGCAGGAGACAGGGGTTATTATGTTAATAAGATTGACAGGTTGATCAAGGATTTAGGTATTGAAGGCGAGGTAATATTAACAGGCTATATCCCGGAAGAAGATCTACCCGCTGTATATAATTCTTCAAGGTTATTTGTCTCTCTTTCTTTTTACGAAGGCTTCGGCCTTACTCCCTTAGAGGCAATGGCTTGTGGAGTTCCGGTTGTGGTTTCAGACATACCCGTATCCCTAGAGATTCTCGGTGCTGCAGCGGCTATGATTAATCCGGTCCGCGAAAATTTGGCAGCAGAAAAAATAGCAGAAATATTAGAGAATGAATCACTTTATAAAGAAATGAGTGTGAAAGGATTAAATCAGGCAAAAAAATTCAGCTGGCTCGAGACCGCGAAAAAGACATTAGAAGTTTATAAACAGGTAAATAAAAGATGAAGATAGCATTTATGGGGATAAGGGGGGTACCGGCAAATTATAGCGGTTTCGAGATTTTTGTAGAAGAATTTGGCTCTCGGTTAGTAGAAAAAGGCCACCTGGTTACTGTTTATAATAGGGCCAATTGGGTAAGTTATAAAGAAAAAACTTACAGAGGGATGCGCTTGGTTAGCCTACCAACTATACAAAATAAGCACCTGGACACAATAGCCCATACATTTTTAAGTATGCTCCACGGAATATTTAATAAATATGATATAGTCTATATCTGCGGGGTTGGTAATAGCCCCCTTTCTTTTCTCCCGCGCATATTTGGCTGCAAGACTATTCTAAATGTCGATGGTTTAGATTGGCAAAGAGAAAAGTGGGGAAGGATTGCTAAATTTTACCTAAAGGCGAGCGAGTATATAGCCACTATTTTCGCAAATATTATTATTTCGGATTCAAAAACAATCCAGGAATATTATATTAGGCAGTATAATAAGCAAACGGTATATATACCTTATGGGGCAAACATAAAACAAGCTTCAAGCGCGGATATCCAGAATGATAATTTCTTAAGCCTCTTTGGGGTGGAGCGGGGAAAATATATTCTATTCGTAGGTAGGCTTGTCCCGGAGAATGGCGTCCATTATTTAATCGAGTCTTATCTTAAGCTGCAAACCGATTTAAAACTTGTTATTGTGGGAGACGCGCCGTATAGCAAAAGATATATCTGTTCCCTTAAATCTTTTAAGAATAAAAATATTATCTTTACCGGGTATCTTTTCGGGGAAAGGTACAGGCAATTAAGCAGCCAGGCCTGCATATTTGTTTTACCGTCAAAATCAGGTGGTACCCGCCCGGTATTGTTGGAACAAATGGCTTTAGGCAACTGTGTATTAGTGAATGAAATCCAACAAAATCTGGAAACAATAGGGGAGGCTGGATGTAGTTACAGCGAAGAAGCGAAAGATAACAGCCTGAAGGATAAGCTTGAGTACCTTATTAATAATCCCGAAATAAGGAAAGCGTACAGCAAGAAGGCTGTGGAGTGGGTCAAGAAAGAGTATAGCTGGGACAGGGTCGCGGATAGCTACGAACAACTTTTCAAATTAGCAAAAAATGATCAAGGTTAGTCTTTATATCCCCTGTTTTAATGCAGAAAATTACATTAAAGAATGTCTGGAAAGCATTTTTATGCAAAGCTATCCTCTGGATGAAGTATTGATTATTGATGATGGCTCTACTGATAATACAGTGAGTATTTGTTCCCGGTTTCCGGTTAAAATTATAAATCACGAAAAAAATAGGGGGTTAGCTGTGGTCAGGAATACCGCTTTTCGCGCGGCCCGGAATGAATTTGTTGCTTCACTTGATGCGGATTGTAAGGCCAGGCCCGATTGGCTGGAGAGATTAATGAAACATTTTTCCGATCAAAATATCATAGGGGTAGGCGGAAAGCTTATTGAGAAATATAACTTGCGTATGGCAGATAAGTGGAGGGCAGTTCATATGAGCCAGTCCTGGGGAGATCAGATAATAGAAAACCCCGGTTATCTGGCAGGCAATAATATTGTCTACAGGAGAAGCGCGATTTTTCAAGTAGGGCTTTATAATGAAACATATGTCAGGAATTACGAAGATATAGATATCTCCAAACGTTTAATGAGTAATGGATTAAAAATAATATATTCTCCGGATGCCTGCGTTGAACATCTGCGCAGGGATACTATCGGAAACGCCTTAAAAACATATTGGCATTGGGGCTTCCATAATTTTAATAAACCGGATACTTTAAAACAGCTATTACTAAAAGCAAAAAGTAATTATATAGTAAGCAGGCTTTTTTTACGGCAGGATATCAAGGCAAGAAACCGCTCCTTATTATTCCCGGACATGATATTATTCTTTTATTATTGCTGGCTTGACTTATGTTATTACATAAATCATAAATTTAAGTCTTTTTTTCCGAGCGAAACATTTTTAAGGCGGAAAAGATGAAAGACGCCCCTTTTGTAAGTGTTGTGGTGCCAACTTTTAATAGGGAAAAGTTGTTAAAAAAGCTTTTAGATTCCCTGTATAACCAATCTTATCCTGATGATAATTTAGAAATTATTGTCGTAGATGATGGTTCGAAGGACGGGACAAGAGAGATGGTGGAAAGATATCAGAAGCTTGCTAATCGAAATTTTAAATATTTCTATCAACAAAATAAAGGGACTGCGGCAGCAAGGAATACCGGTATCGCCAACTCCAGCGGTTCATTAATTGTTTTTATAGATGACGACTGTGTAGCTTGTAGGAACTGGCTGCAAGAGATGGTTAAAGGATACGATAATTTTAATGTAGCCGGGGTAGGTGGATTGATAAAGGCGATTGCTTCAAAGTCTATCATCAGTGAATATTGTTCATATATCGGCGTTATGGAGAAGCCGATTATACAGGCAGGCACTGTTAAGTATCTGGTAGGCGCCAACTCCTCTTTTAGGAAAGAGCACCTTAACGTAGTGGGATGGTTTAATGAAGCTATACCACTAGGCGGAGAAGATTTAGACATGTCTTTCCGGTTAGAACAAGCAGGATATGCGCTCAAATTTAATCCCGCAGCAATTGTCTATCATTTGCATAAACAAACCTTAAAAGAGCTGCTCACAACTTTTTTTAAATACGGAAGAGGTTCGGCTATATTCTATTTGCAGGGGGCAAAAAATAAAAGTGCGGTCTTTTGGACGTATTTAAAATCGTTTTTTCCTTATTTCCGGCTGCCAATTAATTTTTGGAAAAATTATTTTTTGAATAAACTCGGTTTCAAAAAAAGCCTTTTTTTTTCGTGCTTGAGTATTTTAAAAGATATCAGTAGTTCTATGGGTGGATTTGCGGGGTATTTAGCATTCTATACTAAAATCATTTCTAGAGGTTAAGATTGAATATTGCCAAAACAATTTTAAAAAACAGCAGTTTTGTTTTAGCGGGTAACATGCTGGGGGGGATATTTAACCTGGTGGGTGCTTTTTTGCTTGCGCGCTACCTTGGCAGGGTAAGTTTTGGCATTTTTTCCTTCGTTATGTCATTTTTGTTTTGCTTTGCTATTATCGATGATCTTTGGTTAAAACCTATCTTAGTGCGGGATACTACTAGGGATGAGGCGAAGGCCGGGCTGCTCTTAGGTAATGCTGTTATTTTAAGACTTACCATTTCATTTATAGCCTCTAGTTTAATTGGTATGATACTCTGGATCATCAGATGTCCCTGGGAAACGGCTGCATTGGTTTATTTTGCTTTAATTAACTTTATTTGGTTTTCTTTTACTAATTCTTACGAAGTGGTCTTCCGTGTTAAATTAGTAATGGTCTATTATGTTATGATTAGCTTTATTACTAATATATTACTGGTTGTTTTAATCTTATGTGGCATTTTCTTGAAAAGCAGCCTCAGTTTTTTTATTATAAATATAATAATAGTGAATTTAATCAGATTGGTACTCTTGCGTTATTATTCAGATCGGCTTATTAAGTTGAGCTTTATGCCGTCCTTTATGATCTGCAAGGATATCCTGAAAGCGTCCTGGCCTTTGTTCCTTGTCGCGGCATTCGTGGTAATTAATCAGCGGGCCGACCAGTTAATGCTTTTTAAAATTAAAGGCCCGGCTAGCGTTGGTTCTTATATGGTGGCCGTAAGGATAGCGGAGTGTTTTACTATGATCCCGTTAGCCTTAAGCGTTTCCGCGTTACCACTCATGAGCAGGTATTTCTACACCTCCAAAGAAGTTTTTACCCGGATTTATCAGCTAAGTTATAAATATTTAATAATTATTATTATGTTTTTTGCGGTATTTTTTACTATTTTCTCAAAAGTAATTATTCATTTTTTCTATGGGAAGCAGTTTTTAACATCTTCTTCTGTGCTTGCTGTTTTGATTTGGGCCGAGGTTTTCATTTTTATCGGAGTGGTGAATTACCTGATTATAGTTTCAATAAATAAGTTAAGGGTGGGAATTTTCTGCGCAGGTGTAGCGGCAACATTAAATATCGTGTTGAATCTTATTTTAATTCCTAAATATGATTTTTTGGGATCAGGGGTGTCGAGCCTTGTGTCTTATGGTGTCAGCGCCTTAATGGTTTGTTTTATCCCGTCAGTAAGGGTATATTTTGTTAATATCGCTAGGCTCATGGTAAAACCTCTTATGGCTGCTCTTATAATGGGCATCATCATCTATCTAACAGGCTTGCAGATTTGTGTATCATTATTAATTGCCCCCTTATTGTATTTAGCATTTTTATATATTATTCGCGGGATTAATAGTAATGAAACTATGGTGTTAAAAAAGATTTTATTCAAAGTCAATATTGAAAACTAGCGGATTAAAGATAGCGTCACAAACCTTACAGGGTCTTTACAGATGAAGGTATTGTTTATTTTTCCTATTCCGCGCATTCCAAGATTTGCAAGAGCGTTATTTAATCTTGGTATTGGGCATTTATCAGCAATTCTGAAACGCCATCAGCACGAGACAGATTTATTGTCTTTAAGCAGTTATGATAGGAAAGGGATAAGGCAAAAGATTAAATTATTTTCTCCTGATCTCATTGCCGTATCATCAACGAGCGACCAGATAGAATTAAGCCGGCAGATTATCAGCTATATTAAAAGTTATTTCCAGGTTCCGATTGTTCTTGGCGGGGTCCATGCGACCTACCTGCCGCAGGAATCTATTGCTATTGAAGGATTATTGGGCATCTGTTTAGGGGAGGGGGAATATCCGTTGCTTGAGCTCGTCGAATGTCTGGGGGAAGGGAAGGACTATCGCCGTATAAATAATTTCTGGTTTAAAGAGGGCAATGGAATAATAAAGAATGATTTACGGCCTCCGGTAATAGATTTGGATTCATTACCGTTTCCCGATAGGGAGATATTCGATACCCCCGCGATTAATAAAGCTTGGCTTGTTGGGATGCAATTTATGGCAAGTCGGGGTTGTCTTTCTTCCTGTACAAACTGTAATTACCCCGCTCTTCGAAAGATTTATAAACTTGATAGAGAAAATTATGTTCGGTTAAGAAGCGTGGATAGCCTATTGACTGAAATTGATTCGGTGATAAAAAGGTATAAATCTGATAGTTATGTTAATTTTGAGGATGATTCTTTTACGGGAGACAAGAATTGGCTGAGGGAATTCAGCGTTAAGTATTCAAAAGGCATAAGATATCCATTCTTTTGTAATGCGCGGGCAGACGAGATCAATGAGGAGTCAATCGGTCTGCTTAAAAAGGCTAATTGCCGTCTTATAAGAATCGGAATTGAAAGCGGTGATGAGTATATCCGAAATGTAATCCTAAAAAAAGGGATCACGAATAATGATATAATTAAAGCATTCCAGCTTGCTAAGAAGTATGGGATTAAGACCCTCTCTTTTAATATGTTAGGATTGCCTTTTGAAACAGAGGAATTTATCAAGAAAACGATAAAGCTGAATCAAGAGATACAACCAGATTTTATCTCCTTAAGTTACTTTCGCCCCTATCCCGGAACGGATTTATATAATTTATGTAAGGAGAAAAATCTAATAAGCCAGCGAAAGGCATCTCACTGGCTGGAAGATACTATTCTCGATCAACCTGCGATATCTAAAAGCAAGGTTAGGTATTATATGCGCGTATTCGGGATGAGTGTTAGGAAGCCAAAGACGGTTATTTTAATAAAACTTACCGCAAGGTTATATATCTGGAAGAATTTTACCCTTTTTGATTTTCTAAAAGGAACAAGAGATTTTGTCCAAGAATATTTTCTGAGAAATAACCGGAAAATATAAATTGGGCATAAACCAGGATAGAATAGCCACTGTCCATGATTGATAAAGAATCAAACAAGCTGATAAACAGTGAAGAATTCGAAAGCAATAGGATGATATTGAATTCTTTTCCTCTGAATATATTTATTGAGCTTACGAGGAATTGTAATTGTTATTGCCGGATGTGTTTTCGAAAAAACAACGTTTATAGAAATGAATTAGATATGTCCTTTGAGTTGTTTAGAAAAGCCGCAGATTTATTTTTTCCCTATGCGCAGTATGTTGATTTACGCGGTTTTGGCGAGAGCACTATTTTAAAGAATTGGACGGAAATCGTAGATTATGCCTTGCAATATGATTGCAAATTCGGGATATTCACTAATCTTAGCGTAGTCGATGACAGGATGTGGGAAAAATTGATAAGAAGTGATTTTTGGTTAGTGGTTTCTTTCGACGGAGCAACAAAAAGAACTTATGAATTTATCAGGAGGGGAGCGAAGTTTGATAACGTAGTCCGCAATTTGAGACATCTGGTTTTGTGTTTAAAGAATCATAAAAAGCCAGTATCGAACTTAAGCCTGGCTGTTACGGTCCAAAGAAGGAATATTTTAGAATTGCCAGATATAATGAGGATTACAGGAGAAATAGGCATCAGGAGCATAAGGTTAAATCCCGTGAGGACAAGACCCTGGGATAAGAACAATTTGATCTTTCATAAGGATTTGGTCTTTAAGCAGGTAACCCAGGCCCTGAAAATTGCCAAAAAATTTAACATGGAGGTCTCATTCCAGTCTAGCCTGGGTATTTTTACTATAGAAGAATCTTTAGGCTTTGAAGTGCAAAAAAGGTGTCGGCGCCCGTGGTCTAACCTCTTTATTTATTATAATGGAGATATTGGGCCCTGCGATTGCCTAATATTCGAACCATTTGTTTTCGGTAGCCTGAATAAAGACAGTTTCCCAGAAATTTGGAATAATGATTCTTATCAGTTATTCCGGAAGAATGTGCATGGCGCTAATAGGCTTGATAATTGCAAGTGGTGTTTTGAAAACCGGTATCATTAAAGATTATTCTTTCCTCATATTTTTTGTTACTCAAAAATCAGTATTTTTCTAATTAATTTTACCTTAGGTCCGATTTTTCAAATAAATTATCTCGGCAATCTGTAGAGCCATTGTCAATTACTATTATTTCAAACCTCTCTTCAGAATTTTGTTTAAATATGCTATCAAGAAATTTCATGAGCAGGTTTTACGGTTATAAGTTATTACTATTACGCTAATCATAAAGGCTTCTTCCGTCAAGTTTTTTATAATATAACAACTAAATAACAGTTTAACAACTTAAATCTTAATAAAGTATAATTTATTCCATAAGACTGATAGATTTCGCCACGAGGAAACAAAGGTTTATTATATACAAAAAATTATGGTATAATTTATCCATTAAGATCACAAAAAGCTAAGAAATTTTTTTGACAAAAAGGAGGTAAAAAATGAAAAAACTCTTAATCGTAAGCATATTTATTGCCATAGGTATTTTTAGTCAAGCCTATTTAGTTATGGCCGAGGACGGCCAGGATACCACCGCTATCAAAAAAACAATTAATAATTTCTATGAAGCAATAAGTAAAGGAGATGCAAATTCCGCTTTCGCGTACATTACCGATGACTCTTATGTTTATAACCCGGATAAGGACAGTAATAGTAGTTTAAAAAATTCCCTAGAAAGGTTATTAAATAACACATATATAGAATATACAGATATATCTTATGATGTTAGTTTATCTAATTTAACTATAAATAAAGAAAATACCGAAGCCAGTATAGATGCTCAAATTAAATTTAAAGGTTTTAATAATTTGGTTGCGGAAGAAAAAGAGAGGGTCAGGGAACGAAGTTTTATATTAATTAAAAAAGCAGGGAGCTGGAAAATTAAATATATGGAATAAAATATGAAGTAGAATATAGTAATCGCTAACTCACCTATCAATGGCAATTAGTTGTTTTGGGTCTACGTTTTTTTCCTGTTCCGCGTATTAAATGCCGAGTCTAAATCAGGAGATATATCTAATAATATTGCATATAAGCCAAAGCTTTTGTGGTATCGGCGGAAATGCCATTAGTTAAGTTTAGCTATGGATATTAATCCTAAACGTCAAATCAATCAGAACTATAAGATTTCAATTTTGTTTTTTATTATAGTTGCCGTTTCTCTAGTATTAAGGATTTATAATTTCGATAAATTTGACTTATGGTATGATGAGCTTATATCAAATAGCTATACCTTAAAATTATTATCTCAATCAGCAATTATAGGGAGGGTCTCTTTATTTGAAACTTTTAGGAATAAGTTCGTCCACGATCTCCACTCTGTTTTTTATTACCCCCTAGTATATTCTTATAGTATATTCTTTGGAGAGGGAAAATCTTTAAGGATAATATCACTTATCTTTAGCCTGCTTTCGGTGTTTATTTTTTATAAACTCTCTCGGCTATTTCTGAAACCCTGGGAAAGTCTTTTGGCTATTTCTTTAATGGTGCTTAGCCCGTTTCATATTTGGTATGCTCAGGAGGCTAGGGCTTATGCTATGATTTGTTTTTTTTCTATAGCAATGCTTTACTTCTACTTCATAGCGTTAAAAAATAGCAAAATTTCATATTGGGTGTTTTTTTATATTGCGGCAATTCTCGCTGTTTACTCTAGTTATTATTCTGTTTTTTTGATTGTCTTCTCTAGTTTTTTTATTTTTTTTAAAGAAAACCGAAAGCATTTCATAAAATGGCTCGTTTGTATTTGTCTTATCCTGATCTCATGTTTGCCTCTGCTAGCCATATTCACGAAGCAGCTTGATTTTATAAAGAATAGTTTTTGGTTGCCAAAACCAACCCTAGAACAAATTCCTTTTACCTTAGGCGTGTTTAGCCTTGGGTATTCAGCCAGTTATCCGGTATTGATAATAGGTACGATATTGTTTTCAGCCTTGTTCCTTTGGGGGTTTTATTCCTATTACAGGCTTGATAAAAAAGAAGCCTTTTCGCTTTTATTGCTTATTATTCTGCCGATAATCCTGACCTATGTCTTATCTAAATTTATAATTCCTATATATATATATAGACAACTAATAATATTTTCTCCAATCTATTATATATTTATGGCTAAGGGTATAGCAGGCATCAGGGGTAGAAAGATAAGATTGTTTATTTGTTTG
>JBDRLN010000028.1:0-5098 GCA_043812955.1 Candidatus Omnitrophota bacterium | reverse complement strand
AAGATTGCCCCTTCTTTAGCTAATTTATCTATATTTAGCGAGGTCTCTTTGGAATAACCGTAACAACTCAAGTGATCCGGGACCAAGGCATCCAATATTATCAGGATTACATTATTATCTTTATATTTACCGGAGAGGTTTAAGGAATTTTCGGAATAACACTCCCCCCACCCATAAGTAAAGAACCAGATATTTAAAATAGAAATGATAATTACTCTTAAGAAATATTCCGGCATATTGAGATTTATTTTAAAAACTATATAATTCTTATTCTAATTGTATAGTATATTATATTGTCAAAAATTCAAATCATTTTATTCATAAACATATTTATTGGAGAAAGTGGTACCGCCCGGGTTTTCTCAGATAAGAAGTCATTTACCAAATACTTCCCGCAATATTGTATTTGCGATATTTTCAGCTAAAAGACGGTTGCCTTTATCAGTACAATGCCCAAAATCGCCTCCAAACATATCCTGGAAATATGCATTATAGCCATCTTTTCTTACGGCGTCCTTGAATATCAACTCATTATCAACAAATATTACCTATTTTTCGTCATTTTCAAATATCTTCCTTAATGATCGGATGCTGCGCATAGGATACTGCGCACAAACTAACTTTATTCCTCTTTTATCCAGGATTTGCTTAAGCCTGCGGTAATTATTAATTGTAGTAGGATTATTAATGTCATCTATTAGCTTATCTGCCTTTTCATTATACTCCCTGGAAAGTTCACTCATGCCAATTTCACCATATACTGTTGCCAACCCTGCGTATGCGAACACATTCTGAGGTTAAATTCTATAGCCTTCTTAAATGTCTGCTCTTCCTCGAGGAGTCTTCCCTGATCCTTATAAAGCCAGCCTAATGCTGTATACGGGGAATCATTACCCGGATTAAGCTATACGGCCTAGTCGTAATCCAATCTCGAGAATAAAAATAAACCAAAAAAACCAAAATATGATCAGGGTTATTTTAGTTTTCATACGCTTGGATTCTACTGAACATATAAGGATTGGTTAATAAAAGATAAACTGTGCGCGGAAGATCATAACACAATAAGGGAATTACCCTTAGCGCGTATTTTAATACCCCTTCATTTTTCTGAATAGTATAAAAACGGTTTCGGAAACTAAAATATTGGCGGATTTTTTTATTGTGGGCTGAGCTATTTCCGTAATGAGAGCAGATAAGCTTAGGCTCAAAGATTATCCGCCACCCCCTCTTCCTGGCCCGCCAGGAGAGATCTACATCTTCGACTAAAAAGAAAAATCTTTCATCAAAATACCCGGTTTGTTCTTTTATCTCCTCCAGCATACTCCGATTGTAAAGGGCCGCAGCGCTACATGCCCCAAAGACATCTCTCACGGAATTAAATCTATCATTATCAGTTTTGCCCTGGTTTATATCAAGGAATCTCCTTAAAAAAGAAAGATGGATGCCATTGGAATAAATCCTTCCGCTATCGGATTTTAGGATTTTTGACTGGATCGCCCCTACTTTCTGCGGCATATTTTCTATGAATTTTCCAGCCTGGGCGAGAAAATTATTATTTAAAATTATATCACAGTCCAGGGTTAGAACCCATTTTCCCCTGGAAATCTCAATACCCTGATTTCTGCCTTTACTCGCTCCCAGATTATCTTTGTTCTCAATCATAATTACCTGAGGATAAATCTCTTTAATCAAGCTCACTGTTTCGTCTTTTGAGCCGTTATCTACTACTATTACCTCAAAATCCTGATACCCCTGCATATAAACAGAATCCAGGCATAACTTTATGTAATTAGCGCTATTGTAAGTCAGGATCACTATTGAAATCTGAATCATTAAATATCCTCAAGAATCGCCTTAAGCCTACCCCCTAAAACCATAAGTGAATATTCCGTTTCTGCTTTTTGTCTTGCCTTTTTCCCAAAATCATTCCTTAGCTTCGGGTCGTCCATTAAAAGTTTGAGATAATGTATAAATTCGTCCTTATTAGACGCCAGGAATCCAGTTTGGCCATCGTCAATGATCAACTCTGCCTCTCCTACCCTACTGGCAACTACCGGTTTAGCCAGAGCCATATATTCAAAAAGCTTAGTGGGGCTCTTGGCCCGGTTAAACCTGCTATCCTGAATCAAGGGTAATAGTCCTACGTCCATACGGCTCAAATAATCGGGAATCCTATCCGGATGGATCCAGCCATCTATAATTATGCGGTCCGTGCAAAAAAGGCCTTTGGCCTGCGCGCAAGCTTCTTTAAAATATGAACCCGCGCCAGCCAAATGCAGGAAAATATTATCATATTTTTTCGCCAAGACGGAAAAACAATCCAGGAGAAACTGCAGATTTTGAAACATCTCTTTATGGTATACCGTACCTACCCAGGAAAACCGGATCAGCGAATTATCCGGCATATTGGCTCGCGGTTTAAAAAATTCCGTATCTACTCCGGTCGGAATATAATACATTTTCCGGGCAAACTTGCTAAAATACTCCTTAAGAAACATACTTGCCGTTATGCAAGCATTAGAGTAACGGCAAAACCTGCGGGTAAGAAATTCCATCTTTGAGCTGGGATAAAAGCCAAAATGGTAAACTGGGTCCTCCCGGATATTCCAATCATCACAATCAAAAACGATCTTATTCCTCCGGAATAGAGAAATAAACAGCGGAGCCAAAACATGATAATTTAACCTCTGGATAAAAAATATAGCGTTTTTCTGCGCAGATAGCTTTTTTATTGCTTCAATGTTAAGCCTAAGCTTTCGACCAAGGGACATTTTTAATTCTTCCTCGCCGTATTTAGCCGCAAGATGATCGCCGAATGAGAATACTTTCGTATCCAGCCCCAACTTCTTTAGCTCGCGGGCAAAATTATAACATCTCACTCTTGCGCCGGACAGATTATATCCCTCGCGCGTTACAAAAACTATTTTCATCTTTTTTAAATTAGTGTTTTATTTTAACTCCGGCCGGCTATCTCTGCAGGCACAACTGTTTCGATTTAGAAAAAGGAGATAGTCCCGGAAAAAATAGTTTGATTATTTAAAGAACCCTCCTTGGTCTTTATATAGAACCCGAGGGCTCTTGAATAACTTCTCCATTTGACAAAAGGAACTTCATCCGAATGATTATCGGAAAAAAACATTACTGCCGGAAGGATTTTTTCTATTGGATCGGATAGAGTAATTGATTTTGGCCTCAGATCAGGCATTTTGATCTCCTTAAAAGCATGGACATTTCTTAAACCGAAGCTTCTCTTGCCCACTGAACTAGCCCATTCGGTATATCCTCCTACCAGAGACAAACTCAGGCAAAGATTGCCGCCTTCACTAGAAAATGTATCGTCTATACTTACCTTCCAGCTAATCTCGTTTCTGCTTCTGATTTCAAGTTCCCACTTCATCGACATAGGCAAACTTTCTTCTGTAGCGTAAATTAGCAATTTATCAGGAGCGGCAACTTCGCTTTTCCAATGAAAGTAAGGATTACCGTAGTATTTTCCGCTTGCTACAAATGAAGCTTCTAAACCGACAGTGCTGGTTATTTGCCGGCCCTGATAGTATATTCTTGTAATACCGTCGCTAAAATAAATATCTAAACCCTCCCTGGATATCCGGTCCGGTTTTTTTATAATTTTTTTATACAGCAGAAGATGATCGCCGTTATTCAAGCTAAATTCACTGATCAGCTCAAAATTGCCGATATTTTTATCAAATAATAAATTCAGCTCATCTAACTTTTTCTTAAAGAATAACGGCATTGCCTGATCGCGCCACTGATCCTTAATAAGCGCAACAAAATCCGCAGATGTCATTTTATATGAGTCTATATCCGCATCTTTATATTTACTTTCTTCCGACATAGTGGCCAGGTCAATAGTAATAGGCAACCTTTCAACAAATATCTTATACATTATCGGTTCGTAGACCCTGACATTGCTACACATAAAAAAAATCTTTATCTTAGATTTTAGACCTCCGGAATGCTTTAAGATCTCATTTAATATCTCATCATTCTTCCAATCCATTTGAGATGGATACGAAAAACCGTCTTTATCGCTCCTGTTATCAATACTGATTGCCCTTTTAAATAAAGTAACTAAGATAAACTTTTTAACGCCAAAGGAGGGTATTTTTATTTGTATTTGCTCAGGGATAAAATCCATCCTGTAAGAAATAGTAAAATACTGAAGGCTGCCAAAAACAATAATTGCGGCTACAAGGATCCGCCTTAATCTGGTGCTCTTAAGCCCAAAGACCCCTGCGCTGGAGATCAGGGCCATAGCCGGCAAAACCGGCATAAAATACCTATTGAAATTTGGATAGTGGAAGAGGAATGCCAAAAATAATAAAGGCACAAACAACCACGCATATAAAATCCTTTTATGGTTGTTTCTTGAAAATAACCCAAAGAGAAATAAAATAAAGAACGCGGGCGACACCGAATTGTTAAAGGCGTCTTTGAGGAAGAAAAACAAAAAATCCCTGCCCAGCAGTACCCAGCTCTGAAGGATGAAAAAAATAGAATTGCCAGCGTAAAAATTTCTGGCATAAAACCAAGAACATTCGTATATCCGGCTGGCGACCTCCCAAAATTTTAATCTATAAAATCCAAATGAGACCAGGGCTACGATAAAAATTGCCGTTATTATATTCCGTTGCGCAGATATAAAGCTTTTTTTCCTAAAAATGCTATAAATAGTCAAAGCCAGCGGCCCGAGAATAAAAAGGGCAAAGTTAAACTTTATCAGTAAACCAAAACCTGAAGCAAGAGCAAACAAAAAAGAATACTTTTTGTTGGTAAAATTACCGGATTTTAAAAGCAGATAAATACTGAGAACAACCATAGCGGTCAAAGGTACATCCAGCATGTATACCCTTAAATTATTAAAGACCGAAGGATACATGGATACCAAAAATGCAGCCAAAAGCCCTACCCTTTTATCAAAAAGGACCTTTCCGACACCAAAAACCGAAAGCACGAGAATAGTTAGAAAAATGGAGCTATTTGCCATCACCCCCGAATCCTGGGTCAAACCAAAGACAAAATAAAAAGGCGCAGTCAGATACCCCACCAGCACACCGTGCCATCTGAAATAAACAAC
>JBDRLN010000027.1:0-20950 GCA_043812955.1 Candidatus Omnitrophota bacterium | reverse complement strand
CGGATATAATTCTTTCAACTTCAAAAAATAAAGTTCCTCTAGTATCAGCGAAACCTTGCCTTTCTCCGATAATGCTAAAAGTCTGACACGGAAAACCAGCAGTTAAAATATCGTGATCCGGCACATCTTTTGCGTCAATTTTAGTAATATCACCAACAACCTTTTCTCCAAAATTAGCCTCGTACATTTTTTGACAAGCTTTATCCCATTCAGAAGTTAAAACGCACCTTGCCCCCGCCCTTTCAAAAGCAATACGAATTCCTCCAATGCCGGCAAATAAATCAATAAACTTTAGCTGTTCTTTACTGCCTTCCATCTTCTTTGCTTCAATGTCCCTATTAAACATAAAAACCTCCGCTTTTTGAGCGAAGGTTTTAATTATTTTAACGTGGCAGTTCCCCCTTCGAACATACCACTTTGACTTTGATTTCCTATTCTGTTTAATTTTTACCATAAAATTCCGTTTCTGTCAACTACTTTTTGCTAAGTCATCCAAATAAATCCCTAGGGCCTTAGCTATTCCAGTCATTGTCTGAAAAGTTGGATTTTTTGAATCTCCTGATTCGATTTTAACGATTGTGTTATAAGACACATCCGCAAGGCGAGCTAGCTTCTCTTGAGACAACCCCTTTTTGTTTCTTAACTCTCGAATTCTTTTCGCAAGCATTTTACTTGACTTTAACTATTAGTAGGTATAAAATTTTACGTGTAAAGTTTTATCTATAATCCTTAACCTTTAATAAATTTAGTATACTACAAATTCATTCATTTTTGAACTAAAATCTTCTTTGAAATCCTGTGAATTTTTGTGGGCTTATTGCGCAAAAGGGCAAATTTTTGGCGGCGGAAAAATTTGCCCTTTGCCTGCGCTTCTCAAGCGTTAATCGGGAGAGGCGCGGCATTAGCGCCGTCCAGAGTAGTTTTTAATGTAGCTTAGGCGCTAAGCGGACAACCGCTCATTTTTTAATCTTGATTTGGACGCGACGGCTGGCGGCTGCCCCACCCAGCCGCCAGCCGTAGCAGAGCCGACCACGCATTGCATTAGCAAGAAGCCAGCCGGCCCAGGCTGGCGCCGAATGAGCCCCGCTCCCAAGCGGGGCGAATGGGGCACGGGAGATGTGGGAGCGCCGACAGGCGCGGTGCATCAAATAACCATTGGTTCTTTAAAATAGCTTCGGACATCATCGCAGAGACGGAGTAAAATTTGGCACCTAGCAATAGGTGTCTTTTTTATTGCCAAATTTTACCGTATACGAGAGGACGAGAACCTGAAAGGGGCGCGGGGGAAGATTTCCCCCGCGCTTTTGGGGTGACAGAGATGAACGAAGCGCGGAACGCCAGAGGGGCTCACGCCCCTATGGGGAGCGAGTGAAACGAGCGACAGGTTCGAGGGCCGAAGGCCCGGAGTCCTCGAGGGGGAGAAAATTCAGCCCGCTCTTAATAATAATGCTTGATTTTTTAATAAGAAATAGTAAAATAAATTTGGTAGATTCATTAAGCCACGGAGGAATAGAAATAAAAACCGTGGTTTTTTATTTGCTTTTAGAAAAATAAAATTATGCAAAACATAGATTTTGAAAATAGAAGAATCTATGAAAGGGTACCTGCAAAATTATCTTTAAGATTATTTGATCTGTCTTCAAACAGGCATAGTATAGCTCAGGCGCAGGATATTAGCGCGCAAGGAATAGGCGTACTTACAGATAAAAAGTTGCAACCCCTTAACCCTTTAGAGATGTGGTTGCCAATACTTAATAAGGGCGAATCACTATATGCCAGGGGGAAGATAGTGTGGTCAAAGATGATTGAGTCTAATAAGTATAGCGCAGGGGTAAAATTAGAGGAGGTAGATTTTACAGGAATAAGGCAACTTATATGGGGATATATAATGAAAATATGATCCACAGGTTGCTATTACAATCCATATAGGAATCTACTTTTTTTTGTTTTTTCCCAGAATAACCAGTTGCGACCGCCACAATGCGTTAGCGGATCCGCCAAAGTTTTGAGGCGGAAAACTCGTCCGATAGAGAGTTTGACTTTCTAACCCTCTGTGATAGAATATAATACAGAGGGTTTTTATTTTATAAATTTTTTTAATGTCGGTATAATTAAATAACCGAAGAATCGATGAATATTATTTTATTAATAGTAATAGTGTCAGTTATTATAGTTGTAATATTTTATATATCCAAATTAGGTAAAATAAAGGAAGCAGAAAGAAGGAATCAAGAAAAAATGAGGCACGATGCAAGTGAAAAGAAAATGCTTCCGGAAAAAAAGCATCATGAAGAAGAAAAAAAGCGTTGGGAGGACGATTATTGGAAAGGTCAGGAAAACAAGGATAGATAAACAAGATTCACCTAATGCTAAAGGCAGCGTTAGGGCAATAACAGTAAGTTCGTTGACGTAACTATCGGTATCGTCTGTCATATTTAAGTTGTAAAACTCGGCCAGGCAGGGGAGTTAATTTTCTAACTTTCTGTGCTAGAATATATTGCGGCCGTTTTTACCTAGCGGGAAGATAAAAGACGAACCTCTTTGATAGTAGAAAAAAATCAAAAAAAGTGGATTTAACCGATCAATTGACATGTGTTTTTTTTGTTAAAATATAGCTGTTAAAATTTAATTCCAGATTAAAAACCCGGGGAGATAATTTGAAGAGAAATATTATTTTTTTATTATTTTTCTTAAGCTTAAATATTGCCGGTTATTGCGGGCAGTCAAGTAGAATTGAATTAACTGATGGCAGCGTGATTAACGGCGAAATAATTTCTTTCGCCAGCGGCTCCTATACCATAAACACCGTTTCTTTAGGTGAAATTAAAATTGCTGAGGCCAGAGTTGCTAAAATTGAATCAGTGGGACCATCCGTGCTTAATTCGCCTTTTGATTCAGGCGTTCAGTCAAATAATTTTGCTGCGTCTCAGATCAACAGCTATATGCAGAAATTAATGAGTAATCCGGATAATGCCGCTGTGGTCCAAAACTTAGCTACTAATCCTCAGGTCCGGGAACTGGCTGAAGATCCGGAGATTGTTAATGCTATTAAGTCCGGGAATATTCAAGCGGTGATAAACAATAAAAAGTTTACTGATCTCGCAAGTAGCCCTGAGTTAAAAGAAGCAAGTAAGGAAATTAAATAGCAGCTTGCTAAAAATCAGCGGGATTTTTATAATACATAAATATTAAGGAGTCTAATAATTCGTTCACCATGCAAGCCATCTATAGAGTAGCCTTATTGCCAGCAATAGGGCTATTTTTTTCCCGGGCAAAGAATTATTGCGTAACTAATTGTTAGCGATATAATAATATATAGCGATTTAGTTTTTCGGACAGCTAAAAATATTATTAATAGTAAATAGAAAGACTTAAGGAAAAAAAATTATGGCTGAAGATATAAAAGGTCTAATAGAGAAGATTAACCAGGAAGGTGTTTTTGCTGCTGAAAGTAAAGCCCGCGTAATCGAGGAGGAGGCCAGGCTTAAGGCCGAGGAGATTATAGCTAAGGCCCGCGCCGGGGCCCAGAGGATGATTTCTGAGGCCAAGATAGAGGTAGAGAAGAATAGCGAAAGAGAGAAGGCCTTGCTGATTCAGGCAGGAAGGGATATGTTACTTCTTTTAAAAGGCCAGCTTAATTTTATGTTAAATAAGGTTATTAATGCGGAAATCTGCCAGGCGCTTAATGCAGGAGAGCTTTTTAAGATTTTAAGCAGCTTGATCCAAAATATCTGTAAACAGCACGATACCAGTATCATTGTTTCTTTAAGCAAAGAAGACCTTGAAAAGCTGGAGGGTGGATTCTTGCTTAAGTTAAAGGAGCAGACTAAGAAAGAAATTGTTTTGCGTCCGGCGGAAGATATCCGCTCCGGCTTCACGATTAGTTTTGACGCGGGCAAATCGCAGTTTGATTTTAGCGATAAAGCGCTTAGCGAATATATCTCGACCTACCTAAAACCTAAATTGAAGGAAATTCTGCAAAAGTAAATGGCTAACCTTTATCCTTATTTAATCTCAAGCCTACCGATGTTATCATTTAGCGCGCCCCCGCCATTTAGCTTTGTTGAATTTATTGAAAGGTGTGCCGGGCTTATCTCTCAAGATGACCTTGAAGAACTGAGGAGCCTTTCTATTGAAGATCCATCCGGATCTTTAAATCCGGTTATAAGAAAATGGTTTGGGTTTAATATTGCGCTTAAGAATGAGTTGGTGAAGGTGCGAGCCGCCCGAAAAAGAGTAAACGCGGAAGATTATCTACGTCCCGGAGGAAATATTGAGCCAGGTTTTTATCATTTAGCTTTGGCAGCTTACCGGAATCCTTACCCGCTTGAGGCAGAGGCAATATTGGATATTGCTAAATGGAATTTTTTGGAAGAGTTGTCTTTCGGGCACTACTTTGATTTAGATTTAGTTATTATCTATGCTTATAAACTGTTGATCCTGGAGCGTTGGGAAAAAGTAAATAGCGCCGATAGGGAATATTTATTGAGTTCAATATGAGCGCAAAGAGATATGGAATTATTACTCAAATTAACGCTAATATGGTTACCGTTAGCTTTGATACATTTGTAATCCAGAATGAAGTTGCTTATGTTCTCCATAAAGATGAGCGGTTAAAGTCCGAGGTTATCAGCGTTCGGGGTAACAGCGCACAGATGCAAGTATACGAAAGCACCTCCGGATTAAAAGCAGGGGAGAAG
Organism: Candidatus Omnitrophota bacterium; assembly: GCA_043812955.1. GTDB lineage: Bacteria > Omnitrophota > Gorgyraeia > Gygaellales > Profunditerraquicolaceae > JAHKAP01. Next base: position 16,250 of record JBDRLN010000027.1, on the reverse strand, counting down.
GTGGAGTTTAGCGAAGAACTGTTATCGGTTGAGCTGGGTCCCGGGCTCCTGGGGCAGATTTTTGACGGATTGCAAAACCCGCTTCCTTTATTGGCTCAAAAATGCGGTTATTTTTTAAAGCGCGGTTTTTATTTAAATGCCTTGTCGCAGGAAAATATCTGGGAATTTACTCCCCTGGTAAAGCCGCAGGATAAAATACTCACCGGTCAGAGATTAGGTTTTGTTACAGAAAAAATATTTAAGCATTATATTATGGCGCCTTTTTCCCTGCGCGGAGTTTTAGAGGTTATTGAGATAGCGCCCTTAGGAATTTATAATGCCAGACAGCGTATCGCCCTGGTAAAAGATGCTGACGGTAAAGAAACAGAGGTTTTTTTAAATCAATCCTGGCCGGTAAAAATCCCTGTCCGGGCTTACTCTGAGAAATTAAAGCCTTTAAAGCCGATGGTGACTAAAATGAGGATTATTGATTCTCTTTTTCCGGTTGCCCTTGGCGGGACCTATTGCTTGCCAGGGCCCTTTGGCGCCGGTAAAACCGTTCTTCAGCAGCTGACTAGCCGCCACGCGGAAGTAGATGTGGTTGTGATTGCCGCCTGCGGAGAACGAGCCGGAGAAGTAGTAGAAACCTTAAAGACCTTCCCGGAATTAATTGACCCGCGTACCGATAAGCCTTTAATTGACCGCACTATTATTATTTGTAATACAAGTTCAATGCCGGTTGCGGCACGCGAATCCAGCGTTTACACAGCCGTGACAATAGGGGAATATTACCGTCAGATGGGATTGAATGTTTTATTGCTTGCCGATTCTACTTCGCGCTGGGCGCAGGCTATGCGCGAGATTTCCGGGCGCCTTGAGGAGATTCCGGGAGAGGAAGCCTTTCCTGCTTATTTAGAGTCGCGGATAGCTTCTTTTTATGAACGCGCCGGCATAGTCAGGCTCTATGACGGCTCTATTGGTTCGCTTACTATTGGAGGAACGGTGAGTCCGGCCGGAGGCAATTTTGAAGAGCCGGTAACACAGGCTACTTTAAAAGTGGTAGGCGCGTTTCACGGGTTGTCGCGCGAGCGCTCTGATGCCAGAAGGTATCCGGCCGTTGATCCATTGATAAGTTGGAGCAAATATAGTAGCTTTATTGACGAGAAGCAGGTCAGGCGGGGCCATGAGATCCTGCGCAAGAGTCATGAAATAGCTCAGATGATGAAGGTTGTCGGAGAAGAGGGGACTTCTTTAGCAGATTACATTGATTATCTTAAAGGTGAATTCCTGGATTTTGTGTATTTACAGCAGAATGCCTTTGATAAGGTGGATGAGGCCAGTTCCAGGGAAAGGCAGATTTATATATTTAATTTTATTTATAATATCTTAGATTCAGTTTTTTATTTTAGCGATAATGAAGAGGCCCTGAATTATTTTCAGAGATTGCGCCAGCTATTTAACGGTTGGAATTCAAGCGTTTGGCAAAGCAGGGAGTTTCTAAATAGCGAGCGGGAAATTTCTTTGCTGCTTGAAGAGAAGAAACGGAAAGAAAAGGCAAATGTATAAAGTTTATACCAATATTGTGCAGATCTCGGGAGATGTTATTAGCGTAGAAGCCGAAGGTATCGGTTATTCAGAGATCGCGCAGGTGTTTACCAGGCGCGGAGTTTCCTTGGCTCAGGTCATACGCATTGCGGGCAAACGGGTATCTTTACAGGTTTTTGCCGGCAGTAAGGGTATTTCAACCGGGGACAAGGTAAGATTTCTGGGGCATTCAATGCGCGTTGCCAGCGGAGCGGATCTTCTGGGCAGGGTTTTTAACGGAAGCGGACTACCATTAGATAAGGGGCCTTCTTTAAGCGATTCATTGATTGAAATCGGAGGCCCTCCTGTAAATCCAGCCAAAAGGATCATCCCGCGCAAAATGATACGCACGGGTATCCCTATGATCGATGTTTTTAATTCTCTGGTTGAATCTCAGAAGCTGCCTATTTTTTCTATTGCCGGAGAGTCTTACAATGAACTTCTGGCAAGGATTGCCATTCAGGCTGAGGTGGACATTATTATTTTAGGCGGGATGGGTTTAAAATACGATGATTATCTTTATTTTCGGGATACCCTGGATAGGCATGGCGCGATTTCGCGCTCCAGCTTGTTTATACACACCGCGTCAGACCCTGTGGTCGAATGTTTACTTGTCCCGGATATAAGCTTAGCTGTTGGAGAACAGTTTGCTTTGCAGGGTAAACGCGTTTTAGTTTTACTCAGTGACATGACTAACTTTTGCGATGCGCTTAAAGAAATAGCGATTACCATGGAGCAGGTGCCTTCAAACCGCGGCTATCCCGGAGATCTTTACAGCCAGTTGGCCAGCCGTTACGAAAAGGCTGTAGACTTTGAAGACGCAGGTTCTATTACAATCCTGGCGGTTACCACGATGCCCGGAGATGATGTTACACATCCTATCCCTGATAACACAGGCTATATTACCGAGGGCCAATTCTATCTGAAGAATGGAGTAATCGAACCATTTGGTTCGTTAAGCCGATTAAAACAGCAGGTTAACGCTAAGACCCGCGATGATCACCGCACAATCATGGATACTATGCTTCAGCTGTTTGCCAGTTATCGCCAGGCTCTTGAGAAACAGGCAATGGGTTTTCAAATGAGTTCTTGGGACAAAAAGCTCCTGAATTACGGCAAGTCTTTTGAAAGCAGGTTAATGTCTCTTAAGGTGAATATGCCGCTGGAAGAAGCTTTGGATCTTGGCTGGAGCATACTCGCTGAGAGTTTTACTTCTGAAGAGACGGGTATTAAGAAATCCATGATTGAAAAATACTGGCCGGCTAAGCCCGGGGCTGGTATTTCGTAACTGATAACTAGTAATTTTTAAAATGGCCAAGATAAAGCTTACCAAGGCAGAGCTGAAAAAGCAGCGAGATGCCCTTTGTCAATACGAGCGATACCTGCCCACCCTGCAGTTAAAAAAACAGCAGCTGCAACTTGAAATAAATTACCAGATAAACATCCTTACGGAAAGAAAACAGGCTGAGAGCAAAAAAAGAGAAGCGATTAGGCCCTGGGTCGGACTACTGGCAGATCCGGGAGTGGATATTTCAAAGTGGATTAAGCTTAGGGATGTTGTTACCCGGGCCAAAAATATCGCTGGAATAGATATACCTGTTTTTGTAATGGCCCAATTTGAACCTGCGGAATACGATTTATTCGGTACGCCATTATGGGTTGACGTTGCGGTTGAGGCATTCAAGGGTTTAATTACCCTGGAAAAAGAGATCGCCACCATTGATGAAGGCGTGCGGATACTTAAGCAGGAGTTGCGTATTACTGCCCAGCGGGTGAATCTTTTTGAAAAAGTAAAGATACCTCAGGCGCGCGAGGCTATACACTTAATTAAAATTTATATCGGTGACCAGATGGCTAACGCAGTCGGAAGAAGTAAAATCGCTAAAAGAAAGATTGAAGATATGGCTCTGGTGGAGGTAGCGGCGTGATTGTGCCGATGAAAAAGATAACTATAATTTTGCAGTTAAAAGATGCGCAGGCAGCGATTAAAAAACTGCGCGCATTTGGAGTCTTACATATTGAAGAGCAGCAGGAGCCAAAAGGCAAGGATATCTCGTGTCTGAGAGAAGACCTGGTTTTGATCAATCAGGCTACAGAGGTATTACAAGAGACGGGATTTTCCACCGGTTGCAATGAAAGCCTGACCCGAAAGGATTTTACGGACTGGAGGCTGGCCTGCCGGCATATATTAGATACCTGGAAGAGATGGGATAAATTAGAAGAATACTCTCGGGGGTTATTGCTTAAAATAGAAGAGTGGAAGGATTGGGGGGACTTTGATCCGGAAAGCATCTATCAGCTTGCCCAAAAAGGAATTTTTATAAAACTCTGCCAAGTGCCGGCGAGAGAAATGAAGAATTTGCCTGATCAGGCAGTGGTGAGAAAGGTTTTTGTAAAAGGCAGCTTTGTCTATTGTCTGGTAATTTCCAATAAGCCGTTAGACATCGAATTAAAAGAATTTAAACTTCCTAAAAATGGTATAGCGCAGATGCAAGATCGGATTGCCGAAGATAAAAGAGTAATTGAATTGCTTCAGGATGAGCTGCGTTCCTTTTTCTGTTATTTTCCGAATTTTATCAAGATAAAAGCGGGACTTGAGAGGGATCTTGAGTTTTACCGTGTTTTAAACGGGATGGGTGAGGCCGGAGCCCTTGCCTATTTAACAGGTTTTCTTCCGTATGACTGTGAAGCGGATTTAAAGAGGGTGGTTAATACTGAACAATGGGGTTTGGTGGTGAGCGAGCCGTCGCAGGAGGATTTTGTTCCTACGCTTATCCGTAACTCCAAATTTATTTCTATGATTGCCCCGGTTTTTAAGTTAATAGAAATCATTCCCGGGTATAAAGAATTGGATATCAGTCTGCCATTTTTGATATTTTTTTCTATCTTTTTCGGCATGCTCATAGGAGATGCAGGTTATGGCGGGGTATATTTTATGCTTACTATCTTTGCTCAGATGAAATGGGGAAAAAAGATAAAGGAAAAATCTGTTTTTTTTCTATTTTATGTTTTAAGTTTTTGCGCTATGATCTGGGGGTTATTAACTGGAGTTTTTTTTGGCCAGTCCTGGTTAGCCGCGGTAGGCTGGAAGCCGCTATTGCCGCTCTTACAAGATACCAAAAATTTACAAGCATTCTGTTTTTTTCTCGGCGCTCTGCATTTATCTATCGCTCATTCCTGGAGAGCAGCCTTAAAAATACCCTCTTTTACCGCTTTGGCTGAAATCGGATGGATTTTTATCTTATGGACCGCATTTTTCCTGGCCAGGAGTTTGATTTTAGGGGATGCCTTTCCGCTCTTTGTTAAATGGCTGTTTTTAGCGGGTATTTCTCTGGTTATCTTATTTACCAGTCCGCAGAAGAATATTTTAAAGGCGATAGGCTCGGGCCTGGGTTCCGTAGCCCTGAACCTGATGAACAATTTTACTGACGTGGTTTCTTATGTCCGTCTTTTTGCCGTGGGACTGGCGGGAGTTGCGATTGCGGATGCATTTAATTCTATGGCGGCAGGCGTAGGCAAAGGCGGCATATTGAATATTTTACTCGCTTTGATTATTCTTATTACCGGCCATGTGTTGAATCTGATGCTCGGGCCTATGTCTGTTCTGGTTCACGGCATTAGGCTCAATGTGTTAGAGTTTTGCGGCCACGTCGGGATAAGTTGGAGCGGCAGGGTGTATAAACCGTTTAAAGAAGATTTAAGTTAAAACAGGAGAAGAGATATGGAGATAGGATTAATAGGGCAATTCAAGGATTTTGGCGCAATAATGGCGTTGGCTTTTTCTGCTGTAGGTTCTGCACTTGGCGCTGGTGTGGCGGGTATGTCTGCGATAGGCGCGTGGAAGAAGAATTTCTCGCAGAATAAAGCCGCTAATTTTATGCTAGTCGCATTCGTGGGCGCCCCCCTTACTCAGACGATTTACGGCCTAATTGTTATGAATAAGATATTTGAGATCGCCGGTAAAGGGCAGTATCTCTGGGGGCTTGGCGCCTGCGCGGGGCTGGCCATAGGAGCTTCCGCTTACGCGCAGGGAAAATGCGCGGCAGTAGCCTGTGACGCCATGGGCGAGATAGGAAAAGGGTTTGGCAATTACATCATTGTGCTTGGTATTATTGAGACGGTTGCCCTTTTCGTGATGGCTTTTACCCTGGGGATGTTGGGAAAATTTTAAAGTAAAGATTTTTTTAAAAAAGCGAAAGGTTTGATTTTTAGCTGCTTCCATTTTTTTAAAATAGAAACGTCCCCTATTATTGATAAGTTTTATTGTCCTAAAATAAGGAGCAAGATGAAGAAACTTTTTAAACGTAAAGTGTCCTCAGTAGAAGAACAGGTTCAGCCGGATATGACTGCTTCAATTGATAAAATCCAGCAGCAACTGGTTATGCTGGAAAGGAAGATCGATTCTCTGATTGCTCAATCTTCAGAAAGGCCTTTTGAGAGAAAAGAGCATTCCAGGTCTTTCCAGCGTTTTGATAACTCTTTCCGGCGCGACAGAGGAGGCCGGGAGAATAGTTTCAGGGAGAGAAGTTTTACTAAAGCCATCTGCGCGGAGTGCAATACCGAATGTGAAGTGCCTTTTAAACCTACCGGAGATCGTCCGGTATACTGCAAAGATTGTTTTGCTAAGCGTAAGGATGGCGGTAATTCTTTTAAGGCAAAATTCGATCGTAGCCCAAGAGAAAGAACTCCTGCTCAAGATAGCTATTTTGATAAATCGCAGGGTAGGGAGAATCGTTCATCCGGCGGAAGAAAGAAGCCGGCTTTCCGCAAGCGTAAAGACCGCGCCTAAGCGTTTATATTTATCCTACGGTTAAAAGTCCGAAAAAAATTTTCCAACTAATAAAATAATCTAAATTGTTATTAGTATAGATGGTTTTATTAAAAGAGGTTTTATGGCATTGATCAGTTTACAGGATATCAGTTTAAAATTCAGCGGTCCGCTTATTTTTGATCGCTTAAATTTGCAATTGGAACCGGGCGAGCGGGTAGCCTTGCTTGGCCGTAACGGCGCAGGAAAAACCACTCTGATGAAGTTAATGGTTGGTGAACTTCCGCCTGATGATGGCTCAGTAGTCCTGCAAAAAGGCATCCAGGTTGCGCAATTACCTCAGGAAGTGCCGCTGGAGATTCAGGGAAATGTTTATGATATTGTTCTTTCTGGACTGGGAGAGCGGGCTAATCTTTTAAGTCAGTACCACCAGCTTACTCATCGCCTGCATACCGAACATACCCGGGAATTGCTTCGTCGGCTGGATAGCGTGCAGGCAGAGTTGGACCACACCGCCAGCTGGGATGTGAATAACCAGGTGGAGTATGTCATTTCCCAGATGAAGCTAGATGCGGATAGCGATTTTCAAAGCCTATCCGGCGGTCAGAAGCGCCGGGTGCTTTTAGCTAAGGCCCTGGTGTTAAAGCCGGAGGTTTTACTTTTAGATGAGCCAACTAATCATCTGGATATTGATACTATTGATTGGCTAGAGGGATTTCTAACTGATTATTCGGGCACGGTAATCTTTGTAACTCATGACCGGATGTTTATGACCCATTTGGCGACCCGGATACTTGAACTTGACCGGGGCAGGATCTTTAGCTGGGCCTGCGATTACAAAACTTTCTTAGAGCGAAAACAAGCGGCATTGGATATTGAAGAGTCCGAATGGGATCATTTTGATAAAAAGTTAGCCGAGGAAGAAGTCTGGATCCGCCAGGGTATCCGGGCTAGGCGCTGCCGTAATGAAGGCCGGGTTAAGGCCCTGGAGCGTTTAAGGCAAGAGAAGAGTACACAGCGCAAAGAGGAAGGCCTGGTGCGCCTACGGGCCCAAAAATCAATTCTCTCCGGTCACAAGGTGATTAAGGCATTCCAGCTTCATTTTAGTTATGGCGACAAATGTCTGATCCGGGATTTTACTACTAATATCATGCGCCAGGATAAGATTGGGGTGATCGGCCCCAATGGCAGTGGTAAGACTACGCTTTTACGGATCCTCCTGGGTCAGCTTAGTCCGCAAAGAGGAAAAGTCACTTTAGGTACTAACTTAGAGATCGCTTATTACGACCAGCTGCGCGAACAGTTGGATGAAGAAAAGACTGTGGCTGAGAATATCAATGGTTCAAGCGAAACCATAATCATTAACGGGAATCCCAAGCATATACTGGGATATCTGCAGGATTTTCTGTTTGCCCCGGACCGTAGTCGGACCAAGGTTAAGGTTCTCTCCGGAGGAGAGCGCAACCGTTTGTTCCTCGCCCGGTTATTCTCTAAGCCGTCTAACGTTCTGGTGATGGATGAGCCGACCAATGACTTGGATATCGAGACCCTGGAGCTATTGGAGGAATTACTTTTGGAGTATGAAGGTACTTTGCTTTTAGTCAGTCATGACCGGCAATTCCTGAACAATGTGGTGACCTCGACTATTGCCCTGGAGGGTAACGGTGTGGTCAACGAATACCCTGGAGGATATGACGACTGGTTAAGCCAGCGTCATATTTTAGCAGCGCCGCCTGTGCAGCCTAAGATCAAGGTTAAAAAAGAGCCGGTAAAAAAAGAAAAGCCGATTATTCCGCGTAAGCTTACTTTTAAGGAGCAGAAGGAATTAGATGAGCTCCCCCTAAAAATAGAAAAACTGGAAGAGGAGCAAAAAGCGCTATATACTCTATTTGTGGATCTTAACTTTTACCAGAAAAGCCCTGGGGAGATCGCGAAAGCCAAGTCCAGGTCCGAAGAGCTCACTTCTGAGTTGGAGAAAGCTAACCAGCGCTGGGAATACCTGGAAAATTTATCAATCACATAAACTAAACACGTTTTGCAATTAGCTAGAACCCGATTTCATCCAACCATGTCCCCTAATTACATATCTAAGGAAATGTTCGCTTGCCTCAAACGCTACTGGGGTTATACCCAGTTTCGTCCCTGGCAGGAAGATACTATTTTGTCTATCCTGGATGAGCAGGAAACTCTAACCATTCTTCCTACTGGCGGTGGAAAATCCCTTTGTTTCCAGCTTCCCGCTCTTCTTAAGGAGGGGATGGCTGTGGTCATCTCGCCTCTGATATCTCTGATGAAAGACCAGGTCGACGGACTTAAAGACATGGACATCCCGGCCGTTTGCCTTAATTCCAGCCAGACCGTTGGTCAGCAGCGCAAGGTGATCGAGCTGATCCGCAGAAATCAGGTCAAACTATTATATATTTCTCCTGAACGCCTACAAACTGAAGATACCCTGGAGTTATTAAACTCGGTTGCTTTGTCTTTTTTTGTCATCGATGAAGCCCATTGTATCAGTCATTGGGGCCATGATTTCCGGGATGAGTACCGTCAGCTCGGAGCCATTAAAGACAATTTCCCGGGAATAAATATCCACGCCTTTACCGCCACCGCCACTAAAGAAGTCCAGGAGGATATTCTCACTCAGCTAAGATTTGTTCATCCAAAGATTAATATAGCTTCGGTTGATCGTTCTAATCTGGCTTACCGGGTTATGCCCCGGCAGAGTATTATTCCTCAGCTCACTGAAGTATTAGAAAAACATCATCGGGAAGCGGGGATCATTTACTGCCTGCGCCGCAAAGACGTGGATGATATCTCCAAAAAGCTGAATAAATCGGGATATAAAAATCTGCCGTATCACGCCGGGCTGACCGATGAAGAGCGCCATGAAAACCAGGAGCGTTTTATCCGTGAAGAAGTGAATATTATCGTCGCCACCGTAGCTTTTGGTATGGGCATTGACCGCCCGGATATCCGTTTTGTGATCCACGCCGCCATGCCCAAGAGCATCGAGCATTATCACCAGGAGACCGGACGCGCTGGCAGGGATGGTTTGCCCTCATACTGCTACATGTTTTACGGCGGAGGCGATTTCCGGGTCTGGGAGTTTTTCTCCAAGCAGTCTGCTAACCGTCAGGTAATGATGGATAAATTAAGGATTATGTATAATTTCTGCGCTCAGCCCCAATGCCGGCACAAGGTTTTCGTCAATTATTTCGGCCAGGAATACCAGCAATCAACCTGTCAGGCCTGCGATTATTGCCTGGGAGAAGTGGATATGGTCGATGAACCTCTGGCCCTCGGCCAAAAGATCCTCAATTGCGTCGCCGCAGTCAGATATAATGATGACCAGGGTTTTGGCGCCGCCTACCTGGCCAACGTCTTAAAAGGAAATCTCACTGACCAGATCACCAGATGGGGTCATCAAGATAATCCGTATTTCGCGGTCATGTCCAGCCAAACCCTAACCTTTATCCGTTATCTGATTGAACAGCTAATTGGTCAGGGTTTTCTGGAGCGTCAGGGAGAATATGACACTCTGGCCTTGACTAGTCTTGGCCAACAACTTTTAAACGGAGAGGTCATTCCGATATTAGCCAAGCCACTGGTCGCGGAGAAAAAGAAAGCTATTGCCGCCCGTCAGAAAGCCAAAAAAGCCGGAGATTTTTCCGGCGTGGATGAGGAGTTATTTGAATTGCTCCGGCACAAAAGAGCCGAATTAGCCAGAATTCAAGGCGTCCCCGCCTATATTATTTTCGGCGACAGATCCCTGAAAGACATGGCCTCCCAGAAGCCCATCACCCGCGAAGCCTTCTCCCAGGTTTTTGGAGTAGGCGAACACAAACTAAAAACCTACGCCGACCATTTTATCAGCGTGATTAAGCTGTATGAGAAAGAAAACTAGGGGATGCTTCTGGGGATTTTTTTATGAAGGGAATGATACGTTGAATTCGCGGTGGATTGCAGTATAATTAAAAGAGATAAATTCTAAGGGGGACAGGAAAACCAAAACCGTATAAACAGACCTAGGTTTTAGAACATGAAAGGGGAAATATAATGCCATTTATTATTATTGGATTTATATTTATGTTAGCTTTATATTTCATCATAAAACAGGCAATAAAAGATGCTTTTAGAGAAATGAAAGATAAAATGGGGTGAAAAAAATGAATAAAAAACAATTAATAGTATTTTGGAGGCATAATGGATAATCAAAAGATTAAGCGGATAATAGCCAGAGAAGGGCTGATAATAATGGGGTTAGTGGTTATATTATATGCAATCCTGCGGTTTCTTCCCACAGTGCCCGTGGTATTCCCGAAATATAAGTTGGAGTTTCAGAGCGGAGAAACATACACTATAAATATATATCCGGAGATTCGCAGCGGGTTTAATACTAAAGAGATCATGAAAGAGGCCCTTAATCCGCCGCCAAAACTTATTGAAAAACGAATAAAAGAATTTATGGATACGGTGCGTATTAAATCGGAACTGAAAGAATCAAGCTATGTAAATTCTAACGCAGTTTATCGGTCGGAATTAGCAGCTTATTTTTTCAGTAAAGTATTTATTGTTAAAATATTAATCCTTTACTTGATTTTATTTCCCATCCGTTTTGTCGGTTGGGCATTAAGGACATTGTTGCAGAAGGAGTAGCTTAGACAATGCCAAGAGAACGAATTACCAGAAGACAGAAGGATATATCAAGACTGTTGAGAGAGAGAAAGCAGATGTATAGGGATAAATTGAATACTTTCAAGAAGAAATAAATAAAAAACAATTAATAGTTGCTTGGGGGTAAGAGATGAAAAAATGTCCATTTTGTGCCGAAGAAATACAGGATGAAGCGATATTGTGCAGGTTCTGCGGAAAAGAGTTAAAAGAAAAACTACCGGAGGTAAAGTGGTATTTTAAAACCGCTACACTGGTTACTGCTCTTATAAGTGTCGGTCCACTGGCCTTGCCTTTGGTCTGGTTAAATCCCAGTTTTAGCCAGAAAAATAAGATAATTATAACGTTAATAATTATTATTTTAAGCTGGTTTTTAGGCTCTTTGCTTTTTAATTCCCTGCGTTCTTTAAAACAATATTATAACATAATATTTGGGAATAATTTTTAACTGTTCTAGGGGGTGGCACTCAGGGCGTCGAGTGAGATAAATAGAAAAAACAATTAATATTTTAGTTACATTGGTAAAACCATAGAAACGTCCCCAGGTTTTTAATCAAAGGAGATATATGAAAGTATTACTTATTTCTTCCAGCCCGCATAAAGAAAATAGTAAAACATTTTTTCTGGCCAAGGAGGTTTTAAAAGCCTCGGAGCAGGAGGGGGTTGATACCGAAACTATCCATTTAGATGATTTTAGAATATTCTTTTGCAAACATTGCGAGGAATGTCATAAAAAAATATTGCATTGTAGAATCGCGGATGATGCGAATATTATCTTGAAGAAGATGCTTGAATGCGATGGGATAATTCTGGCAACGCCTAACTATATAAACCAGGTTACTGCTTCGATGAAAGCCTTGTTTGATCGTTCAGCCCATTTTATCCACTGCAAACGGCTCTTGGGTAAATATATTGTAGGGGTGGTATCTTCGGGAAGTGGTATAGATCAGGATGTGCTGGATTATATCAGGTTATATGCCCATACTTGCGCAGCGCAATATTCCGGGGGTGTATCTTCTGCCGCTTATTCAGTTGAGCAGAAGAAAGACCAGGCTTTTGAATTAGGCAAGCAACTGGCTTTAGATATAAAAGAAAAAAAAGCTTATCCGCAGCAGTTGGAACTTATCGAAAAAGGCAAACAACATTTCCGCAAGATCGTGGAATTAAGAAAAAAAGAATGGGAAGAAGAATATCAATATTGGAAGGCAAGAGGCTGGCTTGAATAACCATTATGAATTTAATTGATTACGGATTTCAGAATTCAAATCTTTTCCAAAATATGCCGCTGTTTGATGAGATTTCATATATCGGGCATGATGAGGATAAGGTCCGTCAATATAAGGCGATCCGTGAAGATCAGGCTTGTAATATTTTAGCATTAAATTTTATCCGGGAGGATGAATTGATCCTTTGGGATGCGGTAGAGGATTTTGTAAAGCGTAGCGTAATCGATGCCGCGTCCAGAGTGCGCGGGGTGCATATCTTTGACCTGCTGACCATTGATATTCACAAGGAAGTCAAAACCTTTAAACATGCTGAACTGACTACTCTTATTATAAATGAAGCCATTAGATTAGCGCCGGGTGAAGTTACGCTGATAAAATATTCTTCAGCCTACGCGCTTTTTCGTAAAGTGACTACTGAAGATTGGGGGAAGATAACTTTTAAGACCGCTGTGGATGTATTTAAAGATAAACCAGATTATTTGGATCTGCTTATCAAGCGGCTGTTGAAGGATTTTATATTTCCCCGGGATCCGGTGATCCTTTTATTAAACGATCTTAGCCAGAATCCTATATTTGACCTTGAAAATGAAACCCAGCAAAATCGATTAAAAAAAGTTATAGCTGATCTTATCCCTAATTCAGTAGAATTCATTCCGGAAGTATATATTCAGGATAAGAACGGAGCCAGAGAGCTTCTCTCCGGGTCTATACTACAGTGAATAAAAGCAAAAAGGTGGTTAAAATAAGGGGTCAGAATTATTTTTCAAAAAATAAATCTGACCCCTTATTTGGGAAGCTTGACAGGCATGTTAAAAAGCTGCGACAATGTCTGTTTTGCCCTAAAATGTATCCGCCTCCTGTTAGTGGCGGTCCGGTAGTGAGTAAAATTTTACTGGTAGGGCAGGCGCCGGGAGACAAGGAACCGAAAATTGGCCGGCCGTTTGCCTGGACTGCTGGTAAGACTCTTTTTCGCTGGTTTAGCGAAGCAGCAGGAATGAGTGAAAAGCAATTCCGCGCTTCCATATATATGGCTGCAGTGTGCCGATGTTTTCCAGGGAAGAACCCCGCAGGCGGGGATCGGGTGCCGTCACCGGAGGAAGTGTTGAATTGCTCAGTGTGGCTTAGACGGGAATTGGATATTTTAAAGCCGGAGCTGGTGATTCCTGTCGGGAAGCTGGCTATTGCCCAATTTCTTCCTTTACAAAAGCTCGATTTTATTATCGGCCGTAAGTATGAAAAGATAGTAGTCGGGTATCATTTTGATGTTATTGCTTTACCGCATCCATCTGGTGCGTCACCGTGGCATCGTAAAGAGCCGGGGAAGAGCTTGCTTAAAAAAGCCCTGAGGCTTATAATTAAGCATCCGGCGTTTGATTTTAAAAAATAAAGGTATTAAAATGGAGTTCAAACTTAAGAGTGAGTTTATTGAGTTGGATAATTTACTCAAAGCGACGAACCTGGCTGCGAGCGGGACTGAGGCCAAACAATATATTCAGGATGGTTTAATTAAAGTCAATGGGCAGGTTGAAGCGCGGATTCGCCGTAAGCTGCGCTCAGGAGATTCCATAGAATTCGGTAAGGATCAGATCAGTATCGTTGGATAAACGGAGTGAGGATTATTTAAATGGTTAAAACAAAGATAATTTGCACTTTAGGCCCGGCGTCATCTAGCGAGACGGTGATAAGAAAAATGCTTTTTGCGGGAATGGATGTCGCGCGTCTCAACTTTTCGCATGGCAGTATACAGGAATTGTCGTCAAGGATAAGTCTGGTCCGCAGCCTGAATACGAAACATAGAAGGCATATAAAGCTTCTGGGTGATCTGCAGGGCCATCGGATAAGGGTAGGCAGGCTGGCCCAGCCGGTAGTACTTAAAAAAAACCAGATAGCCTGGCTTATTCAAAAAGATATCCCGGGCACAGTCGGGATCATCCCCTTTGACTATCAAGGGCATTTGCGGGATATAAAAAAAGGCCAGCATGTATTTATTGATGACGGAAATATTGGCCTGGAGGTGATCGGGCATGGTAAAGGTAAGCTGAAGACAAGAGTGGTGATCGGAGGCGAGTTGAAGGAGCATAAGGGAGTAAATATCCCGGAAGCCAGGTTGGTATTTGGCGGGATAAGCGTTAAGGATAAGCAGGATATACTTTTCTGCGAAAAACACCGGGTTGATTATATCGCCCAGTCATTCGTGCGTACCAAGAAAGATATATTGGAGGTAAAAAGGCTTCTTGGGGAAAATTCGCAAATCCGGGTTATTGCCAAGATCGAAAATAGGGAAGGGATAAAGAATATTGACGAGATAATCAAAGTTTCTGACGGGATAATGATCGCCCGCGGAGATATGGGGGTATCGCTGCCCATCTACGAAATCCCGGTCCTGCAGAAGATGATTATCAAGAAATGTAACCGTGCGGGTAAGTTTGTGATAACCGCAACCCAGATGCTGGAGAGTATGACTGAAAACCTCAGGCCTACCCGGGCTGAGGTAACCGATGTCGCCAATGCTATAATAGACGGGACTGATTTGGTGATGCTTTCAGCGGAATCAGCAGTAGGAAAATATCCGGCCCAAACAGTCGCGATGATGAATAGTATAATAAAGTTTACGGAAGGGTATTTAAAGGATGTAAATCGCGGCAAGAGATAAGATAATATGGAAAGATTAAAATGCGGCAATATTTATGCTAAAATTCCCGGTCTAAAAGATAAGGAGATATTTCAGACTATTCTAAAAACTAAAACGCTTAAAATCGAACGGATAATTTCCCAGGGCCAGGTTGCTGAGAAAGGAATGTGGCTTAAGGAGGCGCGCGCTGAATGGGTGATAGTGTTAAAGGGAGTTGCTAAATTAAGGTTCCGTAAAGATAATCGTTTAATTAAGTTAAGGCCGGGGGATTACGTTTTTATCCCGGCGCAAACAATTCATCGCGTAGAGTGGACTTCTCTGCGCGAGAAGATAATATGGCTGGCGGTTTACGCATAAAGGGGATTTTTATTATTGGGGTGGGTCCTGTCTCGGGAGCGTCTGTTTGCCTGTAAATTTGCGGCTGTGAGACACATCCCGAGCCACCCGCTGACAGTAAAAATCTCCTTTATTTATTAAGATATAAAAAATGGAAATAGTTACTGCAAGACAGATGAAGAAATTGGATTGTCTGGCGACAAAGCGCTACGGTATCCCGGCACTTGTCCTGATGGAGAATGCCGGACGCTCGGCAGCCGAAGAAGCATTGAAGATGTTAGCGAAAAAAGGCCTAAGCCGGGTCGCTATTTTTTGCGGTTACGGGAATAACGGAGGAGATGGTTTGGTCTGCGCCAGGCATTTAATAAATAAAGGCATTCAGGTCAAGATTTATTTAGTAGGGAAAAATAAAAAGTTTAGCGAAGAATCTGAGGTAAATTATAAAATTTTGCAAAAAATTAAGCAAAAAATTAAAATAGTCAGAAGTGGCCGCTTACTCGACAGATTGGAAAAAGAGATAAAAAAGTGTAATTTGATCATTGACGGAATTTTTGGTATCGGGATAAAGGGTGAGCTGGATGGTTTTTATCTAAAATTATTCAGTATTCTCAATACAAGCAAAATTCCGATTCTATCTTTGGATATTCCCTCAGGATTGGACGCGGATACCGGAAGGCCTTTAGGTAATGCGCTTCGGGCAAAAAAGACAGTAACATTTGGCTTGTTGAAAAAAGGACTAATAAAGAAAGAAGCCCGTAAGTTTACCGGTAAGATAATTATCGGCGATATTTCTCTCCCCTGGGAAGAATTGTAGGGGAATAATACTAAATTATTGGTTTTTAAGGGTCAATTTAGTAATGTGTCCCCGGAAAAATATCCATTGACAAGCTAGGGATTGGTGTTATACTTATAGCAGTAAAAGTTTAGAAGTCTTAGCCGTAGGGACAGGATGACTGATCTTACGGTTTTTTTTATTTGTCATTGTTTGCCCAGTTAGGAATCTTGAGGATTCACAGCAGGTAAAGATGATCAGATTTCTAACGGTTTACTAAAT
>JBDRLN010000026.1:0-4854 GCA_043812955.1 Candidatus Omnitrophota bacterium | reverse complement strand
TTAAGAAAGCTTGTTTATCTGGAGCGGGGTTTGGGGCAGTTCCAGGCTCAGGAAGTAGAGGTTGCGCCAGAAGCCACAGCTATAGTGGATGGAGAAGAGCGCGGGTTCTATCCGGTAATAAATGGCCTAAAAGAAAATGACATTGTGGTCACCCAGGGCAACTTTTTGATTGATTCCCAAAGCCAGCTTACCGGAGGTATATCTGCTTTATGGGGCAGCGCCACTGAGATAAAAGGCGAAGGGGAGCAGGCAGGACCGGAGAGAAAAACGCAGCATAGCCACTAAAGATTATGATTAATAAACTTATAAATTACTGTTTAAGAACGCCTTTTGTGGTTTTTGTCATTTACATTGCGGTCTTTTTCTGGGGACTCTGGGCGATGACCAATATTCCGGTTGATGCCATACCCGATATAGGAGAGAAGCAGGTTATCGTCTATACTGAATGGCCGGGCCGCTCTGCCAAGGACGTGGAGGATCAGGTAACCTATCCTCTTTCTGTTTCCCTGCGCGGGGTTCCGGGAGTAAAGACTATTCGCGCCTCAAGCGCTTTTGGTTTCTCAGAAGTTTATCTTATCTTCCATGATAAGGTGGATTATTATTGGGCGCGCTCGCGCGTCTTAGAAAAATTAAATCTCGCCTCCGGCCGCCTGCCTATGGGCGTGGTTCCGGTTTTAGGCCCGGATGCTACCGGCTTAGGCCAGGTATTCTGGTATACGGTAGAAGGTAAGGGCTACAGCCTGGATAAATTAAGGAGCCTGCAGGATTGGTTTATCCGCTATCAGCTAAATAGCGTGGAGGGAGTTTCTGAAGTCGCCTCTATCGGCGGATTTGTCAAACAGTATCAGATAGATATTGACCCCAATAAGATGCTGGCCTATAACGTGCATTTAGGCGAAATAATGGAAGCAGTAAAGAAATCCAATATTGATGTAGGCGCCAAGGTTATTGAAAATAATGCCATGGAATACATCATCCGCGGCTTAGGCTTTATTAAATCTTTAGAGGATATTGAGAATATTGTGGTAGGTGAATATAGCGGGGTTCCGGTAACCGTAAAGAATATTGCTGTTGTGCAGTTAGGCCCGGAGTTCAGGCGAGGCGCGCTGAATAAAGACGGCCAGGAGGCAGTAGGTGGAGTAGTGTTGATGCGTTACGGCGAGAATGCCATGCAGGTAATCCATCGCGTAAAAGAGGCGATTAAGGAACTGGAAAAAGGATTACCTCCGGGAGTCAAGATCGTTCCCTTTTATGACCGCACCGAACTCATTCATCGCACTATCGGAACTTTACGCGAGGCCTTAATTTTAGAGCTTATTATCACCATGGCAGTGGTGGTGCCATTCTTAGCGCATATCTGGGCAGGGATAATGATCTGTCTGGCTCTACCGTTCTCTGTATTAATGGCTTACATTGCAATGTATTACCTAAAGATAGATGCGAATATTATGTCTTTATCCGGTATTGCTATTGCCATTGGAACACTGGTAGATATGGGTATTGTCATGACTGAGAATGCCTACCGGCATCTAATCATTCATGCCGAAGAGATTAAGAAAGGATTAAAGACGCGTCTGGATGTAGTATTTGGCGCTGCCAGTGAGGTTGGTTCAGCAGTGATGACTGCTGTTTTAACTACCGTGGTCTCATTTATGGCTGTATTTGCCTTGGAGTCGCAAGAAGGAAAGCTCTTCCACCCTTTAGCTTGGACCAAGACTCTTGTCCTGCTTGCCTCAGTAGTTGTGGCTTTGACTCTTACTCCTGTTCTGGCTCTATATTTCTTAAAAGGCCGGCTGCGGCCGCCGGAAGAAAACCCTCTGGTAAGGGGGCTGCAGCAAAATTATGAGAAGATTTTACGCTGGTGCCTAAGGCATCGGGTAACATTTTTATTTATCCCGGCAATTGTGCTGATTTCTAGTTTAGCTTTTATCTTTCCTAAAAATATCGTATCTATCAGCATATTTTTAGTTATTGTTATTGCCACGCTAGCATTTATTCTTCCCAAAAAAATAAAGTCATTTTTAGCTTTAATATTAGTCACTGTTTTGAGCATAGGTTGGTTTTGGTTTGCCCCGCGCATCGGACGTGAATTTATGCCGCCTCTTGACGAGGGCTCAATTCTGTTTATGCCAGTAATGCGGCCTTCGGTATCGCTGACAGAAGCAATAAGGGTAATCGATATTCAGGATAAAATCATCAAATCCTTTCCTGAAGTGGAGATAGTGGTGGGTAAAGTCGGCCGGGCAGAATCAGCTACGGATCCTGCGCCGGTAGAGATGTTTGAGACTATCATTACCTTAAAACCAAAGAACCAGTGGCGCAAGGGTATAACCAAAGAAAAGCTTATCCAGGAGATGAATGCTAGCCTGCAGATTCCCGGTGTCTCTAATATCTGGACCCAGCCTATCGTGAATAGAATAGATATGTTGGCAACCGGAATACGTACCTCAGTAGGCGTCAAAGTCTTTGGCCCGGACTTAAGTAAAATAGAGGAGATTGCCCAGGAAGTGGAAAATGTGGTGCGCACTGTTGAGGGCGCGGTAGACTTGTATTCTGAGAAGATTGTGGGCAAGCCTTATATTGAGTTTAAGATAAAAAGGGAGCAACTGGCGCGTTACGGCGTTTCTGTCCGCGATGTGCAGGATGTAATTGAAATGGCAGTAGGCGGGGAAAACTTGATTACTACAGTTGAGGGAAGGGAACGTTATCCGGTGCGCGTGCGTTATGCCCGAGAGCTACGCGATAATATTGATGCGCTTCGCCGCGTGCTCGTTTCCACTAAAAACGGAGCACAGATTCCTATTGCGCAATTAGTGGATATCTATTTTGTTACCGGGCCGGCGATGATTAACTCTGAGAACGGGTTATTGCGCGCCTATGTTTTGATGAATGTGCGTGGCGGCAGGGATATGGTAGGATTTGTAGAAGAGGCATCCAAGGTGGTGGCAGAGAAGGTAAAACTTCCTCAAGGGTATTTCCTGAAGTGGTCAGGCCAGTTTGAAAATCAGGTGCGGGCAAAAAATAAAATCGCGGTACTTTTGCCCATAAGTTTATTGATAAACTTTATGCTTATTTATATGAATTTTCGCTCCATCACAAAATCAGCCTTTATCTTTACCGCGGTTCCGGTGACACTGTCAGGCGGGGTTTGGCTTTTGGCTTTCTCCGGGTTTAACTTTTCCGTGGCAGTCTGGGTGGGTTTTATCGCGCTCTTCGGAGTCGCGGTTGATGATGGTGTATTAATTACTACTTATCTTGATGATGTATTCAGAGAACGGAAGGACAAAATAAAGACGCGCCAGGATATTATTGAAGCGACAGTTTATGCCGGCTTAGGCAGGATAAGGCCTGCCTTTTTAACCACGATTACTACCATAGTTGCGCTTCTTCCCATTATGTTTTTAAAAGGAACGGGTGCGGAGATAATGCAGCCTATGGCTATACCGTCCATAGGCGGTATGATCATTGAAATGATTGCCTGGTTTATTGTGCCAACGCTTTATTCTTGGCGAGAGGAAAGAAGATTAAGTAAAATAAAGGAGGCCTAGATGTTTAAGAAAATATTTCTATTTTTGGTTACGGTAATGTTCATTTTAGGAATGAGTAATTTGTCTTTCGCGATGAGCTGTGGACATAACCAGGAAACTACACTGGAAACTAAGTCCGCCCCGGAGGGATTCGTAAATGTTGGCAATAAAATTTGTCCGGTTACAGGTGAGAAGATTGATGAAAGAGTGAAGGCCGCTTATGAATATAACGGGAAGATCTATAATTTTTGTTGTGCATCTTGTATTGAAATGTTCAAGGAAAATGCGGACAAGTATATTCAGAAAGTAAACAAGGAGCTTAATCCTTAGCAGTCCAAGCAAGTCCCTTTTTTGCGCCCCTCAGAATTCCTTTCCGGCGCTAATAAACTCTTGATATAATAGAAAATTACGCCTATAATTGACCTGTTAACCTGCGCTATTTTTCAGATAAGGAGAGATACTATGGAAGAAAATGCAAATAACAAAAAAAGCTGCAAAGTAAAGACTTTCTTTAAAGGTTTGGTAGAAAAGATGGATAAAAAGATGCAAGAGAAGGCAAAGAATGGCGGGAGCTGTTGTAATAATGGTAAGACTGGAGATAAACCTTGCTGCAGTTAATTGTTGACTGGCTGACAGTATCTATTTTAAAACTCGATCCCGGTTCCAAGTTAGGTGCGGCAATAAACTTTTTTATTTATGACTCAATAAAGATATTGCTGCTTCTATTTGTGTTGATAGCCCTGATCGGGTTTCTGCGCAGTTTCCTGCCGCAGGAGAGAATAAAAGCCTGGATTATCCAGAAAAAATCTTTAGGTAATTTTTTTGCCTCTTTGTTTGGAGCAATAACTCCATTTTGCTCCTGTTCTTCAATTCCCATCTTCATCAGTTTTGTCAAAATGGGGGTTCCTTTAGGAGCAACATTTTCGTTTTTGATTACTTCGCCATTGGTTAACGAGTACCTGGTGGTATTAATGATTGGTTTTTTCGGGTGGAAGATCATGCTGATGTATGTAATTAGCGGCATGTTTATTGGGATTGTCTCAGGAATTATTCTGGGTAGAATGAAACTGGAAAAATATCTGGAAAAAGACATTATGGATAGTAACCCCGGAATAGAAAGCGGAATAAAATATAAAGGCCTGAAGGAAAGAGTTATTTTTGGGCTGGAAGAAGCAAAATCAATCGTTAAGAAACTCTGGTTTTGGGTTTTAATCGGCGTAGGGATAGGAGCTTTCATTCATGATTATGTCCCCCAACAAACAGTTCAGTTGATAATCGCTAAGGCGGGGATTTTTTCAGTGCCTATCGCTACTCTTATTGGTATTCC
>JBDRLN010000025.1:0-35946 GCA_043812955.1 Candidatus Omnitrophota bacterium | reverse complement strand
GAGAGGGTTCCACACCGGGCGCTGCTTTATGCTACGGGGTTAGCTAAAAGGGATTTTGATAAGCCTTTTATCGGCGTGGCTACTTCTTTTACGGATCTGATTCCCGGGCATATCGGGATGCGGGATCTTGAGCGTTATATTGAGCGGGGTATTTGTTATGCTGGAGGTGTTCCATTTTTCTTCGGGGTTCCGGGTATCTGCGATGGTATCGCTATGGGTCATCTTGGGATGTGCTATCCTTTAGCCTCAAGAGAGATCATAGCCGATACTATTGAAACTGTTTGTAATGCTCATCAATTAGATGGGATTGTCTGTTTGACTAACTGCGACAAGATCACTCCGGGTATGCTGATGGGCGTATCCCGTTTGAATATCCCAGCGATCATCGTTACTGCTGGGCCAATGCTCTCCGGAAGGTATAAAACCAGAAAGCTGGCATTTGTGCACGATACTTATGAGGCTTTAGCCAGGGCAAAAAATCATGAGATCTCTAATCAGGAATTAGAATGCTTAGAAAAAGAGGCTTGCCCGGGAGCGGGTTCCTGCCAGGGGTTATATACGGCTAATACCATGGCCTGTCTTACTGAAACATTAGGCATGTCTTTGCCGGGTTGCGCAACTGCTTTAGCTGTATCTGCCAACAAGCGCAGGATTGCCCAGGCCAGCGGCGAGCGGATAGTGGAACTGGTTAGAAAAGATATTAAGCCACTGGATATTATTAATAAACAATCTTTGCAAAATGCGATTACCGTAGATATGGCGTTAGGAGGATCCAGCAATACGGTGTTACATCTTATGGCTATCGCTAATGAAGCCAGGATAAAATTAGGGCTTAAGGTTTTTGATGATATTAGCAAGAAGACCCCGCATATCACTAATCTGGAACCGGCCGGCGAGCATTTTATGGAAGATGTAGAATTTGCCGGAGGTATTCCGGCAGTGCTGAAGCGTTTAAAATCCAGGTTGAATGATACCCTGACTTTAAGCGGTAGAAAGATATTTGAGATCGCTGACGAGGCTGAGATTTTTGATGAAGAAGTAATCCGGCCGTTTAACCGGGCTTATCATGAGCAGGGCGGTATTGCCGTCTTGTTTGGGAACTTGGCTCCGAATGGGGCGGTTGTTAAACAGTCAGCGGTGAGCTCTAAGATGATGAAATTCATAGGCCGAGCAAAAATTTTTAACCGGGAAGAAGAAGCAATGCAAGCGATTCTGGGAGGAAAAATTAAAGGCGGGGAAGTAATTGTTATCCGCTATGAAGGCCCGGCAGGCGGCCCGGGTATGCGCGAGATGTTGGCTCCTACCGCGGCGATCGTAGGTATGGACCTGGCTGATTCCGTAGCCTTGATCACCGACGGAAGATTTTCCGGCGGAACTAAAGGCCCTTGCATCGGGCATGTTTCTCCGGAGGCGGCAAGCAGGGGCGTGATTGCAGTTTTAAAAGATCATGATATAATTACTATAGATATACCGAATAGGAAATTAGAGGTAAAATTAAGCAAGCAGGAAATAGACAAAAGATTTAAGAAATGGATTCCGGTTCCTCCTAAGATCAGGACCGGGTATCTGGCCCGTTATTCCAAGATGGTTAGTTCGGCGGATAAAGGAGCCATTTTATTATAACTGGAAGTATGTTTGTTATAGGGTTGCTAGGGCTATCCTAATAACACAAGTAACCCAAATAACTCAATAACTCAAGCAACCCAATAACAACTCAATATTTTGAATTAAATATGACTGGTGCGGAAATATTATTAGAATGTTTGAAGCGGGAAGGCGTAGAGCATATCTTTGGATACCCTGGCGGACAGGTTCTACCTATTTTTGATAAGCTTTACGATTCTTCTGTGAAACTTATTCTTACCCGGCATGAGCAGGGCGCGGCCCACGCTGCGGAAGGTTATGCCCGGGCAACCGGTAAGGTAGGGGTCTGCCTGGCTACTTCAGGCCCGGGAGCAACCAATCTTACTACCGGAATTGCTGATGCCTATATGGATTCTATCCCGATGGTAGCAATCACTGGCCAGGTGAAATCTTTTTTGATCGGCAATGACGCTTTTCAGGAAGCGGATGTTACCGGCATAACCCGGCCGATCACTAAACATAATTATTTAGTTAAAGATACTAAAGATCTGGCTCGGATTATCCGGGAGGCTTTTTATATCGCCTCTACCGGAAGGCCGGGCCCGGTTTTAATCGATATCCCTTCGGATGTCCAGATGCAGAATATTGAATTTGTCTGGCCGGAAGAAGTAAATATCCGGGGATACAAGCCAACTTATTTCGGCCATCCCGGACAGATTAAGAAATCAGCCAGGTTGATTTCTCAATCTAAGCGGCCGATAATCTACGCCGGCGGAGGAGTGATCACGTCTGGGGCCGCTCAGGAATTAAAGGCTCTGGCAGAAAAGATAAACGTTCCGGTTACTATGACCTTGATGGGTTTAGGCGGTTTTCCCGGAACCCATCCTTTATGTCTAGGGATGTTGGGTATGCATGGCACTGCTTACGCCAACCACGCGACTATTGAATCTGATTTGATAATCGCTGTGGGCGCGCGTTTTGATGATCGGGTTACCGGAAGGATCGACACTTTTGCCCCTTCAGCAAAAGTCATCCATATTGATATTGACCCGACCTCAATCAGTAAAAATGTCAAAGTGGATATTCCGATAGTGGGTGATGCCAAGAATATTTTAGGGCAATTAATCGAAGAGATTAAAAAAGCCCCAGATACTGTAGAGTGGTTAAAGACGGTTGATTCCTGGAAGAAGAAACATCCTTTAAAATATAAGATTGGCGAGGCAAAGATCAAGCCCCAATACGTTATTGAGCAGCTCTATGATGTCACTAAGGGCGATGTGATCGTTACTACTGAAGTCGGCCAAAATCAGATGTGGGCTGCCCAGTGGTTTACCTATATATATCCGCGGACATTTATTTCCTCCGGCGGGTTAGGGACGATGGGTTTTGGTTTTCCAGCAGCAATAGGGGCTAAAATCGGATGCCCGAATAAACAAGTTATTGATATTGCCGGCGACGGTTCTATCCAGATGAATATCCAGGAGCTGGCAACTTGCGTGGCTAATAAGATAAATGTTAAGGTGTTTATTTTAAATAACGGTTATTTAGGCATGGTCAGGCAGTGGCAGGAGCTGTTTTATAAAAAACGTTATTCCTATACTCCGATTTATAGTCCGGATTTTGTTAAACTTGCCGAAAGTTACGGTGCGGTGGGTATCCGGGTTAACAAGAAAGAACAGGTCCGTCCGGCTATTGAAAAGGCCCTTGACGCTGATAATGTAGTATTTGTGGATATCGCGGTTGATCCGGAAGAGAATGTATGGCCGATGGTTCCCGCGGGTGAGGCTATTAACCGGATGATAGAGGGGTTGGCATAGTTTAGTTCATAGTTGGTAGTTGATAGCAGAGTAGGAGTTTAGACTTAATATGAGACACACAATATCTGTTTTAGTTGAGAACAAGTTCGGTGTTTTAGCCAGGATATCCGGGTTATTCAGCGCCCGAGGTTATAATATCGCTTCTTTAGCCGTAAATGAAACCCTGGATCCGGAAATTTCTGCGATGACTATTGTGGTTGAAGCCAAAGATGAGAAGATATTGGAGCAGATAAAAAAACAGCTCAACCGGCTTATCGACGTAATTACCGTATCCGATTTTACTAAAAAGGAACATGTGGACCGGGAATTAGTTTTAGTTAAAGTTAATTATTCGGCTAAAGAAAAGTCCCGATTAGAAAGCGCCATCAATAAATATTTAGCCAAGATTGTTTATCATAAGGCTGATACTGCGATCATAGAGGTAGTAGGGGAGCGGGTCCAGATAAAGCAATTGTTGGAAGCGCTCACTCAATTCGGAATAAAAGAATTAATTCGGGGCGGCAGGATAGTTATGGCCTACTAATAAATTCAGGGACGGTTCTCGGGGACACTTTAAGATTGTTTTCAGAGCCGTCCCTAAATGGAAGGGGAATTTGAGATGATTAAGATTTATTATGAGAAAGATGCCGATTTAAGCTTGTTGAAAGAAAAGACTATCGCGATTATCGGCTACGGGATTCAGGGCCGGGGTCAGGCATTGTGCCTGCGTGATTCCGGCTGCCACGTGGTGGTTTCGGAAATGGAAGGCACGCCGAATTTTGAGCTGGCGAAAAAAGATGGGTTTACTCCGGTTCCAGCTTCAGAGGCTGCTAAGGCTGGAGACATCATCCAGATTTTAACCCAGGATCATGTCCAGGCTAAGGTTTACAATGAAAGTATTAAACCGAATTTAAAAAAAGGCAAGGCCCTTTGTTTTTCCCATGGGTTTAATATCCGTTTTAAACAGATAAAGCCGCCAAAGAACGTGGATGTATTTATGGTCGCGCCCAAAGGCCCGGGAGCCCTGGTTCGCCGGATGTTTGAAGAAGGTAAAGGCGTTCCTTGCTTATTGGCGATCTTTCAGGATGCTACTGGACAGGCTCATCAGATTGGCCTGGCTTATGCTAAGGCAATAGGAGCCACTAAAGCCGGAGTTATTGAAACTACTTTTACCGAAGAGACCGAGACCGATCTTTTTGGCGAGCAGGCAGTGCTCTGCGGCGGAGTAACCGAGTTGATCAAAGCTGGTTTTGATACTTTGGTTGATGCCGGATACCAGCCGGAGATCGCTTATTTTGAGGTTTTGCACGAATTAAAATTAATTACTGACCTGATCCAGGAAAAAGGAATTTCCGGGATGCGTAGGGGAGTATCCAATACAGCTTGTTATGGAGATCTAAGCCGGGGCAAGAGGATCATTACCGAAAAGACCAGAAAAGAAATGAAGAAGATCTTAAAAGAGATCCAAAAAGGAAAATTTGCTAAAGAGTGGATTAAGGAGAACGAAGACGGAAGGCCAAATTTTAACCAGTTGTTAAAAGAAAGCGATGAGCATTTAATTGAGAAAGTGGGCAAAGAGCTTAGGGATATGATGCCCTGGATGAAGAAATAAGGATAATAAGTTGCAGGATGCATTCGCGGGTCCTGCCTTGGGAGTGTCTCTCGCCGCAAATTTGCGGCTGTGAGACACATCCCAAGTCACCCGCTAATCGATTTACAACTTATTATCTTAAGAAAGAGTTATAGGTAGGAAAAAGGAGGATCAACGATGCTGAATAAAATAGCATTGGGTTTAATCCTAGGATTGCTGATGGTAAGTCACGCTTTTGCCGAAGAGTCCATTACCCTATCTACTTATTATCCATCGCCATATGGTAGCTATAATAATCTTACAGTGGCTAATAATTTGGATGTAAACAGTACTCTTTCGATGCGGGGGATAGCTGCTGCTCCGGCTGTATCTGCATCCGGCCAAGGTAGGATATATTTTGATTCTTCAACTAATAAATTTATGACATCTGAAAATGGCAGCGCGTATGCTAATTTAGGAGGCGGTTCGCCGGTATATGTTGGTGCAACAACCATTACCTACAATGGCAATCTGGGTGGTTATACTGGTGGAGATGCGAAATGTGCTTTGTCATTTTCGGGTTCACGTATGTGCAGTTCAGGTAATTTTATTAACGGAAGGCCTACTGTAAGCGGCTGGTATTCTGTTTATTATAATTCTGGAGCATGGGGGGATTGTCTAGGATGGACATCAAGTGATGTTGGATATTTAGGTATGGCCTGGTATTTAACTTCACCGCAAGCCCAGGCAACAACCTGTAATTTTTCAAAACCAATTCTTTGCTGTAAATAAACTAGGGGACGTTTCTGGGGTAAATATATGGAAAAGATTATAATATTTGATACGACGCTCAGGGATGGGGAGCAGGCGCCCGGAGCCAGCTTAAACCAGAAGGAAAAAATTGAGGTTGCCCGTTCTTTGGCTGAGTTGGGAGTGGATATAATCGAGGCGGGATTTCCAATTTCTTCTAAGGGAGATTTTGAATCAGTCAGAGATATTGCCCGGGAGATCAAGGGTGCGGTAATCTGCGGGTTAAGTCGCTCAATTAAAAAAGATATTGACGCTTCTTACGAGGCTCTAAAGCCAGCTAAAAATGCGCGCATCCACGTATTCTTGGCAACCTCTAAGATACATATGAAGTACAAGCTTAAAAAAGCTGAAGACGAGATTCTGCGCTTAGCGGTTGAAGCAGTAACCTATGCTAAAAAACTATGCCCGGATATTGAATTTTCTCCGGAAGATGCCTCCCGTACTGAAAAGGAATTTCTTTATAAAGTGGTTGAGGCGGTGATTAATGCTGGAGCAAACACGGTTAATATACCGGATACTGTTGGCTACAGCGAACCTGAAGAATTTGGCAGGATAATTAAGGGTATAAAAGAAAATGTTCCGAATATCAATAAAGCTGTTATTTCGGTACACTGCCATAATGACTTAGGCTTGGCTGTGGCTAATTCTCTGGCCGCGGTTAAAAACGGCGCCCGGCAGGTTGAATGTACTATTAATGGTATTGGCGAACGGGCAGGTAATGCTTCGCTGGAAGAGACAATTATGTCTATTGATACCCGTAAAGATATCTACGCCGGGTTAAAAACCTCTATTATAAAGAAAAATATTTATAAAACCTCTAGGCTAGTGAGTAAATTAACCGGATTTGTTATTGCTCCTAATAAAGCGATAGTCGGAGGAAATGCTTTCAGGCATGAGTCAGGTATTCATCAGGATGGGGTGCTTAAGGAGCGTTCTACTTATGAGATCATCCAAGGCGAGGATGTTGGTTTTCAGGTAGAAGGCCTGGTTTTGGGAAAACATTCCGGAAGACATGCCTTCAGCGAAAGATTGAAAAAAATAGGTTTTCATTTAAGTGAAGATCAGTTGAATAAGGCCTTTGAAAATTTTAAGAACCTGGCGGATAAGAAAAAAGATATTTTTGACGATGATTTGAGAATTATCGTTGAAGATCAGGTTTTGCTGGTTAAAACTCCAGTCTGGTCTTTAAAGAGTTTTCTGGTCAGCTCAGGAACCGATATCAGGCCGAAGGCAGCTATACAGTTAAAAAAGAAAGATGTAATGCTGGAAGATTCTTCTTCCGGAGACGGGCCGGTAGACGCGGCTTTTAAGGCTATTGATAAAATCGCTGGGATTAAAGGAGAACTTGAAGATTTCCACTTAGGTGCGGTTACCTCGGGTAAAGATGCCCTGGGAGAAGTCATCCTTAAATTGAAGGTAAAAGATAAAATTGCCTCTGGCCGCGGTTCAAGTACTGATATAGTTGAGGCCGCGATTAAAGCTTATCTGGATGCGCTTAACAAAATACAATCAAAATGAGCCTAATTAAAACCTATGGTTTAATCGGCAATCCAATAAAGCATAGCCTTTCGCCGGTAATGCATAATTCCGCTTTTAAGGCCTTGAATATAGATTCCGAGTATAAGCTTTTTGAATTAAAAGAGAAAGAATTAGCGGGTTTCCTGGAGTCTCTTAAAGAAAATAATATCCAGGGCCTTAATGTTACCTATCCGTATAAAGAAAAAGTTGTTCCTTTAATGACTAGCCTTTCGGTTGAAGCAGGGTTGGTGGGGGTAGTTAATACTATCAGATTTTTTTCTGATGGGTTGGAAGGTTTTAATACCGATGGAGAGGGTTTTTACCGGCATCTGAGCGAGGATCTGAAATTTTCTCCCAGCGGTAAAAATATAGCTATATTGGGAGCGGGAGGAGCAGCCCGGGCTATTGCGGTCTATCTTTGTAAAAGTCAGCCTTCTTCGATCGCTATTTATGATATTGATCAGTCCCGAATCAGGGCGTTGATTGAGCGTCTAAGGTATTTTAAAAAAGTAAATTTTAAAGCTGTAGAATCAGTACACGAATTGGGTCTTAAAGATTGCTCCTTGCTGGTTAATTGTACTCCTGTGGGCATGAAACAAAATGACCCGCTTTTAGTTAATCCGGAACTTATCCATAAAGATCTTTTAGTTTATGATTTGATCTATGGCCCTCAGGATTCCAGGTTATTATGGATTGCCCGGGAACGAGGCGCAGTTTGTTCAAACGGCTTAGGTATGCTTTTACACCAGGGGGCGCTGGCTTTTAAGATCTGGACCGGACAGGATGCCCCTTTAGCGGTAATGCGCCAGGCCTTAGAAGATGGGATGAAGGATACCGGACATGGTGATTAAAATCTTTGTTTTTATCTTTGGTTCAATGATAGGAAGTTTTCTTAATGTTTGTATCTTCCGGATGCCCCTTGAAAAATCCGTAGTAAGGCCCCGCTCGTATTGCCCGGCCTGCAATAAGGCTATTCCCTGGCATGATAATATCCCTCTGTTAAGTTATACAATTTTACTGGGAAGATGCCGGTCCTGTAAGGCGAAGATACCCTTTAGTTATTTTATAGTTGAATTGCTTACAGCAGTAGCTTTATTATTATTTTTTAATATCTACGGGTTGAGCTTTAAGTTCTTCTATTATATCATTTTTATCTGCGGTTTGATCATTGCCACCTTTGTGGATATCCGCCACCGGATCATCCCGGATGAAATTTCTGTCGGCGGAATCATTGTAGGTTTATTGCTTAACATTTTAAGGTTTTTTTTACCAGGTTCCCTGCCTGCCGGACAGGCAGGCAGGCTTCTAGCCGCAAGCTTTATTATCAATTCCCTTTTGGGCATCATTATCGGTGGCGGGATAATTTATCTGACCGCCAAAATTTTTGACTTAGTATATTTTAAAATGCTCAAAAAACCGCCTATAGATGGAGAGACCGAGTCGATGGGTGGAGGGGATGTAAAATTATTAGCGATGATCGGCGCGTTTTTAGGCTGGCAGGGAGCGGTCTTAACTTTTTTTATCGCTCCATTCTTCGGCCTAATCGTAGGGGTAATAAATTTAATCAGCCGAAAAGAACACACGATACCTTATGGCCCGTTTTTGAGCTTGGCGGCGGTTATTGTTTTGTTTTGGTCAGGACCGATAATCCGTTTATTTTTGTATAAATAGGGAACGACGAAATAGGGGACGTTTCTATTTTTTCCGGTTTTCTTAATTTGTAAAAAATAGAAACGTCCCCTATTTAACATCATCTAAGTAAAGCTTGAAAAATAGGCGTTTTTATGCTATATTTAGTCAAGATTTTTTAGATTAGACAGCGCTTTCGTATGGAGGTGCGAGAGCGCGATAATACGGTTAAGATAAACCGCATTGCCACGGAACAAAACAATTGGGTCTGGCTTTGCGGTTTTTTATTTGCTAAACACAGGGACGGTTCTCAACGTAATCTTAAAGTGTCCCCTTTAAGGGGACACTTTAGCTTTGTTTTGAGAACCGTCCCTAAGTTAAAAAAAGGAGTTAGGAAATGTTCCGTAAAATCTTATCCTTAGTCTTAACTTTCGGCTTATTATTCCAGCAGGTAAGCTTTGCCCAGGTTGCCTTAGAGTTAAACCTAGCTAGTTATCTGTCCAAGATTGGACCTAATATGGCCCAGGATAAATTTAGGCCCATACATTTAAGGTATTTCTCCTATGATTCCCTAAATGACAGCTTTAAACTATTGGTAGATAAAGGGGATGAGCTAAACAAAGATAACGAAGGTAAAGGTAAAGAAAACCAAGAAGAAACTTTAAAAGACAAAACTCAAGCTCTTTTAAATTACTTTCTAATAGGCGTAACCCTACCAGACAGCATGTTCTGGGTCAACCTACGGCCTGATTCCGAAGACCAGATAATAGACCAATACCTGGAAAAGACCGATATGGGAAAGATTATGCTGGAAACTGACCTTCAACTTAAAAAAGACACCAGCCTTTTTACATCACCTAATACCCCTGAAGGAAGAGAATACTGGACTAAGCTTTATAAGAAGGCAGAAGAGCTCTATGGCTATGAATCCGTAACCATACCTACATTAACTAGGCCCTGGATAGTTCCCGGTGAGATCATAGTCCGGGAATCCCAAGATTCAGCGTATATCTACAAAGCTACATTAAAGGTAATGCTGGAACAAGACTATCTTAAAGAATCAACTTTTTCCCGCGAAGCGGGATCCCGCCTGATGACAGATAGCCTGGCGGGAAAAGATGAACGCTCCAAAGCCTTAAATGAATATTCCTCAGGGCTAATCCGTGAACTTATTATTCCCAAGCTAACCAAAGAAGTTAATTCCTCCAAAAGATACGCCTCCTTCCGCCAGGTATACTATTCTCTTATACTCTCCCGCTGGTTTAAGGCTCGCTTCCGCTCGCCTAGTTCACAGTTTACAGCTAACAGTTTACAGAATAGTTCTTATATTAATCTTATAGATACAAAAGACCTAACCAACCTTATCTCCCAGGAATCCTGGTCCAAGACTGATTACTTTAAACAATACCAGAAATCATTCTCTGAAGGCGAATACAATGTCAAAGAGCCGGTCTATACCCCCACAGGTCAGGTTATTAGGAGCTATTTTAGCGGCGGGATACAGATGGGCAATCAGGCCGGGAGTTCTATTAACAATCCTAACAGCTTTACCAGTAGCCCAATATCAACTAAAATAATTAATAGCGGTATTTTTTTGCAGGGTTCTTTTAAAAAAGGTTTAAATATAGTACAAGAATTGTTGACGCCGCAAAAAAATAATTCCGTTAAATCGCGGGAAGAATTTCTTGAGGTTTATGAAAAAAATGACCGGGATATTAATAAAACACGCAAAGAATTAGACGTTAGTTATAGTATGGCGGAGCATTACAGGCGTATATATGTTTTATCCAATTCTGCCTCAGCCGATTTAAAGGATAATTTAGATAAGAGTTCAGCAAATTCCGCCTCGCCGGTGATCAGGGAAATAAAAAAGACTATTAACCTTTTAGACGGGACAACACAAGAGAGAGTACTTAAAGCTTACAAAAAGCATAAGGGAGATTTAACAAAGACAGCTTTTGAAACAGGTCTTAACTTTGATATTATTGAAGAGTTTATTAATGATGCTAATCGTAAGAAAGGCAATAAAGTTAGCTCACCGGTAACAGATTTAGATATCCAAACTTTTATTAAAGGTAATTTTTTCAAGAATATAGATCCAGCGATGTTTAATCCCGAAGCAGTAAAAAAAGCATTAGGGTATTTCATCATGTATGATACGAACGAGGATGCCATAAGAAGCAGAATCAATCGAGATTTCTGGACAAATGTCGGTCCCGGTAACTACATTAATTTAAAAAACGTATTCTTGGCTGGTAAGAATATAGACTTGAATAGATATGGTGATGGTGCGAGATTTTCTACACCTATAGAGATTAAGCGGGACGATAAAGTTGGAAGCCCGGATGTTATTTTGTCGGACGAAGATATACTGGGGAAGATCAAGGCAGGTGAATTTAATTCAGTTGAGTATATTGGTAGAGAAAATCCGCTTAATATCCAGGTTGAATTTACGGCCCAAAGATTAGCCCAGCTTATGTTGCTAGCAAAAGACCGCCAAAAGAAAGTTCGGTTTGTTTTTTATTCCGATCATCCTAATGTTCCTATTCTAAAGAGATTTATACAAAATTCCGGATATGAAATTGAGGCTAATGACCAGCAACCTAAGGATAAAAATGTTTTTACAATTTTGGTTGATTTCAAAATGCCTTATGAGCGAATCAATAAGTTCCAGGACACAATCAAAAATAGCGGACCTCCGTATCTTAATGGACTCTATCTTGAAGAAGTCCTCTGGCAGATTTGCCAGGCCGAATTCGACTTACTTAAAAGTGAATTTGATGTTGCGATGATGCAATTGCCCGATGTTACCTTTAATAGCGGAATGATAAACGCAACCCGTATTTTTATGCGGGCCAGGGCGCTTTATGACACTGCCTCGAGTTCGCCGGTGCAAGATAAAACTATAGAAGAACTTGTAAAAAATAATAATTTGGATAAATTACATGAATTATTAGAAGAAGCAACTGTAACCAGCGGCACATTAATGCCTATACCTGAAACATCCGGCATATTAGGTCCTGGTTCAATTAACCTGGATAGCAGCGATACATATTATAATGGGGCAGTAGGATTTGATCTTATATTTGATAAGATGGCTGAGGTTGCGCGCGAACTAAGCAGAAAAGATATCCTAGATCTGGTAATAGAAAGACTTAAGAAAATAAATGCGGAATTAGAAGAACGAGAAATACGCAAGCGTAAGGATCTTGTCTTCAAAGTTGACAATTCTGAATCAGGCTTAACCGCAAGAATAAAGGAAGCGGTGTTAGATAGAATAGCGCAACTTGAAACGCAAGCCAGCTTGGTGCTGCAGGCGGATGTTAAGTTCGCGAAGTGGTATGGATTGAGTAATGTCGAGGAAAAAATTCCTCCAAAGCTCAAAGAAGCAATCCTTAAAGAGTCTGTACCGGTAATACAAGAGTCAATCCGAAAATCAGAATATTTTGAAAGTTCGCGCACTAATGCTTTTGAATTTCCCGCTCTTTCGAAAATAGGAGATTTTTACCTTTTGATCCAGGTGCCTCCAAACTCAAAATTTGCAGAAGGAGTGAAGGGTGTTTTATACCATCAGGTGGGAAGTTATTTAGCAGACGTAGAAATTAAATTTAAGCCTCAAGCTCTAGACTCAAAGGTTGCCAGCTCGGCAGTTACTTATGTAGACATAAATGAAATAAGACCTTTGGATAATAGTTCTACCTGGAAACCCGAAAACGCAAAAAGATTTTTTATTAATCGACGTGTCAAATTATATACTCTAGAATTAGCTATGTATGAGCCGGGAATGAAGACCTATTTGATATTTAAGATTGATAACAAACCTGATTATTACGCTTACCTAGGCAATAATTTTACTATTGACCAGCATGATGTTGTCAGGGCTCTAATAAACAGAATAAAAAATGGATCTCAGCTATGGACAGACATAGACTTAATCCAAGCGTTGAAAAAAGAATTATCTATGTCACAAAATAAGCCTGAAGTCCAAGAATTACCAGCACTAATTACAATAGAGCCTATTAGAGATAATAAAATTAAAGCGGAGTCGGGTGGTTCAGGGGCCGCCAGCTCGCCTTTAAATCAATGGGAAGATCAACTTGCCGGAATAGGGCTAAACTTCTTTTTTATGTGGTCTTTAGCCGGATTATTCGGATTGAATTCATTACCGGATAGTACTACCAGTAAGAAGTTTTCTATTGAAACAGAGATCGGCAAGATTAAATTTACTTCTCTAGAAATAATACAGAATCTCAGTTCCAACGTTTATCAAATATATTTACATTCCAAAGCCGGAAGTATTAAGATTGTGGTTAAGGATAATTATTTAAAAGAAAAAGTCGGGATTAAAATAACAACCTATTTCATAAACCCAGACGATTTACTGGATGATATGGCAGTAGAAAAAATTATGTCTACTCTTGAGGCGATTAAATCGGATTCATATGTCAGTGAATCTACCGCCAGCTCGGCGGTGGAGAATCCAGAACTCGTTAAGTCGTTCCTTTTTACATATGATGAATTAAGGGATTCCTTAGAAGCTTTGCAACGTCTTATTAACGAAGACATTGATGATTCAGGATTAAATATTCATCATGAACGATTAATATCTTATCGTTCTTCATGGCAGATACACATGAAGTATGATCCTTTTAATTTCAGAAAAACCTCGGTTACTTTAGTGGATCCTCAACGTAAGGATAGATCGTATATTGTATATAACGGTATTGAGGCGTTGTCTTATGACAGAGCGAAAATCGAGGGAAATTTTATAAGTGTCCTTAAGGGAGAGATAAAGTTGCGCGATAATTTATCAAGGCCCAAAGCCAGCTCGGCGGTGCAGGCGGATTATATATTATTAGAGGAAGCGTTAAAGGTCCTTCAAGACCCAGAGCTATTAAGTCAGGCAATTCGTGATCAAGTAATCGAAAACTTACAAACAAGAAGGATATTTTATCCTTCCGGTTGGAAAATTGCGATGCAATATACCGGCGATGCGGTTATCACCAGGATTAAATTAATTGATCCCCGGGGACTAATAGTGATGAATATAACTCAGGATGCCAACTTCTTAAAAGCTAGTAATTCTCATGTAGTTTCTTTGTTATTGGACAAGATTCGGGGTAAATTAGCCAAGAGCAAAAATGTTTCAAGCTCCGAGCTTCAAGCTTCAAGCTCAGAGGGCGCCAGCTCGGCGGTGGTAAAGGTTGATGATCCGTTTGCCGTAGAGCGTTGGAGAAGCCAAATAGATAAGTCCGATCGTAACCGAGACATGCGTGGTAGTCCGCTTGATAGATATCGCGGGGCTCGTAAAAATACAGAAAATATATCGGAAGCAGCTCGAATAGCGGGTATCTCCCTAAAAGATGCGTTATTTTTTGAAGATAAATTCAATATTGCCACAAGTTCACCTATGCAAGAATCAAAAGCGCCTGATGCGCCTGGCGGTATTGATTTGCGTGCTCTGCCTACGATTATTCAGCCGATGGGGAGTTTTAAGGGATTGAATTTCAGTTTGCCCCAGCTAAGTCAGGAAGAGTTAAGGCAGTTTAATGTAGCTTCCGAGATAGAGCTGATTAAGAATATGGTTAAGGCCGGAAATATTCCTTCAGGAGACAGGATCAAGGAGCTTATTGCTGCCTGTGTGCAGAAAGGCCAGATAAATTCCCAGATTGACAATCTATTATTATGCCTGGTAGATACCTTTAAACTGGAAGAGGAGAATGCGCTTGAAAGTTCTGCCGAGCTAAGAGAAGCACTAGTAATTGTCGATTCAATAAGTTAGGGAAAAGGGGGTCAGAATTATTTTTTACGAGCAAGAGAATAAAAAAAATAATTCTGACCCCTTTTCTTATCTATCCGCTTAAAAACCTTGCAATAGCGGCTGGTTGTGGTAATCTATATACCTGCCTGTTGTTATTTATAAATCCTAAAAAGAGGTTAAAATGTCTTTATTACATCTGAATGAGGGTAATTTTAAGAAAGAGGTCTTGGAGTCTAAATCATTAGTGGTGGTGGATTTCTGGGCTGGCTGGTGCGGCCCCTGTAAAATGATAGCTCCGATAGTTGAAGAACTAGCTAAAGAATATACCCACAAAGTCAAAATAGCTAAGGTTGATATTGACGATAATTCCAGTATCGCCAGCCAGTTCGGTATAATGTCCATACCGACGCTGGTTTTTTTTAAAAATGGCAAAGCAGTAGCCCAGACAGTAGGCGCAATCAGCAAGGCGGAATTAAAAAGAAAGATCGAGGAGAATCTTTAATGGATGCTATAGCTAAAATTCGCCAAAAAGCCAACTCGAATAAAAAGACGATTGTTTTACCGGAGTATAACGATAAAAGGACCCTGGAGGCGGTTAAAATAATTGAAAAAGAGGGTATTGCTAAAGCAATACTTTTGACTCCGGAAAGCATAGATAAACAGGATAAAGAAAGATATATCCAGCAGTATTTTGAATTGCGTCAAGGCAAGGGGATAGATTTAGGCGCGGTTAAAAAGATGTTTGAGGACCCGCTTTTTAGCGCGGCAATGATGATTAGGGAAGGAAAAGCAGATGGTTTTGTGGCCGGAGCAAATCATACTACCGCTGATACAGCCAGGGCAGCTATTCACTGCGTAGGCTTAGATAATAGGTTTACCATTGCCTCCAGTTGTTTTATTATGCTGGTCCCGGATTGTAATTTCGGCGATAATGGTAACTTGATATACGCTGATTGCGGGGTCATCCCTGAGCCTAATGCCAGGCAGTTAGCCTGTATTGCTGTGCTAGCTTCAGAATTAGGCGCCAAAATCCTGGATTCTCAGCCCAGAGTAGCTTTATTAAGTTATTCCACTAAAGGCTCGGCTAAGGGTAAAAGTATTGATAAAATAACTGAGGTTTTAAGTTTAATAAAGGAAATGGCCCCGGATTTGATAGTAGACGGAGAGATGCAGGCAGACGCGGCTTTGGTCCCCACAGTAGGCCAGATAAAATGCCCGACTAGCCCGGTTGCCGGTAAGGCCAATGTTTTGATCTTTCCGGATTTGGAAGCCGGCAATATTAGCTATAAATTAACCGAGCGCCTGGCTAAGGCTAGGGCCTTAGGACCGTTATTCTTAGGATTAAATAAGCCTTGTAGTGATTTGTCCCGGGGTTGTTCTGCTGAAGATATAGTTGATTGTACGGCCGTAACCGCGATCCGGGCGCAATAAAAAAAAGGAAAAATTATGCTCAGGACAATGCTGAAATCCAAGATCCACCGGGTAAAAGTTACCCAGGCCAACCTTTATTACGAAGGCAGTATTAGCATAGACGCTTTGCTTATGGATAAGGCGGATATATTGCCCGGAGAGAAGGTAGAAGTTTTAAATTTGAATAATGGCCTTCGCCTTGAGACTTACGCTATTAAAGCCAAATCTGGTTCAGGAATCATTTGTCTAAATGGGCCGGCTGCCAGAGGCGCCTGCCCTGGTGATCTGATGGTTATTGTATCTTACGTTTTAGTGGAAGACTCACAGGCAAAAACAATCAAAGCAAAAATAGTCAAAGTAGATGAGCGCAACCGAGCCGTTAAAAATTAGGGTTATCGGAGATCCGGTTTTGTGCCGGAAAGCCAAACGGGTAAATAAAGTGGATAAACGCTGCCAAGATATTTTAAGCCGGATGGCTCAGTCAATGTATGATCATTCCGGTATCGGTTTAGCTGCCCCGCAGGTAGGTATAGATGAATGCTTAATCGTAGTCGATGTGGGGACCGGGCTTTACAAACTAATAAACCCTAAGGTTATCAATAAGCAGGGAATGCAATCCAGGGAAGAAGGTTGTTTAAGCGTGCCAGGGGTGTACCTTAAAGTAAAGCGGGCAAAAAAGGTTTTAGTCGAGGCCCTGGATGACGAAGCAAAACCGGTTAGTATCGAGGCCGAGGATTTATTAGCCTGTGCGCTCCAGCATGAGATAGATCACCTCAACGGAAAATTAATAGTGGATTATGCGAATTTTCTGGATAAGTTAAGGCTGAAGGTCAAACTTAAAAAGAAGAATAATGGCTTGTCAAAACCAAAAAAAGAACCTTACAAATTGTAATTGTAGTTATGATCCCTGTCCGCGTAAGGGGTTATGCTGTGAGTGCCTGACTTATCACCGCGAGAATGAGGAGCTTCCTGCCTGTTATTTTTCTGTGGATATAGAAAAGACTTTTAACCGTTCAATAACTAATTTCCTTAAAAATAAAAGATAGAGTAATTATGTATGACCTGATAATAATCGGCGCAGGGCCGGCCGGATTAACCGCCGGCATATACGCGGGAAGATATAAACTAAATACTTTGATTTTAGAAAAGATGTCTTGCGGAGGGCAGATTATCCTTTCTTCAGAGATAGATAATTTTCCGGGTTTCCCCGGAGGCATATCTACCCAGGAGCTGATTGAAAGGTTTAAGAAGCAGGTGGATTCGTTAGGTATAAATATAATCAGCGAAGAAGCGCTTAGTATTAATCAAGAGTCTGAAAATTATAAGGTTAATACAGATGGGGGTAATTATTTAGCCAGGTCATTAATTATTGCCTGCGGCGCCCAATCTCGGCGATTAGGCGTAAAAGGAGAAGAGGCCTTGATCGGCAGGGGTGTTTCTTATTGCGCTACCTGTGACGGGCCGTTATTTAAGAATAAAGAAGTAGTTGTAGTGGGCGGGGGGGATAAGGCCCTGGAAGAAGCTATTTTTTTAACTAAGTACGCTAAGAAAGTTACGATCATTCACCGGCGTAAAGAATTACGGGCGGCTGGGGTCCTGCAGGATAAAGCTAAGAATAACTCCGGGATAAAATTTATCTTAGATGCTGTTGTAGAAGAGATTATTGGAGAAAACAGGGTCGAGAAGGTAAAGATAAAAGATGTTATTAAAAATACAAAAAGCGAACTGCTTTGTCAGGGGGTATTTATATTTACCGGAATAACTCCGGGCACTGGATTTTTAAAAAATCAATTGAGTCTTGATGAATCAGGCTTTATAATCACCGATGAAAATTTAAAGACTTCCCTAAAAGGCGTATTTGCCTGCGGTGATTGCCGAAAAAAGATTTTGTATCAGGTTATCAACGCCTGCGCAGAAGGGGCGGTTGCCGCTTACGCCGCGCAAAAATATCTATTGGAGAATAATTAATATGTCTAAATTTCCTACGCGCAATACAGAATTAAAAAATTGGATAATTAAGGTTGGCCGAATGTGTGAGCCGGATGAAATTATCTGGGTGAATGGTACTTCGCAGCAGAAAGAAAAGTTAGAGAAAGAGGCAGTTGCTTCAGGAGAGCTTATTCCCTTAAACCAGGACAAACTGCCCGGCTGCTTCCTGCACCGGACTAATCCCAATGATGTTGCCCGCACTGAACACCTTACTTATATCTGTACTAAGAAAAAACATGATGCCGGACCGAATAATAACTGGATGTCTCCGAGCGAGGCTTACAAAAAAGCCCGGGCCATATTTAAAGGTTCAATGAAAGGCAGGACCATGTATGTTATTCCTTTCTCAATGGGCCCGGTAGGTTCGCCGTTCAGTAAGATCGGGGTGGAATTAACCGATTCGCGTTACGTAGTTTTAAATATGATGATCATGACCAGGGTGGGTACAAGTGTTTTAGAGCATTTGGATAAAGAGCCGGAATTTACCAAATGTCTGCATTCCCTGGCGGACCTGGATATTAATAAAAGATTGATACTACATTTCCCTCAGGATAATACTATCTGGAGTGTGGGTTCAGGCTACGGCGGTAATGTGCTCTTAGGAAAGAAATGTTTGGCCCTGCGCCTGGCTAGTTATATTGGACGCAAAGAAGAATGGTTGGCTGAACATATGTTGATTATGGGCGTTGAAGAGCCAAATGGCCATATTGAATATATTGCGGCGGCATTTCCCAGCGCCTGCGGCAAAACTAATTTAGCTATGCTCCTTCCTCCTGAAGGCTTGAAGAAAAAAGGTTACCGGATCTGGACGGTAGGTGATGATATCTCCTGGATGCGCATAGATTCTGACGGCGCGCTTTGGGCGATTAACCCGGAAACCGGATTTTTTGGGGTTGCTCCGGGGACTAATTCCCGAACTAATCCGAACATGGTTGAAACCATTAAAAAGAATACGATCTACACCAACGTACTTTTAAAACCCGACGGAACAGTCTGGTGGGAGGATGCTGATGGAGATGTGCCCCAGGCAGGGATTGATTGGCAGGGCCGGCCCTGGAGGCCGGGTATGCTGGATAAAGATGGCAAGTCGGTTTTAGCCGCTCATCCTAATAGCAGGTTTACTACTCCTTTTAGCCAGTGTCCTTCAGCATCTTTTCGGATTGAACATCATCATGGGGTTCAGATTTCGGCAATTGTATTCGGCGGCCGCAGGCAGTACCTAGCGCCGTTAGTTTACGAGACCTTTAATTGGCAGCATGGCGTATTTATGGGTGCTTCCATGGCTTCTGAGCGGACTGCCGCCCAATTCGGCAAGCAGGGAGAGGTCAGGCGGGACCCGATGGCTATGCTTCCTTTTTGCGGGTATAATATGGCGGAGTATTTTCGGCACTGGCTGGATATGGGAAAGAAGATGCATAAACCGCCAAAGATTTTTCATGTTAATTGGTTCAGGATGGATGAAAACAATAAATTTTTATGGCCGGGATACCGGGAGAACCTGCGGGTTTTAGAGTGGATATTAGACCGCTGTAATGATAAGGTAGAGGCTCAAGATTCCCCGATAGGGTATATCCCTAAGGCCTGCGATGATATAGATATGACCGGCCTTGACCTGGCCAAAGGTAATTTAGAAAAATTATTTGTCGTGGATAAAAAATCTTGGTCTGGAGAATTAGATGGTATAAAAAAGTTTTTCCGGGAATTTAAGAAGGATCTGCCTATAGAAATGTGGCGGGAGTACGAAGCTCTTAAATCCCGTTTGAGCAAGCCGGAAAAATAAAATGGATAAGAATGTGTTTTTGACTACTGATTATAAAGACCTAGCGTTTTTTAAGCGGGGAAAAGTAAGAGATGTCTATGATCTGGGAAGCGTTCTTCTGATTATTTCTACGGACAGGATATCCTGTTTTGATGTAGTCCTGCCCTGCGGCATCCCCAGTAAGGGCAATGTCCTAACCGGGCTGTCCTGTTTTTGGTTTGATTTTCTTAAAGATGTAATACCGAATCATTTTATAACTGCCAACGTTAATGAATTTCCAGAGGAACTTAAGAAATATTCCGGCGAACTTTCCGGGCGCTCTATGCTGGTTAAGAAGACTAAGCCGATAGCGGTAGAATGCGTAGTCAGGGGTTATCTTTCCGGATCCGGGTGGAAAGAGTATAAACAGAAACAGTCGATTTGCGGCATAAAGTTGCCTTTGGGAATGGTCGAATCGGATAAATTACCCGGTATAATATTTACTCCTTCTACTAAGGAGGATAAGGGGCATGATATTAATGTGGATCAGGAATATGTAAAGAGGTTAGTCGGCCGGGATGTAGCGGATAAATTAAAAAAGGTCAGTATCGCGATTTACAAAAAAGCCCATGATTACGCTTTAACTAAAGGTATAATTATCGCCGATACTAAATTTGAGTTTGGGATATATAATGGCGAGATGATCATTATTGATGAGGTCCTTACTCCTGATTCTTCGCGTTTTTGGCCGAAAGATAAATATAAGCCAGGTGTTCCTCAGCCCAGTTTTGATAAGCAATTTGTCCGGGATTATCTGGAAAGCCTTACTTGGGATAAAACGCCTCCTGCTCCAGTCCTGCCGGAAGAGATCATTCGCAAGACCAGCCAAAAATACCTTGATGCGTATAAGAAAATCCTGGGAAGCGAGCTGAAAATATAATGAAGGTAATCAAGAAGATATTTACTATAATATTTAGGGTTGGGATAAGTATCCTGCTTTTGTATTTTTTATTCAATCAGGTGGATAAAAAAAGCCTGTTGGAGATCGTTAAGAAAGCAGATAGTTTAATTTTGTTCCTAGCAGCGGGGGTATTTTTCTTAAACTATGTTTTATGTTTTTTCCGCTGGGAAATGATACTTAAAGCCCTGAATGTGAATCTCTCCCGGAAAAAGCTTCTGGTGCCTTTTACCGGAGGAATATTTTTTAATTTATTCCTGCCTTCGACCATAGGGGGGGATTTTGTGCGCAGCGTAGATCTGGCGGTGCATACCAAGAAGGCTAAAGAGGTGGTAGCCAGCGTTTTTCTGGACCGCTTAAGCGGATTCGTCGCGTTGGTTATAATTACTTTGGTTGCTTTGCTCTTGGGCTCGGGGATTATTCAGGATAAAGGCATTTTAACCGCCGTAGCCATAATAGCCGGGATACTCGGATTAATTTTACTGGTATTGTTTAATAATTTTATCTTTTCTAAAGTAAATAAGCTATTGGATTCTCCCCGGGCCGGCAGGATAAGGGAGGCATTAAAGGACTTGCACGAAGAGATCTATTATTTCAGGGATCATAAAAAGATAATTGTTTATAATCTTTTACTTTCTATTGTCATCCAGGCGATCACGCCCTTAACCTATTATATTATCTCTCTGGCCTTAGGCTTAGAGATCAATATACTTTATTTTTTCATCTTTTTGCCGGTAATCGGAGCGATCACGCTTTTACCTATTTCTATAGGGGGCTTAGGAGTAAGGGAGATGAGTATTGTTTACTTTTTCGCCAAGGTTGGAGTAGCTAAGGATATGGCTTTTACTATGTCTTTATTGAATTCTTTTTTTATGGTGGTATATGCCGGTATCGGGGGCCTTATCTATGTCCTTACAATACGTCGTAGACGGGTATAATGTTATACGCCACGCTTCTTTCTCTCCTTCCCAAAAAATAAAAGACCTAAAATATTCGTTAGTGGAATTAATAAAAAATAAAAGGCTCTGCGGCAGCCTTAAAAACAAGGTCATTATTGTTTTTGATGGGTTTCCTGATGCCGGAAATTCTTTGGATTTCCGGTGCGGTTTTGAGGTTAGATTTTCCCGGGAGACAAACGCTGATAATGTGATAAAAAAAATGCTGGAGAAGGAATTAAATCCCAGAAATACATTAGTAGTAACGGACGACCGGGAGATAAAGTTTTTTATCCGGTCTCTGGGGGCTAAGTCGGTATCAGTAGAGGAATTCTTGAAAAGATCAGAAGGTAGAGGTAAAGGTAGAGGTAAAGAAAACCAATCAAAGGCTGACCTTAACTATACCCAGACGCATGAAATTAATGAGGAACTGAAGAAAATATGGTTGAAGTAATCGGGGATTATATAAAGTTCTTGGGGACGGCGGGGGCGCGTTTTGTGATGATAAAACAATTGCGTTCCTCCGGGGGATTCTGGGTTTCTTATAAGGGTACTAATGTTTTAATCGATCCCGGGCCAGGCAGTATTGTGCGTTGTTCAACCAGTAAACCGAAATTAGACCCCTTAAAGTTAGATGCGGTTATCCTTACTCACCGCCACCTGGATCACTGTGGAGATATCAATGTGATGATTGAGGCTATGACCGAAGGGGGATTTAAGAAAAAAGGAGTGGTTTTCTGCCCGCAGGATGCCTTAAAGGGTGATCCGGTTATTTTTAAATATTTAAGAGCTTTTCCCGAAAGAATAGAGGTATTAAAAGCCCGCCGGGATTATAAGGTAGGGGAATTTAAATTTCAGGTTTCAATGAGGCATGACCACCGGGTTGAAACTTATGGTTTGAAATTCCGGATGAATAATAAAAGTATAGGGATACTGATAGATACCCGTTATTTTAAGGGATTAAAGGATTTTTACCAGGTGGATACTTTAATTATTAGCGTAGTTTTTGTCCAGCCCCGTACGGATATTGACCATTTATCTATAGTTGATGTTAAAACTCTAATCAAAGAAATAAGGCCTAAGAAAACCATTCTGACTCATTTTGGGATGAAGATGTTAATGGCCAGGCCGGACTTAATAGCTAAAGAATTATCCCGGGAATTAAAAAGAGAAGTGGTTGCCGCCTATGATGGGATGGTTTTAAATACATGAAAAAGGCGCTTTTACATATCTGTTGCGCGGTATGCGCCGCGGGTTGTGTCCAGAGGCTAAGGGATGATGGTTATGAGGTAACTGGATTTTTTTATAATCCTAATATCCATCCTGAGGAAGAATATAATAAACGCTTGGAGGCAGCTAAGAATGTGGCTAAATCCCTGAGTTTTGAATTGGTCGAAGGTTCTTATGATAAAGATAACTGGTTTTTATCAGTTAAAGATTTTGAGAATGAACCAGAGGG
This sequence comes from Candidatus Omnitrophota bacterium, assembly GCA_043812955.1. Taxonomy (GTDB): domain Bacteria; phylum Omnitrophota; class Gorgyraeia; order Gygaellales; family Profunditerraquicolaceae; genus JAHKAP01. The sequence continues at coordinate 12,789 of JBDRLN010000025.1, read as the reverse complement.
AGGCAGGCGCTGCGAAGTATGTTTTAAAATCCGCTTAGGCGCGGCAGCGGTATTGGCCAGGGATAACGGATTTGGCTATTTTTCTACAACCCTATCTATCAGCCCTCATAAGAATGCCAAACTTATCAATGAAATAGGCAGGTTATTAAGCCTGGATGGTTTTTTAGATTATGATTTCAAGAAGGAGGATGGTTTTAAGAAGACAATAGATTTTGCCAAGAATAATAATCTTTACCGTCAGCATTATTGCGGGTGCGTTTTTAGCCAACGAATAAGAGAAGTATAGCTTAAAAGATTAGAACCATAAACGCCACAAGGATAATCTTCCAGGCATGATAAATAACAAAAGTATTTACCAGTGGTTATCGGTGGGAATAGTTGGTTTTGCTTTCGCAATTCGCCTGTTTGGTCTTAATAAGGGTATATGGTTTGATGAATATGATTCAATGAGGGTAGCTTTTATCAATAGTCATTTTAACGTCCTGAGGCACTATGACCATCCGCCACTTTATTTTATATTATTAAAATTGTGGTCATTGATAAGCGTTAAAGAAGAGTTCCTGAGGTTGCTTTCGGTTTTATTTGGTACCGGAACTGTATATGTAATCATGAAATGGGTTAAACAATATTCTCGCCTTGGAAGCCTTCTCTCTGGCTTATATTGCGCGACCCTGCCTATTATGTTGCGCTATTCTCAGGAAATCCGAGATTACCCCTTGTTTTTATTGCTAACCGCGCTATCATTTTTATTCGCAAGTTATATTATTGCCGAAACAAATAGATTATCAAATTATCTTGCTTTGGCTTTAAGTTTGTCTTTAGCTATAGCCACTCATTTAATTGGAGTAATGCTCTTGATGAGTATTACTCTTTACATAGCTTTGAGCGTGCCCAATCTAAGTAAGGTGCGCTTTAAGGAATTTATCTTAGCGATGGTAATTCCCTTAATAGTTTTTATTTTTCTATATTTTTTATTTTTGCAAGGTGTTAAACAGAATCCAAACACTTGGTGGATGCCACACGTTAATTTCCGGCTTATTTTAGATGTCACAAAAGAGGTGTTTGTAAATTGGCGTTTCCTTGCCGGAATGCATAAGCCTTTTCCCATTTTACCTATAAGTACTGTAATGATTATTATCTTTGGGTTTATACTTATATTAGGCAGCTGGAAGCGTAGCCTGCCGTTATTTGCTGCCGCGCTCATATATTGGTTTCAGTTAATTATCTATTCTATATTTTTTCTTCCGATTTTCATAGATCGAATTGTTCTGCCGGGCGTAATTCCTTTTATTGGTTTTTTAGGATTGCAAATCGCTGCCATTAAAATGAAGAAAATAAGAGCCATATTCGTTACGATCCTTGTAGCGTTATGCACGTTATTTTCGTTATTCTGGATTAAGGGCGAACATAAAATTCCGTGTGAGCGATGGAAAGAGATTTATCAGACGCTGAAAGTAAACTGGCGCCCCGGTGATATTATTATGATTTATTCCGAACACATTGAAGGGATAGTCCAGTATTATGCTCACTTGACATTTGGGACTTATTTTATAATTTTAAAGAGTGATGGTATGGATAAATTTATAAATAAAGTCAGCGGGAGAACAATTAATGTCACGGACAAGCACGAACATCCTACTGTATTCTTAATCGCTAGGACTGACAGGGGTAACTATCGAAAGCTGTTGGCCCGCCTTAAATCTGGATTCGGCCAGCCAACAGTATTTAAAAATTTCGGGAACTTATCGTTAATAAAATATTAATTGTCCAAACTCAATTTTTAAAAAAGCGTATAAGCCATGGCAGTTATGCCTAGGATTAGCCGCGCATAGTTCGGTGGTTACTCAGCTAAAACGAACGCTGTTGTAGCGGAGGGGGTTTAAACTACTTAAACTGGATTGTGCAAAATGAAACAGGAAGTTGATACCAAAAAGATTTTCATTAAAAGTTTTGGGTAGCCGTCGGTTATAGTATTATAGAGTGATAATACATCTTCCGGGCGACGTATATAATAGTGTTTAGTGCTTTATCTGTAACGAGTTACGATAATTGAGCACAAGGGAACCGAACGTAAGCGAAATAAATAAATATTAAGGAGATAAAATCTTAAATGGCTAAAGAATTAAAAAAAGAACTCACTCTTTTGGATATTTTTTGCGTTGCAACAGGAGCTATGATCAGCTCGGGTTTGTTTATTCTTCCCGGGCTAGCTTTTGCTAAGGCAGGCCCGGCAGTACTTTTATCTTATGTTTTAGCCGGAGTATTATGTATCCCCACGCTTTTAAGTAAAGCAGAATTAATTACGGCCATGCCCAGGGCAGGGGGAGATTATTTTTATATTATGAGGGGATTTGGCCCGCTTTTTGGAACAATAGCCGGCCTTAGCTCATGGTTCTCTTTGAGCCTGAAAGGGGCATTCGCTCTTATAGGCATGGGAGCCTATCTGAGCATAATAACCCACTTGCCGTTAAATATCATCGCCCTTCTCTGCTGTTTAATTTTTGTAACGATCAATTTATTCGGAATAAAGGAAGCCGGGAGATTCCAAGTATTCTTAGTATTCGGTCTTTTAACAATACTTTTGATTTATGTAGCTTGGGGCATACGGGTAGTTAATCCGTCACACTTTACGCCATTTTTCTCCAAGGGGTTTGGTTCTGTATTTGCCACGGCGAGTTTTGTTTTTATATCTTACGGGGGCCTGACCAAGATCGCGGCTTTAGCCGAAGAGACCAGGGATCCCGGCAAAAACTTGCCTTTAGGCATGATTCTTTCTATTGTCGTGACCTCCATTTTATACGCCGTAGTGATTTTTATAGCCATCGGGGTGCTGGATCCCGAGAAATTAAAAGTGACGCTTGTTCCTATTTCTGACTCGGCCGGAGTTTTCGGTGGAGAAACTTTAAAAATAATAATAAGCATCGGAGCGTTTTTAGCTTTTGTTTCAACGGCGAATGCGGCGATCATGGCCGCTTCACGATATCCTCTGGGAATGAGCAGGGATAAGCTCTTGCCGGAGGGTTTTCAAAAGATAAGTTCTAAATTCAAAACACCGTATATTTCTATACTCTTTACGGGTTGTTTTATGATCGCAGCAATATTATTTTTGCAGCTAGAACTATTGGTAAAAGTTGCCTCCAGCGTTCTTATTATCTTATTTATCTTTGCTAATTTAACCCTGATTATTTTTAGAGAAAGTAAAATCTCCAGCTATCGGCCGAAATTCCGCTCTCCGTTTTATCCTTATATGCAGGTTGCGGGTATTTTGGGAGGGGTTTTCCTGTTGGTCGAGCTGGGCGCGTTTATTGTATTCTTAACCATGTTGTTCACGCTGGCTGGATTCGTTTGGTATAAAGTTTACGCCCAGAAAAGGACCGTGCAGGATTCAGCCCTGATATATGTCCTGGAAAGATTGGTGGCTAAAGATAAAGAATTGACCTCGGACAATCTTCTTACGGAACTTAAGGATATCGTTGTCCAAAGGGACGAACTTATAAAGGATAAGTTTCATAAGCTTATAGAGCAGGCAAGGATTTTGGACATAAGCAGCGTTTTAAAGGTAGATGATTTTTTCAAAAATATATCCGATGTCCTGGCAGAAGAATTAAATATGAAATCAGAAGAGATTTTCAAAAAGTTTATGGAAAGAGAAAAAGAAGCCAGTACAATAATTAAAAAAGGCCTGGCTATACCGCATATAATAGTTGAAGCTAAAAATACCTTTAAGATAATCTTAGTAAGGGCAAAAGAGGGAATTATTTTTTCCAATGATGAGGTAGTGCATAGTATGTTCGTCCTTGTGGGCTCTTCTGAGGAGAGGGTGCTGCATCTTAAGATCTTAGCCGCTATTGCCCAGATAGCCCAGGATCCGGAGTTTTATAAGTTATGGATCGACGCAATGAATGCGGAAGAATTAAGGAACGTTGTTCTTTTGGCTGAAAGGAAAAGAAAATAGCAGTAGCTTAATTCAGCAACCGATAATACAAGCGGGGAATCTTAAGCCATGAAAACAAATTTTGCTGTAGCAATAAATTGTATAGATGGAAGGGTTCAAGCGCCAGTAGCCGAATACATATGGAACAGCTACCATATTGACTATGTTGATATGATTACCGTACCTGGTCCGGATAAAGTTCTGAGCGAATATGAAGATACCCGTGAAATTGGATCTATCAAAAATAAGGTATAAATTTAATGCGATAGACATAGCTCGAAGCTTATATTTATAGTCGGTCATTATGATTGTGCCGGTAATCCTCGTAAGGAGGAAAATCACCTGCAGCAGATAAGAAAACAGTTTATATTCGTACCCTGGGCTGGCCGTATGAGGCGTTATTACAATACGATTTTACAATATTTACGAGAGCTGTATAATTACAGTTAACTATATAGAGATTAAGAGGTTATGAAGATCAGCAAAGAGGGAACCGAACGAAGCAGTGTTAAATAAATGACCTTGAATTCAACTAAACGCGATTTTAATAAAGAAGCTGCATCGTGGGATTCACCACCCCGCGTTAAATTAGCTTCGGATGTTTCTAGTGCCATCTTAGGGCATATACAGTTGAAGTCCGATATGGATATTCTCGACTTTGGTTGCGGGACAGGCTTGGTCTCGTTTCCGTTGAGTTCACTGGTTCACTCTATCACAGGCGTGGATACTTCAAAAGGTATGTTGGAGGTTTTTGGAAGGAAGGTTCAAAGTAAGCAAGTAGATAACATTAAAACCCTTCATCGGGATCTGGCTAAAGGCGATACTATTACTGGCCGCTATCATGTGATCATAAGCAGTATGACGCTGCATCATGTGAAGGATACCCCTGACCTTCTTAAGCAGTTCCATCGGGTATTGTATCCGGGCGGGTATATTGCCATTGCGGATCTAGACGAGGAAGGGGGTCGGTTCCATGGCAATAATGACGGTGTTTTCCATTTTGGTTTTGATCGGGAGAAACTATGTCGTTTATTAGTAAGAGTAGGTTTTACGGATGTTTCTTTCACGACTGCCACGCAAATGAATAAACCTGATGCGCAGGGCCAAGACAGAGTGTTTAGTGTTTTCTTGATAATCGGCCGCAAGTAACATAAATTCTGAATCATCCCGCGTTTTCTTAAAAAAGCGTTGACAATTGTTCTCTTGGGTGTTATTATTAGCATATGCTAATAACTAATGGAGCTACATATGGCAAGACCTTTCCGTTGCCGTAAAATCAGATGTAATCCCGACTCAAACTATTTTAAGCCCCGGGGTATTCCTTTAGACTCTCTAGAGGAAGTCAACCTAACCCTTGATGAGTTAGAAGCGATTCGACTTGCGGATTACGGTGGGCTCTATCAGGAAGATGCTGCAAAGAAGATGAACGTTTCCCGGCAGACGTTCGGGAACATCGTTAATTCGGCGCATAAGAAAATAGCCGATGTGCTTTTGAATGCCAAAGCTTTGAGAATTGAGGGAGGAGTGGTACGGAGAATTTAATAATGGATAAACTGTTACATGGCTAGAAAAGGAGAATGATATGAGAATATGTATACCTACCGAAACAAATGAAGGGAAGAGCGCTGAGATTTATGGCCACTTCGGCAGTGCGCCGTATTTTACGATTGTTGACACTGAAAAAGATTCCGTAGAAATCATTAACAATGCCTATCAGCATCACGCGCATGGGATGTGCCAGCCGATGGGCGCTTTAACCGACAAGAAGATTGATGCCGTGGTTACCGGTGGAATGGGAGCCCGCGCGGTTCAAGGGCTTAATCAGGATGGGATCAAGGCTTATCGGGCTATCCCGGGAACAGTTGCAGATATTGTTAACCAATTCACTAAAGGTGGGCTTGAGGAGATAACCGCACAGAATGCCTGCGCGCAGCACGGTTGCCATTAAAGAGGGCCTTTACGAACAAGATCGTGATTATCGATGAAAAGCTCTGTATTGGATGTGGTGTTTGCGTTGAGCTTTGTCCAAAGAAGATTTTGTATATTGATGAGAAGAGCGGAAAATGTAAGGTGACCAATGAATCTAAATGCGACCGTCTGCGCGGTTGCGAAAAAGTATGTCCCATGAACGCCGTTAAAATTATTTAAGCCAGACTGTTCCATTTGAGTAAGCTGGTTTTAGGTAACTTACCTTTTTTATACCGGCTTAAATCACCACTGTTCATCTTATTGTACAGTTTTAAACAGTTGACTACAAATCCATAGCGCATTGGTATGAATAAAGATATAAAAAAAGTTTTTATCCGCACTCTGGGCTGGCCGATGGTTACGGTGGCTCGGGATGGCACTTGAGATATTAAAGAGGATAAATGCTTTGGAATGAAAGCGTTATGGCAAAACAGGATAAAATCTGAAATTCTGTTGGATGTTGTATAATGTGAATTGATGTCTAAAAAAGTGTACCTTAAAAGTGGGGCTGCCAGATGGAAACGTTGTTACAAACCGATTTTACAATTCTTGGGAGAGATATATAATAAGAGTTAACTATAATATACATATTAAGAAGTTATATGAATCACTTGAGAATGAACCGAACGTAAATAGAAAATGTCGGAGGAGATATGGTAAAAGTCCAAAGCTTATCGAAATATCGAGAAATAATAATTTTTACACTCATTGGTGTCGCTTTTGGATATGTTATACTTTCACCCTTTGCGATGGTTGTCTCAGATATAATACACAGTAGAATGTTGTCAACGGAGAAAATTCATGCTATGTATGTACATCCCTTGATGTCTATCCTGGAAGTATTTAAGCCGTATCTAATAGTCTGGAGTCTTATATTTGCCATTTTTTGCGGAATAATGGGATATTTAATTGGATTGTTCATAAAGGTGAAAAGAGAATATACAGATAGGTTGAATGAAAGTTATAAAAAACTTCAAGCATTAGAACGATTAAAGGATTCGCTTACTCATATGATAGTCCATGATTTAAACAATCCGCTCACGGCCATTTCAGGCGAATTGCAGTTATTGAAGATGGAAGAAAGTGAATTTAATGCCGAACAAAAAAAAGGTTTAAACTCGGCGTTTACGGCAACCGAGGACCTGAAAAGAATGATTAGCAATCTTTTAGATATTAACAAAATGGAAGAAAATAAGCTTAAGTTAAATTATGAGAAATTTAAACTTGAAGGTCTTGTTCAAGAGGTATCTGATCAGATGAGTTTTAGAGCACAGATAGGGAATAAAACGATATCTCTTGATACCACTCGAGATATGCCGGAGATGTCAGCGGACAAGGAATTGATAAGGCGAACAATAGCTAATTTGGTCAATAATGCGATAAAATATTCGCCTTCGGGCGGAAACGTTCTTATAAAAACTTTTTTTAATAAAGAAGACAATAATTTTCACATACAGGTGAAAGATTCGGGTGAGGGTATTCCTGAAGAATACTTAAAAAAGATTTTCGACAAATTTGTTCAAGTTGAGAATGAAAAAGCAAAAATGGGCCATGGGTTAGGATTGACTTTCTGCAAAATGGCAGTAGAAGCCCATGGCGGCAAAATTTGGGCAGAAAGTGAACTCGATAAAGGAATCACGTTTTATTTTACAATACCTGCAAGTAAATAGATTAATTACCGAATAAATTTGCATAAATCAAATTGAGGTATTTGTAGGTATTTTTAATCAGGGAGGCATAGGCATGGACGATTTAAAAAAATGATCTGGTTCTTTGTAACAAGCAGGGCGAAGTAATAGCCGTTTATTCTTACGGTAGTGAAGAGCATTGGAGATTTCACGCGGTTCTGGAAATATTATTTGAAGCAGATAAGCGGTATTTAGAAAAGCTTATAGAGGAAAGAAGGCATAAATAGCAAGTAATAGATAGCCAGTTAGAAGAATATGATAAAAAGTTTTTTCATAGATGTACCAAGCGGTCAGCTAAAAGATACAACATGACTCAGACAGCAAAAATATTAGGAGTTCATCGGGAAACTTTATATTACTGGATTAAGAAGGGCTGGCTTAAGCCAAAACGCGATTATCGCAATTATCCGGTTTTTACAGTTTTAGACATAGAAGAACTAATAAAGTGGAAGAATTCGATAAAATGTTAGAAGTTTTAAAAATCAAAAAATCAGACTTAACCTTTTGCTTTATAAGGCGTTAAAGGTATTTTTGTGTTTCGCACATTCATCGGTTTAGACAGTTTTATGTAAACCTCAGGACAGGGGTTTAAAACTACATAATTCACTATGAAACAAGAAGTTACAACAAAAAAAGTGTTCATCCGCACGCTGGGCTGGCCGTTGGTGCAAGTACCGCGATATGATTTTGGGCATTTTAAAGGGGTTAAGTGATTTGGAATTATAAAGTTATGACAAAATCAGTTGAAAATTAAAAATCATTGCAATGTCGCATAATAGGAAACAATGTTACATGATGTAATTAAGTTTTTATATAGAAAACAGGCTTAAAATAAAAATGGTCCAGCTAGATAAAAGATTTATTGAGGCATGCAAGGAAGCCATATCTACTGTGGAATCTAAAAAATTCCCTGATTTTTTATCCTCTTTTAAGCAGCTACAAGTTAAAGCCAAAGAAGCGAATGATAAAGATCTAGAAGAAGTTATGAAGCTCCTTTGGCAGGTTTTTTCAATGTATTTCCAGTGGGGCAAGGGGCAGCCATTTGGGCCGCTTATGTCAGGTCCACAAGGGAGGACAATGATACCTGAAGATTTAACTGAAGACGAATTATTAAAACTTGAAGAAATTGTAGCTGCTTCTGCTAATTCTCAGTTTGTTGCAAGGATTGGCGATGTCCTCTGGATAAGACGCAGGAATCATTTGTATGCCAAAAAAGCAATAGAGGCATATTTGAAAGCGGCGGATGAAGATAAAGACAGTGAGATGTGGGTGCCAAGAAGCGAATGGCTTAAGAGAGCCACTCAGATAGCAATGGAACTGGGAGAGAAAGCGCAGGAAAGGCAGATTATCAAAAAGAAGCTCATGAAATTATTTGAAGAAAGCAGAAAAAGCTGTTTTAACCCAAGACAGGATTACTGGCCATCTGCGATTTTGGAGCTTTTGATAGAAAATAAGCTAGTCGATAACTGGGAAGAGCTTGCTGGTAAGATTGTAGAGATAGCAAAGGGATTCTCAATATCTCCGGGATGCGATGCGCCTCGTAAATATTATGTGTTGGCAGCAAAATGCTTTGAATATGCAAATAAGCCCGAAAAGGCCAAGGAAATGAAGATTGCTCTTGCAAAGCACTGGGAGGATGAGGCAAGAAGTTTCAAAACCCCTCAGGGTTGCGATGGGTTTAATTTGGCGCATCGGCTTGAAAAGGCTATTCATGCTTATCGCGAGGCAGGTGAAAAAGTGAAGGCAGAAGAGTTAGTACATGAATTGAAAGAAGCAAATAAATTAACACTAGGTCAGATGAAAGTTATTTCTTCTCCTCCGATTGATGCAGCACCATTAATAAAAATTGCAGATGATTTACTTCAAGGTAAGACAGGGAAGGAGGCAATTGAGGCATTTGCTGCGTTATGCAAGCCCTTTTCTTATGAACAAGAGAGAAAATCTGCTGAGAAAAATCTGAAGGAGCATCCCCTCCAGGGACTATTCGATACTCATGTATTAACTGAGGAAGGCAATGTGTCTGCTAAAATTGGGGGGATGACCGATGATTATGAAAATACGCTCAAGGCACAGATAATTAGAGGATATAATCTCGGTCAGAATTTATCAGCCAGTACTACATTAAAGAGGGGTATTTCTTTAATTCTGAATTCTGGAGATTCATGGAAATCATCACTAAAAGCATTACTTGAGACCAGTAAATTTGTGCCGAAAGATAGGGTGGATATATATGAAAGAGCAATAATCGCGGGGTTCGAAAGTGATCTGTTGCTTTTTGTGCATCTTATCATTCCTCAGCTGGAGAATTCAGTAAGGTTAATCTTTGGTATGAACAAGATAAAGATAACATCTGTTTTGTCCTCAGGAGTGCAACGGGAAAAGGATATGAATGAGTTATTAAACGATCCTAGTGCTGAGCAGATATTTGGAAAGGACTTGCTTTGGGAGATGCGCTCCCTTCTTATAGAACAGGCAGGTCCTAACATGAGAAACAGGGTATGTCATGGTTTGGCTGATTCGAACGATCTAAATGGTGCTTCATCTATTTTTCTTTTATGGCTTACTCTTTATTTGATTGTTGGATTTCAGTAAATGGTCGTAGGCATGTTGAGGTAAATAGGCTTGTTTCGCATTGCGAAAGGCAGTTTCATAAAATGTTCCTTTTGATATGGGCCCTATAGTTTTATTAGACAAATCTGCTTTACAGTGTCTCTCTGATGATGAAATCGGATTTTTGGGAAAGCATTATTCCCCAATGATGCCACCAGTCTTGCTATTCGAAATCTTGGGGGATTTAAGTAAGTATAGAGGGAAAGAAATAAAATTTGAGATTGCCAAGAAGATATCTTCGGGTGATTTTAGAATCAACGCAAACCACAGGATGATTTGTCTGGCATCTCTCCTTGGCGAGAAAATAGAAATGCGCGGAGTCCCGGTTGTCCCCGGAGGCGTTCAGTTAGAAACTTCAAAAGGAGAAAAGGGGATATTTTTTGACGAGCCTACCGAATGGAAACTGGTTAGAAAATGGCAACAAGGCAAATATACTCTAGTCGACAGGGTTATTTCAGGTGTGTGGAGGAAGATTTCAAAAGAATTTGATATGGAATCATATGTGCGTGAATTCAAAAAGGCAAATAACGATTTACCCAAGGCCAATAATTTCCCAGACATGTATAAAGCCATCTATGATATTACGATGGAAGTTAGCTCTCAGGATTTCTATTTAAATTTTCTTATGAATGAATTTAACGTCTCTCCTCGCTACAGAGCCTACATTATAGCAAGATGGCAAAGAAGAACAAATTTGATGCTTTGTGATTTTGCACCTTATGCGTTTTACTGTTTGAATGTATCATTAATTTTCCATTTTGGCTTGGCCAATAATTTAATAACGCCTAAAAGAACCAACCCGATTGATCTTGAATATTTATATTACCTTCCATTTTGTATGGTCTTTGTATCTGGCGATAAATTTCAAGCCGATTTAAGTAAACTGCTGTTAAAACAGGATCAGGATTTTATCGATAGAGATGTCTTGAAATCAGATTTAAGATGGCTTAAAGAAGAGTGGGATGGTTTAGATAAATCAGAAAGAGAAAAACGCTTTTATGATTACGGTTCTTACCCACCTCAATACAATTTAGATTCTATCACTTATAAACTATGGAAGAAGCACATGAAGCCATGGAAACCTGGATCCGGAAATTTAAAGCTATCTGAAGAGCAAGAGAAGCGGTTAATGGAACAAATGCGCCCAATGATGGACGCAATAAAGAAATATGAACAAAATCAGGCTGATAAAGTAGGTAAAAAGGATGGTCCTATTTCAGTCTAGAAGCGATGAACGCATGAAAACACGAGATACAGATTTTTTTAGTCAAATTACAGAGAAATGGTATTCTCCCTTAGAGAATGAGACGCGTTTCTTAAACAAGAAAAGGTTGCTTAATAAAATAGGTATAGGAAATAATCCCCAGTTAATTAATGAGCTGATACTTGCCAATTTAATATTAAACAACAAAGATTTTGTTTGTAGAGAATTGTTATATGAGCCTAAACCTGACACTTCAAAGAATTCTATTAAAACAATAGATTTTCGTTTTATAACGGGGAAGGAAGATACGGTTTATTGCGATGTTAAAACAATTAAACCTGAGAATAAAAACTCTTGGGAAAAATTTGAAAAGGACCAGAAATATTTCCCTAAGAACGTTAACGTGGAGATAGATAAAGAATGGATGGGTGGTGAAATTTACCATTGTATGCGTAATGCACGTGCTTCAATGCTACAATATGCTACCGAATTTGAGAATAAAATCGAAACATACAGCAAATCTATCAAAACGCACTATGTTTTAATATGTTGTGGCAATGGTTTTCATTGGCACTTAGATGAGTTTGAGGATTTCGCCGATTTTTATTTAACAGGTCGACATAATCCCGATGATCAGTTCTGTGATATGGAAAATTATTATATGAAGTCGAAAAAGATAGTGTTCAAAAAAACTATAGAACGTTTTGCTTACTTTGAACGTAAAGAGTACGAAATAGACTACCGTAAATTTGTATGCCCTGTACGAGGGCCTTGGATCACTGGCCGGTGGAAAGTAGCCAACGAATGAAATTATTCAATATCGTTACAAAACAATCGGAGGTGCCCATGGATGATTTTTAAAAAAGATCTGTTATATGTAACCCAAAAGGTGAGGTTGTAACTTTTTATCCTTTAAGGTACAACTTTATTTGATGTAACAGCAAAGGGATAATGTCCCTTTAGGGCAAAGTAAGAATGTCCCCTTTAGAAGTTGCTATAATACCTTCAATAAAAGGAGGATATTATGGCAGAAGGAGGCATTATCACAATGAGGCAGGAGGAACTAAGACGGCTCCACATAGTTAAAAAGATCTTAGGTAGGGAATTAAAGCAAGTAGAGGCATCTGATAAGCTGGATTTAAGCTACAGACAGACCAAGCGTATAACAAAAAGAGTCAAAACCGAAGGTGACCAGGGAATAATCCATAAATTAAGAGGCCGGCCTTCAAAAAGAAAAATAGCTTCTAAGATAAAAGACAAAATAATAAATCTCTGCAAAGGTAAATATAAAGGCTTTGGCCCGACCTTTGCGGTTGAAAAGCTCTTTGAAATAGAAAAGATAAAACTAAGTAAAGAGACGCTACGAAATTGGCTGATCCAAGAAG
>JBDRLN010000024.1:0-2554 GCA_043812955.1 Candidatus Omnitrophota bacterium | reverse complement strand
CGATTAAGATTAAAGTTGATGATAATCTGTTCAGAGAATTTATCGGCCAAAGAATTGTGGCAATACATGCATTTACCAGCGATCCGGTTAAGCAGTGGCCGGTTGAGAGATTTATAGAGCTGGCACAGCGGATTATGGAAGGTCAGGGACAGCCCCCTGTGGGGACAGTCCCTTCTAAGATAAAGGTTGTGTTTGTGGGGAGAGTGGAGAATCAGGGACAGTCACTTTCGGGGATAGCCCCTTCGGGTGTTATAGACTTGATTAATAAGACAAGTTTGGTGGAATTGGCTGCGTTGTTAAAACGTTGTTCCTTACTTGTTTCCTGCGATAGCGGGCCGGTACATTTGGCGGCTAGCGTAGGGACGCCGGTGATAGCTTTGTTCAGGAATGACTTGCCGGGCAAAACCGCGCAGCGCTGGGGGCCGTGGGGAGAGGGGCATGTGGTGATTGAAAAAGCTAACCTGGCGGATATAAGCGTAGATGAAGCGTTAGAGGCAGTAAGAGGAAAATGTGATAAAGAAAAAAAAGAATAACTTTCTTTTTGAATCAGTAATCAGTAATCTTTCCGGCTTGCCGAAAGGGAAGATGCTAGACTTGGGTTGCGGAGACGGGGATTATTCTAAAAGCCTAAAAGATTTAGGATTTGATGTTATTGCCGGAGATATTGATTTAGTAAGATTTAAATATAAAAACGATATTGAATTTAAGTATTGCGATATAACAAAGAAACTGCCTTTTGCGGATAATACTTTTGATTATGTTTTGTTGATGGAAGTTGTAGAACATTTAAGAAATCCTTATACAGTTATCCCGGAAATCAACAGAATTATTAAGAAAAATGGCTCTTTGGTTATATCTACTCCCAACACCCTTAATTTAAAATCGAGGTTTAGATTCATTTTTGAAGGGGGTTATGAATATTTTAGGGAGTCGCCTTTAGATCAAGCAAAAAACCCTAGAGAAGTTATTTTTAATTTACACCTTGTGCCGTATAGGTATCAAGAATTGGAGTATTTATTATCTGTGAGCGAATTTAAGGTTTGCGATATTTTTACCAGTGTTTATGAAGGATTTGAACTGGGGTTTTTATTACCGATTATTTTATTTCAAGCTTGGCTTAAAGAGAGGCGGTCAATAAAGAATGTTGGAGTAGATTATAAGCGTATAAATAAAATCTTGCTATCAAAAGAGTTGATTTTTGGCAGGCATTTAATTATTAGGGCGGTTAAGTAAGAAATAGTATACGTAATAGTAAGGGGGCCGGATTAAATAGATCCGATCCCTTTTTTCTCGCATATATTATCATTTTAGTATGTGGGTTTATATATATATTCAGATTACCCAGGGCAGGAAAGATATTTAAGATAAAAGCTAAGATATTACCTACAAAAGGAAGTGAATTCTTTATGCGGCTACATAAATGCCTCATCTCAAAGGTATGCCCTTGACTTCTAACCTCTAAAATTTCAAAACCTAATTTTGTCAATAGATCAGATAAGTTTTTTTTCGAAAAGAAATAGATATGCTCGCGGATCCTCTTAAAATCCTCAAGCCTTAAGCCCAGAAGCCGAGACATAAAACTATGTGAGTCCATTGTTGATATAATAAGCAGTCCCTTATTATTTATTAAGTTATAAAGCCTGTTTAAAGTCTCAAAGGGGTCTTGGAGATGCTCAATAACATCAAACAAAGTAACTACATCAAATTTTTCATCTGTTTTTAGGAAGTCTTCATATGAAATTATTTTATATGTATACCTGTTGCGAATATAATTAATGGCATATTCATTAAATTCAACTCCATGGACTAAATATCCAAAATCATAAGCTGAGTCTAAGAAATGGCCTAATCCACATCCGAAATCTAGAAGCCTTACCGGATTTAACTTATCTTTCAAATATAGCTGTATTTTTTGACAAATATTCTTGTAGGCATATTGTTTATTAATTCTTTCCCCTACATAATCACTATAGCCATAAATTCCCTGCACATCTTGTCGGATCATTTCTGGGTTACTAAAATAATGTTCATCATAAACAGATTTAATATCGCCTATTGATGGTATTGGGTCTATTACCATTAATTTACAGGACTTACATTGGATAAAATCGCATTTATCTAAGGTATATTTGACAATAGAATGGTTTGATCCGCAGAGACGGCATACAAATGGACTGTTTTTAACCGCCTTTTTTTGAAAAGGTTGATTAATGTCAATGTCAGTTTTAAATTCTTCATTATTCATAAATTAATTATACAGTTAAAATGGTAAGATGCCAAGAAAAATAGTTAGTTAGATTTGCTTCCTGGGTTTGTATTAAGAGATTGAAATCTTAGTCAATAATGTTAAACGGAATCTCAATAGCTGTGATATAATTAAATAAAGGAGACTGTTTTTATTATAAAAGGAGATTTTAAGATGTTTATTAAAAGGGGTTCTTTAAGGTACGCCATAAAAGCAAGGGGATGGTTTAAGTCTGAAGACGGTGATGCGAAGGTCTTTGAAGGGAAAGTATTAGATTTGGGTTATTTGGGCTGGAGCATCTTTTTAAAA
>JBDRLN010000023.1:0-32228 GCA_043812955.1 Candidatus Omnitrophota bacterium | reverse complement strand
AGACATTTCCAACTGATAACCCAATGCTTTCCAGTATTGATGCGCCCTGCTAGCCAAATAAGAAGCTAAGTATAAGCAGGCAGAATCCGCGGCATTGGCTAAACTAGTGGCGTGATACGAAACCTGGCCTAAATTAGCGGTAATTAAAATAGCTACCAGCATTACCGCCATAATCAGGATTAAAACTGTGGCTACCTGGCCAAGAGGTTCAGTGTTTTTTAAATTGCTTAAAGAAGTTGTTTTCTTAAACCACCTAAGCATATCCTAAGGCCCTCTTTATAATTTACCGTCCAGCGTTAAATTTGAATAGCCGGTCTCATCCACCTGGATTTCGCTCCCGCTATTTCCCGCTTCAACTCTAGTCGCCTCATAATCCTGCTGCCTGATGGCTAACTGTTGATTCACCCAAAAAAACAACTGCATACTCCCCAACAATAAAAGAAGAATACCGATAAAGCTGGCAGCCAGCTCCAAAGATACCTGGGCTTTTTTACCAGTTTGCGGTAAAAGTCTGGGTTTTAAGATCCGGTTGCACCACACTTATGTCTCCCGTAGGGCCCGGCTCAGTGCAATTCTCGCAAACAAAGTTCCGGGCAGTGCTGACCTGCCAATTAAAACTATCTGTGGTAGTAATCCCGCCTGAGCTTTCTTGTTTATTTAAGGAATTATCTAACGAAATATCTTGAGTATAGTTTTCAAAACCTGAAACTGTGCCGTTCTCGCCGGTTATAAAAACAATTTCTTTATTATTAATGTGGAATACCTGCCGGGATGCTTCTTCTATAGGTGGGGTAGAATTATCGTACATGCGCCAGTTTCGGGTAGCCATGGCGCCGGAACCAGCTATCGGCATAACTGAACCCACCCCAAAAGCATCCGCAGGATTAGGTATGTGCACATCCCGGATAATAGTATTCCCGGTTGAAACGGGATAACCGGGCTCCATGGAATGCGCGGCATCTTTTAAATTCTTTCTAAAAGCCTGCTGATTCAACCGCTGCTGCCAGTTATATCTTAAACCGTAATTCACCAGGATACCCATTAAATATAAGATTATCGAACCAAACACCGCTAATTCCAATAATGCCTGGCCGTTTACGTTCTTCATATTAACCTCATTCCAGCCTAAAATAAAGACGATTCCAAACTGCCTAAAGCCTCAGTGCCACTGCGGGTCTCTGTAATATCGCTGGTCGTATTTGTGGTAGTGCCTGTTTCAATTGTATTTGTAATTGTAGTAGTGCTGCCAAACTGGGTAGTTATAATGTTTGATCCGGTATTTCTGGGCGCGTAGTGCTGGCCTAATTCATCCCCCAGATTACGCAGCCTGCCTTGCATACTGCGCTTTACATAAACCTGCATCGCTATAAGCGCGACTATACAGGCAAAAACAACCATGGTAAACTCTAAGACTGACTGGCCTTTTCTCATATGCTCATTCTTCTTTTGCCGAAAAAGAACTTGAAGTCCCGTTAGTGCGCGCATTCCACTCTAATATTTGATCAGTTAAACCGCCGCCTGTATCGGTCGTCTTGCTATGCGCGATGTTAACCGTACTAGTGGATGTCGAATCCGTAAGAGTGCCCCGGCCTGGTTGGCTCTGGCTATCAGACTGACTGCCCAGCTCATCAGCCGCGGCTTTAACTACTGCTTGTACCCCCCGGCGAAAATATAAGGTCATTGACATCAGGGCAACAGCAACAACCCCTAAAATTACCACATATTCTAATACGCCCTGAGCTCTATTATTAATCTTAATCCGCGTCATCAGAGGAACTTGTCCATTCCTGAACAAAACGGTTAGTTGATTGATCAATAATGTTATCCCGAGATCCTATTGTTGAAGTCATGGTCCGGTTCTCGATTGTCTCTGCTGTGCGGTAATAAGGATCGTATTGCGTTTTACTAAGGCCCAGGCTAGAAAGAGAATAATCTACCCCGGCCTTGTATCTAGCCTGCAGGCTTCGCTGTACATAAACCCGCAAGGCCAGGGTAACCGCCATAATCATGCTAAAAACTATGGCCAACTCAGTTAGATGCTGCCCGGAATTGACAAATTTACCCATTTTAGTTTTAGCCACTTTTTATAATTCCGCTGATCCTAATTAATTATTGAGTGCCCCAGGTTGAGTTTTCACCCCTGGTAAGGATTTCACTACTTGATACAACAGTACCAGTACCACCGCCAGCTACCCTTGTTTCAGTAGTTGTTGTTGTACCAGTGCTGTTCACACTCCAGGAATCTGAAAAAGTGCCATTAGCCTCAAATTGCTTCCCAATCTGATCGGTGGATGATTTAAGCCTGCCCTCCACCCCTTTTTTCATATAACTGTTAATCGCAATCAGCGCTGCGATAACTGCCGCGATTACCAAAGCATACTCCAGAGTGCTCTGCCCTCTTCTCTGTCTTAACATTTTTCCCTCCCGGCCCGATATTATATTAAATCCCTATTTAGGTTATTATTCAACTCCGGTAATATTCTGATATCCGGCCCGACTAGAGGTCGCGCCTGTCAACGCTCTCGCCCCACCTTGTTGAGTAACCGAACCAGTCTCCTGTCCTTCAGTAGTATTAGATACAAAACTGCTGGTGCCATTGGCGAGATAATAAGGCTCATACTGGGTTTCAGTCCCGAATATACTTCCGGCACTAGTCGCAACAACGCCTGGTATCCTATCCAGGCCTCCTTGGACCCTGGCTTGTAAACTTCGGCGCGAATATATCTGCATAGCGCTGAATACGCCGATAACTACCGCGATTAAAAGCGCGTATTCCATAGTGCTCTGGGCTCTCTTACTTTTAAATAAGCGCATCATCCCACACCTCCTTTTATCATTATATTTAAAAATTACTGACTAAAGCTTGATGCCGCATTAGTGATTTTAGTCGCTGAATTAGTCATTACGTTTCCCACTGCCGGGCTTAGCGTCGAGTAAGCAACAGCAACTATTGCCGCCACTATAGCGACGAATACAGCTATATACTCTAATGTGCTCTGGCCTTTAATTTTTCTTAACATCTCTTCACCTCCCTATTTTTTGGGTTGAGCATTAATCTGGTTTTCAATCGTCTTTAAATTGGCCTGGACTGAGCGCTGGACATACATGCTCATAGCGCTTAATGCCGCGACTACAACTGATACGACCAGCGCGTACTCCAAGATACTCTGGCTTTTTATTTTCAGCTTCTTATTCATTTTTCTTCTATTATCCCTTTAGCTACATTTTGAAAAAATCCATCGCTTCCCGAGGAGCTGGATAAGGCCTCCCGGATTTGTGGCAAAAAATTAGACACTGATAATAGGGTCAGGCCAACTACTAAAGCAAAGATCATAAAATATTCAAATGCCGCCTGTCCGTAATTTTTTGAATTATTTTCTTTCAATTTTAAGTTAAGCATCTTAACCCGTTCCTCAGATATTTGTTTTCAATCTGCGTAATCAATAATAATAAAAAAACCGAAAACCCACGGCTTTCGGCAACCAGGTAAACTGACTCGCTTCTGACCCTGAAAGCGCTGAACTCAGGCCATAAATCTTATCCGGCGAGCTCGTTCCGTGGCTTTGCTCTTCCATTACCTCCATAATGGATTTGCTTTTTCGCTGCCGCTTCCTAATTACATTTAAAATATAACACTTGCTAAAGCTTAAGTCAAGTATATTCCACCCTCTTTAGAAAACGTTTTCACGAGCACCCATATACGTCTGCCACAGGCAGACATTCAGCGAGATACCGCGAAGTAAACTATAATACAGGATGAACATGTTTACGTAGCGGTATAAATATTTAAACCCAGCCTCCTGTTCTCAATTATGATGTTTCTTTCATTAATCCTGCGGCAGGCATAAGCTAAATCTTTAAGCAAAGGGTATTCTGGTAAAAGCTGAAAACTCAAATTTAAATATTCTTCTTCAATTTTTATTTTGGTTTTTAGATTATAAATTTGTTCACACATGTTGGAAAATTTCTTTTTTTCATAGCCCGGGGGGAAAAAGTTTACCCTTATATATTGATCCAGGGCCCGGAGGTATAAGCCTGTTTTCTGCTCTAACTCTAAGCCTTGCAATGAGAAACCGCTATAATCAGCCGCAGAATAGGTAAAATATTCGATTTTACGGCTAAAATCCTGAAATCCTTCTTCCAGATTCGGCCAACGGCTCAAATATAGATTAAAAAGCTCTTCCGGAGCTATTTCTTCAGCTGTAAGATTACTTAAGATTACTAAGCTGATTTTAGCGGATAAGCTGTCCTTAAGAGCGCAACCTTTTAATATAACTCTTTTATTTACAGTTTGTTGCATTAGTTCAAGCTCAATATTAGCTAAATAAACCTCTTTTTTAAGGCTCTCCTGATAAAATTGCTTAAATTCTCCGATTGACTTTATGCTGCGGAAACTACTAAACTGCCAGGGCCAGAGAGCGAAAATAGCAGATCGCGGTTGTTTTTGTTCAACGGTTATAACTTTTATCTCCTCAAGATTATCTGCGTAAAGAGTTAATTTTGAGATATTTTCCGGGTTGTTATTCATAGCTAATAGAAAATTGATGAATTCTTCGCTGGGAGAATTGGTGCCGGGAGCAGTAAAAAGAATTAAAGGCTCGTTTTCCTTAAGGCGTTTTTTTATATAACTGATTGATTCATCTATATTTGCGGAGAAAATAAATGGTATATACGGAGTTGACCAGATGGTCCGGAATTGACCGTCTATATAGAAACTCTTACCGCCGGATAAATCCACTTTTATACAGCGCACCTCTTTAAATATAGCATCTAGAAGCTCGGGACCAAGCTCGGGACCAGGTCCCATAGTCATAACATCTTTTAAATCAATGAGATACGGATTGTCAGTTATCGATTTTACCACGTTAATATAAGATTGGCCTAATAAACAATCCATGGCTTTTAATAAAAAGGCGCCAGTACTCTCAAATTCTGATTCTTTGATTTGCGCTGGTGTCCAGGTGTCTAGGTGTCCTAGTGCCTGTTCTTGGGCCTGGGTAATAATTTTTCTTTTTAGCTTAGGCCTTCTGCCAACCGGTTTGCTTAAACCGGCATTTTTAATTACTGCATTAATACTGGATTTGGACACCTGGATTTGGAATTTATCCAGGATTATTCCTGAAATCATACGACAGCCAAATTGCGGCTTATCTGCCTGAATTTTCACTATATAATCCTTTATTTCTGGTTTTAATTTATGGATTACGCCCATATGAGATAATTTAATAGTTTATTAAACTCTATTAATTAGATTGGACATTTATAAACCTAATTACTTATACCATTTAATCCCCATTCTGTCAATGGACATTTCCTAATTAGGATTAGAGGACGTTTCTATTTTTCCCTAGCCTTTGTTAAGAAAAATAGAAACGTCCTCTAATTTCCCCTAATTATAGCTTGCTTTGATTTGGCTTGTAGTTTATAATATAACCATGGTTTCCCCTGTAAGTAAAGAGCTTATATTAATTAATCCTAGGTTGTCCTATTATGTATTTAATTTCCTGCAGGCTTTTTATGTTGGAAATCCTGTGCCCTATTCTTTATTAACACTGGCGGCCTTAACCCCAAAAGAATACAAAATAAAAATCATTAATCAAAAACAATTCTGGTCAGCCGGAGATTTTAATGATAGGGCGCTAGTCGGCATTACCTGCCTGACTGCCGCTGTTGTCGAGGCCTATCAACTGGCGGATAAATTCCGAAGGGCAGGCTCACGCGTAGTTTTGGGTGGGCCTCATGTAACCGCGCTTCCGGAAGAAGCCCTGGAACATGCAGATAGCGTAGTCATTGGAGAGGCTGAGTCCGTATGGCCAAAGGTAATCGCTGATTTTGAAAATGGTTGCCTTAATAAAATATACCGAGGCGTTGCTCTGGAGGATTTCTTTACCCCAGTTTACGATTACTTTATGCGCCTGGATCCGGACACGCTCAGCCGCACCGGGATTCATATTGACCGGGGGTGTAAATACCATTGCGACTTCTGCGCCCGTATTTCCCAGTGGCTAAGGTTTATCGATATCGAACAGGTAATCATTCTTGTTAAGAAGATAGGATCGGCCAAACGTAGTTTTTTTACCCGCAAGCCTGCGATCAGGTTTAACTGCGATAATATTTTTTCTGATCCTGCTTACGCCAAGGAGCTTTTTAAAAAAATGATTCCGCTAAATATAACCTGGAGGGCTAACTGCTCAATTGACATTGGTTTTGACCAGGAGGCTTTAAAGCTGGCTAAACAAAGCGGCTGCCGGGGTTTTTTGATCGGTTTTGAAACTATTTATCCGAAGGATTACGGCAAAACGTCTCTAAGACAACTTCATACTGCCAACGATTATTTAAATGCTATTAATAACATTAGAAGATACGGCTTTAAGATTTCCGGCTCTTTTATTTTCGGCTTAGACAGTTACGGAAATTTGGATTATTTAAAATTACTCTGGTTCATGTGCCGGTCGAAACTCTGGGTCTTCATCCTGACCATCTTGACCCCTTTTCCCGGCTCAGCTTTATTTAACCGTTTGAAATCAGAAAACCGGATCCTTTCATTTGATTGGCGCAAATATTTCTTCCTCTTCTGCGTAATCAAGCCAAAACAGACTTCGGTTTTGTCAGTTTATGCCTGGTTCTGGTTTATCCGGATTATTTCTATCCTTTTTTCCCCTTATCTAATCCTAGTTTTTTTTGCTTTTTTTATCAGCTTGGAATTTGGTTACCGCCTGGGCAATTATCTATTTAACCACTTTTAATTAGGGGACGTTTCTATTTTTTCTTGCCTTTGTTAAGAAAAATAGAAACGTCCCCTAATTTTAGGGTGTCGTTTTGGGAGGTTGAGGATAGCTGGATTGTGCCGGCAGGCAATTCTATAGCTATAGCAGAGCTAAAATATACGGGGGTAATCCGGAATGGCTTTAAATTTGATATGGCCTTTATTACTCTTTTATTTTTATCCACGAACAAAATATCTATCGAAAACCGCATGAAAAAGGTGTGAATTGAATTGCAGGGATCCAAAATCAGGGCCAGGCCGGGTTTAAATTCTTTTCTGCCTAAAAGCCCGAGGCCTCTTTTAAAAAATGTATCCGCCACTACTACATTATCGGCTAAAACCGTGTTTTTAGTCTGATTGGTTATTTTCAAGGAGATTGAAAGATTGATTCGGAAAGAGGCATGCCCTTGATCTTGATCTCTTCTAAAAATGACGGGATATACCCGGTAGCCTGAAAATCGCCCAATACAGCGCTGCCGACACTGGCTATTCCGGTCTGTTTAAAGATAAATATATCTTTTGTCCCGATATGTATTTCATCTTTCATGCCGGTTAGTTCAGTTATCTGTATAATTTTGCGCGTGCCATCTGATAGCCGGGCGGTATGAATAATCACATCTATAGCAGAAGATATCATCTCCCGCAAAGCCCTTATCGGAAGTTCTACTCCTCCCATAAGAATCATTGAATCCAGCCTGGCTAAAACATCCTGGGTAGAATTGGCGTGAACGGTAGTCATAGAGCCATCATGTCCCGTGTTCATTGCCTGGAGCATATCTAAAGCCTCTATCCCGCGGCATTCGCCTATGATTATCCGGTCCGGACGCATTCTTAAGGTATTTCTAAAAAGTTCTTTTATGCTTATCCCGCCCTTGCCTTCGATACTCGAAGACCTGGATTCCAGCCTTATCCAGTGTTGTTGGTCAAGCTTTAACTCTGCCGCATCCTCAATTGTAATAATACGCTCTCCTTCCGGTATAAACTCGGAAAGCACATTTAATACCGTAGTCTTACCGCTTCCTGTCCCTCCGGAAACAATTATATTTTTACGGCAGATTACGCAAGCCCGGATGAACTCTGCCATATTAGAATTTAAGGACTTGAGCTGAACCAGATCCGCGGACCTGAATTTTTCTTTTCTGAATTTTCTTATAGTCAGCGCCGGCCCGGTTAAGGTTAAAGGAGGTATTATAGCATTAACCCGGGAGCCGTCAGGCAAGCGGGCATCTACCATAGGCACTGATTCGTCTATTCTCCTTCCTATAGGCGCTATAATTCGCTCAATAATAGTTTTAACCTGTTCATTAGTAATAAAATGTTTATTGGTCAGCTCGATCTTGCCGCCTTTCTCTATATATACCTCATCTTTATTATTAACCATGATATCGGTTATGTCCGGATTAACTAAAAGATCTTCTAAGGGTCCGAATCCTAAGGCCTCATCTAGAATTTCTTTAACTAATTTATTCCGCTCTTCCATAGAAGAAATAAAAGCATGCGCTTCTTCAGCCAATAAATTAGTTACCAGGGCTTCGGCCTTCCCCCTTAATCCTTTTGATTTCTGGGTATCGCTAAAGACCTTTAAATCCAGCCTTTTTAAATTGAGCTCGTCGATAAGACGGAAATGGATCTTCTTTTTAAGAATTAATACCTCATCTATATTCTTCTTGCCCTGGGCTGACCCTTCAGATAAAGGCTCGGTTAACCCCTGCTCTCCCCATAACTTTGCCGTTTT
The DNA here is from genome assembly GCA_043812955.1 of Candidatus Omnitrophota bacterium. Lineage (GTDB taxonomy): Bacteria > Omnitrophota > Gorgyraeia > Gygaellales > Profunditerraquicolaceae > JAHKAP01. The sequence goes on along the minus strand of JBDRLN010000023.1, from coordinate 23,727 downwards.
TTCCAGGGCCAACTCCTTAAAATTCAGCTGCCCTATTTCCTGGTTCTGGATAAATAAACCATCATTCTTAACCAATTGAGCGCTTAGTTTATTAACCGCCAGGCTAAATTTGGACCGGGGAGCATCAATGATCACCGGTATGCCTCGGTTTATGGATAGCCCGACATTTCTACCGTCTGATGGGATTTGGCAGAGCATATCACAGGGAAGATTAACCCGGATCTCCTGCCAACTAATACTCGAAATTGATTCTGCCCTGTTTAAAACTATCTTTATCATCGACAGAGGGAAATGTAATGATTGTAAGGTGTCAATCGCCCATTTTACCTGATATATTGAAAGTATATCGGGAGTAACCACCAGCATAATCATGTTGGCTTGATTAAAAACGGCTAAAGCGACATCATTAAAACTCTTTCCCGCATCTACAACTATATAATCGTAATCCTTATCAATCAGACTAAACACTTCTTTAACGCTGTCCGGATTAAGAAGCGACGATTGTTGGGGCATAATCACGCCGCATAATGAATCTATTCCTGAAGAATTATGGTTTATAAAATGGCTCTTCTTAAATGCCGCGGGTTCATTCTTGAGGGACTGGACTAAATCTATCATCGTCCTGGTAGTTTTAAAATCCAACATCCTGGCTATATCCCCGACTGCCTGCAGGTCTAAATCCACAAGACATACTCTTTTAGATTCGGCCTGCTTTAAAGATACGGCTAAGTTAGTGGCAATTATGCTTTTACCCACGCCGCCCTTAGCACTAAATATAACTATTCTCCTGGACATCTTATTTTAATTGAAAGGCTACAGGAACATCAATCCAGAGTTCCTGACTTTCTATCGAGGTAGGAAAGGGAGGGTAAGTTGCTGTATTCTTAACCATGGAAATCGCCTGATCGTCAAGCAACCTATTCCCTGAAGACTCTTTTATGGAAACATCTAAAAGTTCCCCGGTATAAGAAATATGTAAACTTATCTTTACTGTCCCTTCGTAGCTATTTTCTCTTGCTTCCCGGGGATAACTAAAATTGGCTAATATTCTATCTTTGACTATTTTCGCGTATCCGCTAACCGGATCAACAGGCTTTTCTTCTGGTAAAACCGCAGGCTTGATTTCTTGGGCCTTTTCTTTATTTATCACCACCGCCTCTTTATTATCTTCAGGGGTTACGGTAGGGGTTAAAGTTATAAAAAGTTCGGTGTCACCTTTCCCGCCAATACCGCCACCGGTTTTAGTAAGTTTCTTTCTAAAAGCCAAGCCGATAATAGGAATATTCCCTAATCCCGGAGTTTTACGAATCTCTTCTTCTTCTTTCTTTTTATTCAAACCGCCGATAACCATGGTTTGGCCATTATTAATATAAAGCTCGGTTGAGGCGGTACGCTTGCTCAAAGGATAAGCCTTAGCGGTAGTCTGATTGGATGTGGAGCTAACAGTCCCTATAGTCTCAGCCTCTCCAACTTCGCTAACTTCTACGTTTACTGCTAATTTTATCCTTTTGTCATCAGTCAATACCGGCTTTATCTTTAGTTTAATACCATACTCTTTATATTCTACGCTTGTACTAGAACCACCGCCAGATACAACTGAGGTAGTAAATACCGGTTTTTCACCACCAACAATAAGCTCCGCTTCTTTACCGCTTTGGCAGGCAAGATGAGGCCGGGAAAGAATCTGGGCTTTCCCTTCCTGAATCAAGGCATCCAGGGTTAAGCTATACGCGGAATTACGCTTCAAATCTAATACTCGAAATAAACCGCCCATGGCCTTAAAAGGCACGGTGCTGGGGGAAGTCACTTCACCTATGGTGATCTGGTCAGGCCAGCTAAGACCAAGGGTGCTGGTGGCGTCCTTAGTTAATTCCATAACCTGCACGTCTATATCTATTACTGTTTCTTCTTCTTTAACCTGGATTAAATCTACTATTTTATCCTTTAATGACCCTAATATCGTGGCAACTCTCTCCCTATCTTGGGGAGTCTTAACCTTGCCCAAAAGGATGACCTTCCCTTCTGTTTCTTCGGCCTGAGAATAAACCTCAGGTAAATCAAGTTTTCTCAAGAGGTTGTCTACCCTACTTTTAATAGCGCTGAGATTTTCAGAAAATACATTTATTTTATAAGACTGCTCGCCAAAGCTATCCCAATAGACCAAAGTAGTTACGCCGGGAGATTTAGGAGAAATGGTCATTTCGTTCTTACTAATATTGGTAACATCAGCTATATTGGGATTGCCCACAACCACCCGGGTAGGGCTACTAACCGAAATAATCTTAATCTCCCCTACATACAATTTAATCACATTTACCGCATCATCTATGGCATAAATATTAAAAGGTAAAATAATAAAAGCCGCGATAATTAACAGTACTGATAAACATAACTTTTTCATGATTATTATTCCTCTGTTATTTAGATAAAGGGATTCTTTCTTTATTTAAGCCCCGATAAACCTCCACATATTCCTCAGTTGTAGTTTTCGGTAATTCTTTGATTATTGGCTTAACCGCCCCCTCTTGCGGAGGCATTATGTACCTAAATAGCGTTTCCCAGCTCGCCGGCTGGGTAGGTTCTAACTTGGAATCAGCCGGAGAACGTAAAATTAAACGAATCTTTCCTTGTTCCTGAACAAAAGCCAATAAATTAACTTCCTGGGGATTAATAGCCAGAGTAATAAACGGAGACACGCTGATTTTCCTCTCTTCTTCCGAGCTATATCTGCCTCCGGGAGTAGACCTGGTTTCGCCAGCAGTATCCTGGCCTACTGCCAAAACCAGAATATTCTGAAATAAAGGCACCACCGCTGCTTGGGATACTTGTTTACCATCCGGAGTCTGGACCGGAACAGGAACTAAGGCTATTATATCTACATAATTTCCTGGTTTAATCATACCGGCCAAAGAAGCTATATTATCTACCGATACGGTAATCGCTCTTTTGCCTACCGGAGTTCCTTCGGCTAAACCGCCGAGCTGCCGAGTTTGAGCGAGCTTGCTTAAAGTAATCTGTTCGCCTTTGGCTATAGAATTAATTGTTACCATCCCTAAAATTCTGTCGACTGACGAAACTGCCTGGGGCTGACGATATTTTTCCGGAACTACACTTGTCTCAAGACTGCTTGCGTCAATCGTTACGCCCTTTGGTATATCCTTGTTGGCAATTAATACCTGAACCTCATTCTTAGGAATGCTGGCCTGCATATTGGATATCTTCTTCCGGGCGTCATCTTCCGCTAGTTGGCGCTGCTGGTCTATATAGGTCTTAGTCATAAATACCGCCATTATCGCCAAAATCACGCCTATTATCAAAATTATTTTTTGTTTTGGCATCTATTTTATTTCCCCCTCGTAAAATTCCAGTTTAGCGTCCCGGGAAAGTTTACCGATTAAGTCCTCTATCTTTTTTTGCTGCTTTAAAAAGGTTAAACCCCTTTTAATATCGTCCCACATCTCAGTCAGGGATTTTTGTTTACCGCCGCGGCGGGTCTCCAGCTTTAATATAGAATATCCTTCCGGAGCTTTAAAGATACTGCTGACCTTGCCTATATCCAAAGTGTCCGAAAAAGCTACGGCGTCAAATTGAGTGGATTTTTGCCCTTTTTTAATAAAACCTAGATCTCCCCCGTCTTTGGCGCTGGCAGATTTAGACCGCTCTTTAGCTAAAGAGGGAAAGTCAGTACCCTGTAAAAGCTGGATTAAAATATCCTTGGCTTCCTGCTCAGAAGTAACCACTATTTCACGTATTTGTCTTTCTTCCGGCTCTTTAAGCTGATCTTTATAACTATTATAATAATCCTCGATCTCTTTGGAGCCCACATCTACATTTTCAGCTTCTTTACGCACCAACTCCATCACTAAAAGATCTTGCTTAGTCTTATCTAAAGCCTGGAGTAATTCTTCTTTCCTGTCCAATCCCCTATTCATAGCCTCCTGATACAAAAGCGCCCGGCGTACCATTTCATTCTTCAGATAATCGATTTTCTGGTCGCGGGTTGAAATCTTGGCTTCCGGCTTATCCGCGGGAACCATCGCGTTATAGGTTTCTGTTTCTTTAATCAAATCTTCTAAAATAATAGGCGCGTTATTAACCTTGGCAATGACCGTACCCTTAACCGCCAAGGTAGGAGCACGAGCCTCTTTAGCAGGTTGCTTAGGCTTAGAAAAACCGATCTTATCGCACCCCATTAAAGTTGCAAAAGAAAATAAGCATATTGAGAATATAATAATTTGTTTTTTCATTATCCCCCCATTATTTATTCTTTTTTAATTTCTTTGATGACCTGGATCAACAAGTCCGCGATTCTGGCAACCAAATAAAAGAAAAGAAAGAAAAAAACATAGATTACTAAAATTACCGCGCCCATCCAGCGGGGATTACCCGGGATCACTCCCAAAAACAATGATATTCCGCCGGAAAAGCCCAAAAATAAAAAAATCCAGGCAGCGATTTTTACCACTATACTGGATATTTTTAAATAACCTAGGTGTTCCCGCATTAACCCTCCTTATCCTTTTTATCATAAACTTCAAAAAAATGCAAGCAAAATTTATACTGGCGGGGCCGACGAGATTTGAACTCGCGACCTTCTCCGTGACAGGGAGACGCCCTAAACCAGACTAGGCCACGACCCCAATAAACTAATTAATAGTTTTTAGTTCATAGTTAATAGTTAATAGTAGAAAACATATTGTACCTAAAATTACCGTTATTGCAAATCTTTATTTTCCTGAGCCTATTTACTACGAACTATTGACTATGAACTCTCAGCTACGAACTAAATGGGCGCTAGAGGACTTTCCCGCCTAAATAATTTATATACGAGGCGGGATCCCGCTATATTCTTCTGCTACCGGCGGGAGAACCGATAAACTATGTTAAAATGGTGGGCGCTACAGGACTCGAACCTGTGACCTGTTGAATGTAAGTCAACTGCTCTAACCAACTGAGCTAAGCGCCCGCAAACTTATCTAAAATTAGGGGACACCCTTAGCTTTGGCTGCGAGGGTATCCCTCCTGTTAATAACTCTCTGGCTGCTTTTAGCGGGTCTTCGGCTTTTAATATCGGCCGGCCCACCACCAAAAAATCGCTTCCTGCCTGAATTGCCTCAGTTACGGTGGCCGTGCGCTTTTGGTCATCGCTAACCGCGTTATCCGCCCGGATACCGGGAGTAATTATCAGAAATTTATTTTTGATCTTACTTCTTAAAAAGTGAGCCTCTCTTACTGAACAGACCACGCCGTCCAAACCACAATCCAGACCAAGTTTAGCTAATTTTAATATTGCCTGCGGCCTGCTCTTCTGGCTGGTAAGCACGGTAACCCCGATAAGCAAGGGCCTTTTTACTTTTAGGCACTTAGACTCTTCATCTACTGATTTTACCGCAGCTTTAAGCATTTCTTCTCCGCCCGATATATGCAGAGTAAGCATTCTGACCCTTAGCTTAACTGCCTGGCGCACAGCATTACTTACGGTATTGGGTATATCGTGGAATTTAAGGTCCAGAAAAACACTCCCCCCTTTTTTATAAATTACATCGATCACCTTAGGGCCAAAAGCCGTAAAAAGATGCGGCCCAACTTTAAAAATTTTAACTTTAGGATAAAGCTTGTTTACAAAATACCTGGCCTTAGCTAGAGTATCCACGTCCAAAGCTAGAATTATTTTTCCTCCAAGCTTCGGGCCCTGTGCTCCCAGTCTCATACTTTCAAGCCTCCAATTATCTCTTTTATATCCTTTATTTTATTTTTAGCCAGATATTCTTTTAGGCCACTAATAATCTCAGTAGCTGTTTTAGGGTTGACAAAATTAGCCGTGCCCACACTTACCGCAGTTGCTCCGCAGATAAAAAATTCCAGGGCGCCGGATACATCCATTATCCCGCCCATACCAATAATCGGAATCTTAACTTTTCGATAAACCTCCCAGCACATCCTAACCGCAACCGGCCGGATAGCCGGGCCGCTTAAACCAGCAGTTACTGCCGCGATCTTAGGCTTTCTGGTTCTCACATCAACGCACATACCGATCAAAGTATTAATCAGAGAAAGCGCGTCGCTTCCTGCCTTTTCAGCTGCCTGAGCAATCTCCGCAATAGAAGTAACATTAGGAGAAAGCTTGGTGATCAAAGTTTTACTGGTTGCTTTGCGCACTGCCTTTACCACCTCGTAGGTGGAATGAGGATCCTGGGCAATTAACTTTGTGTCCTGGTGTCTTGGTGTCCTGGTGTCGTTTCTAATATTCGGGCAAGAGATGTTTAATTCAACTGCGGCAATTTCCTTAATCTTATCTAATCGCCGGACTAGCTTTACAAATTCCTCCACCCCTGTTTCTGAGGCGATACTAATAATTACCGGGACTCCCAATTTCTTCAAAAAGGGAAGTTTAACTTTTAAAAATTTATCTGCCCCGGGATTCTCCAGGCCGATGGAATTAAGCATTCCACAAGGCGTTTCACAGGTCCGAGGAGGAGCATTACCCTGGCGGGGGTTTAAAGTTATGGTCTTGGTTACGATCGCGCCTAATTCTTTTAAAGCTACCAAATCTTTTAATTCTTCGGCATAGCCAAAAGTCCCGGAGGCCACCATTACCGGATTCTTAAGTTTGAGTTTTCCTATATTAATAGCGAGTTTTGGCTTCATTTTATCTGGCGAAAATCATTTTCAAGGAAACCAGGAGCAAGAATACTCCGAATAACCTTTTTAACAATAAATCTGGCACATTCTGAATAAGGCTGGCCCCGAAAAAGCCTCCGATAAAAAATCCCAGGCAGATAAAAGCAGCCATGCCTAATTTTACATTACCGCTGTAATAGTATTTTAAAGCCGCTAACAATCCTATTGGCGGAATCATTATTGCCAGGGTTGTACCTTGGGCCTGATGCTGGGTCAACCCGAAAAAGAATACCAGGGCCGGAATCAAAATTATGCCTCCCCCTATTCCGAATATCCCGCCGAATACTCCGGCAACCACACCCAGGACAACATATAATAATTGGTTCATATTATAACCTCCTGATTAACCGTCTTCCACCCCGTAGGTGGGCGCCACCCCGTAGGTGGGCGCCACCTACGGGGTGGATACGGTTAGAAACTAGGCTCTACACAGAATATCTTATACTTCTTAAAATCCTTTAATCCGCCCTGAATAAAGCTCAGGTTAGTCAGGTATTTCATCTTGCACCAAACCCAGAAAGCTGATTTAGGCTCCATATCAAAATTCCAACGCACAAATTTATAGGCGTAGTAAAAAGTAAACAATAAAGAGATTTCGCCAAATATTAACCATCCGAAATTCTTAGTTAAAATACCTGCGGTCAGCCCGACAATAAATGCCAAGGTCCAGAAATGCATCAGATGAAAATTACCCAAATAAACAAAACCCCTGAAAAAGAAAGGGACTTTTACTGATGGCAGGCCTTTCAGATTCTGGAAGGTTATCTCTAAAATATTCTTTTTCACATATTTATCAATCAGCGGCAGATGGGCCTGGCCATAAGTTACCCAGACTTTTCTTAAAAGTTTTAAGTCCGCCCGGTGCATATGGTCCACCTTGGCCTTAGGGGCAAAGTAAAATTTCCACCCTTTAGAGCGGTGCTGATAGCTTAAATCCATATCTTCACCTGTTGGCCGATCCCAGAATTTAGCGCCAATCTCGCCCATCGCCGACTTTCTGTAGGCGACATTGCAGGTCCCAAAGAAATAGGCTTTATGCCCGCCGACATCCGAAGGCATTGGCTCTTTGGGAAAATCCGGATAATATCCTTCTTTAATAAAACCATACCTAGGAGACACCATATTAAAACGGAAATGCTGACACCAGGCCTCCACCAGATTGTCAGGATCAACTTTTAAAGTAAAGACCTCGCCCCCCACTGCGGCGATTTTGGGGTCATTAATGAAATGCTTAAGCATCTCATTAATCCAATTAGGGTCCGGAGCGCAATCAGCGTCAGTAAAAAACAGGAATTCTCCTTTAACTGTCTCCAAGGCTTTATTCCTGGCAAATCCGGGAGACGGGCAATTGGGAATTTGGACCAGTTTAATAAAAGAGTACTGATTCTGCCAATTCTTGATAATTTCAATAGTCTTATCAGTTGAGCCTCCATCGGCAATTACCCATTCCCAGGAATCCCGGGGGTAATCCACCCCCAAAAGATACTCAAATGTCTTCTCTATAGTGCGCTCGAAGTTTTTCACCGGAATAATAATAGAAACAAAAGGTTGGTTGGACATCTAGTCCTCCTATTTAGAAGTTCTACCAGATTAAATCATCTGCCCTGAATACCGGACCTTCTTTACAAACCCGTTTATAGCCTTCTTTAGTATCTACAGCACAGCCGAAACAGGCCCCGATTCCGCAAGCCATATGCTCTTCTAAAGAAACCTGAACTGGCAGGCGGTATTTCTTACCCACCCAGCAGACTTCTTTAAACATCGGCTTAGGCCCGCAAGCATATATAGTTGAAAGTTGAGGGCTAAAAGCTAAAAGTTGTTGTTCTAATAACTCCGACACATAACCCTTAAAACCGCGACTGCCGTCATCGGTAGCTATTTTAACATCAAATCCCAGTTCTTTAAACTCTTTTTCGCAAAGAATATGGTTTCTGGTCTTTGCCCCAATCAACACCAGCGGTGTTCGGTATTCGGTGTTCGGTTCGCGGACTGCTAATTTCTCAGCCAAAAAAACTAAAGGTGCGACACCCATTCCTCCAGCCACTAAAACCGGCGCCCTAGTGTCCTGGTGTCCTGGTGTCTTATAATCAAACCCATTACCCAAAGGACCTATGATATCTAGTTGCTGACCGGATTTTTTCCGGGAAAGTGATGCTGTGCCCTTACCCAATACTTCATAGATAATTTCTAGATTTAAACCCTTAACCCTGTGTATGCTGAACGGCCGGCGTAACAATAGCTTGTCATCATCTAAACTGATACTTAAAAATTGCCCGGCCTTAGCCTGTTTAGCTATTACCGGAGCATTTAATACACAATGCCAATAATCTCCCTTAATTCTTTTATTGCTGATTAGTTTAGCTTTTATCTGGAACATGTTTAATCGGCTTGCTTAAATATATTACTAAAGCCACAAACAATATTATAACTACTAAGATGCCTACTAACCCCCGTAGATAAGAACTGACCCCTGCGGTTAAAAAGTCTTTCCAAAACTTAATCAGCAGAGCTATAAATAATAACGCCAGCATAGAGCCGATTTCTTTCTTTACCCAGGATAATTTTATGGGCAGATATCCTCGGATGTCGTTTTTGAAAATATATTTTAGTGAAGGGAAAATCCTACAGGTCTGTTTTTTGTACGCCGGGAGGTCTTTAGGAAATAAACCTTCCAGTTTCTTTTCTTCTTTAAATATAAGCGGTATATACTGAATGATAAAAACCGCTAGGAAAATAACTGCCGCCCACCAATTAAACAGCGCCAGTACTACTCCTAAGCCAATCAACAGTATGCCCAGATACATCGGATTTCTTACTAAGGCGTACGGCCCGCCGGTAATCAGGGCCCGGCCTTCTTTTGAATTTTCGGATTTATACCCCCGGGCAGAAACCCGGAAGATCTGGCCCAAAAGAAGAAAGCTTATCCCGAAGATCTCCATAATTGCGTTGCCTAGGCCCGAATTCAGCCTACGGAAAAAAAGCGCTGGAAAAAACGCCACCAAAATACAGGACAAAGCCATGATCAAACCATTAACCTTAAGACGCATCTTCATATCACCTCTGACATCTGGAACAAAAGTACGTTCCTCTGCCGCCCAAGTTAATTTTCTTAATCAAAGTTTTGCATACCAGACAGGGCTTACCTCCTCGGCCATAAATCTTATGCTGGCTGGCATAATTGCCTTTTTCGCCAGATACGCGCACATAGTCATCTACGGATGAACCCCCGTAACGTATAGCGTCATTTAATACTTCCCGGATTTGTTTAAAAAGCCCTTTCTGCTCTTTACTTGAGAAACTATTAGCCGGCCTCTCCGGATGAATTTTGCTCCGGAATAATATCTCGCTAGCGTAAATATTTCCTAGGCCTGAAATAAAAGACTGGTCCATTAATAAAGGCTTGATCTTGGTCTTTTTATTTTCCAGCATTTTTTTAAATTTATCCAAAGTCAAATCAAATGGTTCGGGGCCCAGCCCTTGAATAAATTTTAAAGTCCTCCAATCATCCCTCAGGCGCAATTCCGCGAATAATCTCTGGTCATTAAAATCCAGGGATTTGCCGTTAGATAAATGGAAGCTTACCCGGGATTTTTCCCCGTTTCCGGGATAGACTAATTGCCCAGTCATCTTCAGATGGATAACCAGAGATTTAGTGTTGGATAGCTCTAAAATTAAAACCTTGGCCTTACGCAGGATATTCTTAAAATGAGCGCCTTCTAAGCCTTTTTTGAATTTTTCAACCGAAGGCTCCCGTACTACTGCCGGATGATGCACGCAGACTTCAAGAATCTTTTTTCCTACTATGATCTTTTTCAGCTCCCTCTTGATGGTCTCGACTTCCGGCAGCTCCGGCACCTTGTGCTCCTTAAAAATATTAGGGGATAGGTAAAGGTAGAGGTAAAGAATAGGTTTTCTTTACCTTTTCCTATACCTTTACCTAGGTCTTTTTTTGATCCCCTTATGGTATTTCTGCAATGACTGAACCTGCAGGTCTTTCTTTAAAAATGCCTCGATCCCATTTACAGTTGCCTGGGCCCCGGAGATAGTGGTAGTATAAGGTATGTTGTATAAAATCACCTGGGAACGGATCTTAACTTCATCCTGGCGCGGGATCCTTCCCGAAGGAGTATTGATCACCCATTGGATCTTGCCATCTTTCATCAAGTCTAGGACATTCGGCCTGCCTTCGGCGAGCCTGGGCAGAACTTTTACCGATATACCGCTTTTTCCTAAAGCCTGGGATGTGCCTAAAGTAGCGTAAATATTGAAGCCAATGTCTTTTAATTTCTTGGCAATAAACACTACTGCTCTCTTATCCCTGTCCCTTACCGATATAAAAACATTACCTTTTTTAGGCAGGTTTTGCCCGGCAGCCAGCTGGCTTTTGATATAGGCCCGGCCAAAATCTTTATCTAAGCCCATCACCTCGCCGGTGGATTTCATTTCCGGACCTAAAATCACGTCCACTCCCGGAAAACGGTTAAAAGGAAATACCGATTCTTTAACCGCAACATGTTTAGTTATGATCTCCTGGGTAAAACCCAACTCTTTAAGTTTCTTGCCCAGCATTATCTTGGTAGCCAGCTTAGCCAAGGGCACACCGATAACCTTGGAGACAAAAGGTACAGTCCGGGAAGCTCGGGGATTAACCTCTAAAACAAAAACCTTACTATCCTTAATCGCGTATTGCACATTCATCAGGCCCATTACATTCAGCTCTTTAGCCATTTTATAGGTAGCCTCTCTTACCTGGTTTAATACTTCCTGGGATAAGGTAAAAGTAGGCAAGGCCATGGCTGAATCTCCGGAATGGATCCCAGCCTCCTCAATATGCTCCAGGATACCCCCGATAACAAAGGTTTCTCCATCGCCGATTAGATCCACATCCACCTCAATAGCGTCTTCTAAAAATTTATCAATCAACACTGGGTGTTCTCCCGAGACTTCGGCCGCCTCTTTAATGAATTTCTCCAACAGCTCCTCATCATAAACAATCTCCATTGCCCGGCCGCCTAAGACATAAGACGGCCTGACCAAAACCGGATAGCCTATCCTCTGAGCCACAAGTTTTGCTTCCTGGAAAGTAAAGGCGGTCCCATTCTCCGGCTGCCTAAGACTTAATTTCTCCAGCATATGCTTAAAGCGCTTCCTGTCTTCGGCAATATCAATATTATCCGAGCTGGTACCTAAAATACTTACTCCTGCTTTACGCAAAGGCACAGCCAGGTTCAAGGGGGTCTGCCCGCCGAACTGAACTATTACGCCGATCGGTTTTTCCAGATCAATAATGTTCAGGATATCTTCCTGGGCCAAAGGCTCAAAATAAAGCCTGTCGGAAGTATCATAATCCGTAGAGACTGTCTCCGGATTACAGTTGATCATAATGCTATCAATGCCTTCTTCTTTTAAGGCGTAGGCAGCATGACAGCAGCAATAATCAAATTCAATCCCCTGGCCGATGCGGTTAGGACCGCCGCCTAAGATAACCACCTTTTTGTTCTTACTCGGCCTGGCTTCGTCCTGGGTCTCCTGGGTGGAGTAAAAATACGGCTGTTTAGCATTAAACTCGCCCGCCGAAGTATCCACTAATTTGTAAACTGTTTTGATATTATTTTTCTTTCTATATTCCCGCACTGCCCCCTCCTTGGCATTCAATAAATAACTGATCTGCCGGTCCGAGAACCCGTCCCTTTTTGCCTCGCTGAGCAATTCTACAGGCAGAACAATCGTTTCCTCGGATTTATTATTCCTGTATTTCTTAATCTTCTCTTCCAGCTCTACCAGCTGCTTCATATTGTCGATAAACCAGCGGTCGATCCTAGAGAGCTCATAAATTTCATCGATAGATAATCCGATCTTTAGGGCGTACCTTAAGTAAAAAATCCTCTCATCATTAGGAATACGGATCTTCTCCTGGATTAATTTTATCAGTCCCTCATCCGGTTTTTTTAAAGCTTCGTCGCTGATTTTGTCTTTACCGTCGCAGCCGAATCCAAAGCGGGAGATCTCCATTGAGCGGATGCCTTTTTGCAGGGCCTCTTTAAAATTCCTGCCGATAGACATAGCCTCGCCTACCGCCTTCATTGAAGTATTCAGCGTTTTATCTGCCTTGGGAAATTTCTCAAAAGTAAACCTGCAGATCTTAAAAACACAATAATCAACCGTAGGTTCAAAAAAAGAAGTAGTCTTGCCGGTTATCTGATTCATTACCTCAGGCAGGGTAAAACCTACGGCTAACTTTGTAGCTACCCTGGCAATCGGAAACCCGGTTGCCTTGGAAGCTAAAGCGGATGACCGGGAGAGCCGGGGATTAACCTCTATAATAACTATCCGGCCATTATCCGGATTCTGGCCAAATTGGATATTTGCTCCGCCGCCGGTAATACCCACCCGACGGATTATTCTTTTGGAGAGATTAACAAAATTATTATATTCTTCGGCAGTTAAAGTTTGGGCCGGAGCAACTACCATGCTATCTCCGGTATGCACGCCCATAGGGTCAACATTCTCCATGGATGTGATCATGATCACATTATCCACGCAGTCCCGCATTACCTCAAATTCGATCTCTTTCCAGCCTAAAACCGACTGCTCTACCAGAATCTGATGTACGGGTGAAATCTCCAGGCCTTTATCTAAGGCTTTTTCTAATTCTTCCTTATTATAAGCGATCGCCCCGCCGCTTCCGCCTAAACAATATGCCGGCCTTAAAATTAAAGGGAAACCAATACCTAAACCTATTTTCATTCCTTGCTCAACACTATTAGCAATCCCGCTTTTCGGTAAATCTACGCCTATCTCCTGCATCGCTTTTTTGAATAATTCCCGGTCTTCAGCGCAAGAGATCGCAGTTACTGAAGCCCCGATAGATTCCACGCCGTATTTTTTTAAAATGCCCTGTTTCATTAAAAAGAAAGCCAGATTTAAACCGGTCTGTCCGCCTAAAGTAGGCAGGATAGCGTCCGGCCTTTCCTTGGCGATAATCTTAGTAATCATATCGATATTTAAAGGCTCGATATAAGTAACATCTGCTAATCCCGGGTCAGTCATAATCGTAGCCGGGTTAGAATTGATAAGTATAGTAAAATAACCCTCTTCCTTAAGGGCCTTGCAAGCCTGGGATCCGGAATAGTCGAATTCGCAGGCCTGGCCGATGATTATTGGGCCGGAACCGATCATAAGGACTTTCTTAATATCTTTGCGCCTAGGCATTATTTATTCCTCCATCATTTTAACAAATCTCTTGAATACGTTATTTACCTGGTTAAACCCGGGGCTAACCGGATTATACTGGATCGCGATAATCTTCATTTTCTTGCTCTCAATAGCCTCTACGCTGCGGTCATTCAGGTTGTTAGCGGTAATTTTAATGTTCTTAATTTTATTTAAAGAGGCCGCGTCTACAGCATAAGAATGATTCTGGCAAGTGATCTCTCCCTGGTAAGAAGTAGGGGCAAAAATAGGATAATTTACTCCTCTATGACCTAATTTCATTTTAACCACCTTCGCGCCTAAACTAGAGGCTAATGCCTGAAAACCCGTGGATATAGCCAGTATCGGTAATTTATTAACCAAGGCTCTTAGGTTTTCCTCAATATCCTTTAAACCGGGATCCTGCTCCGGACCGCCGGATATAATCAAACCATTGGGCTTGACTTTTAAAATCTCTTGGGCAGTAGTATTATAAGGAAACAGGATCAAAGAAAAACCTAAACCTTCCAATTGTTTAATAACGCTATTGGTTATTCCTAAATCCAGTATAGCTATTTTTTTTCCTTTGGCTTTTCCCAACTGTACTGGCTTAGAAACTGATATCTCCGGCAGCCAGCTTTTAGGTTTACTTTTACGAAAAATCTCTATCTTAGCTATCAGTTCTTTCTGGTCAAACTCGCTGGTAGAGATAATCCCCAAAGCTCCGCCTTTATTCCTTAAATGCACGGTTAAAGTCCGGGTATCTATGCCCTGGATACCTAAGAGCTTTTCGCTCTTGACAAAATCATCTAAGCTGGATTTGGCCTGCCAGTTGGAGAATATCCGGCTCTTCTCTTTGATCACCAAACCGGATACCCAGACTTTCTTAGACTCATTGAATTTTGGGGCGCAGCCGTAATTTCCAATTAAAGGATAGGTCATTACCAGGATCTTTCCGGCATTAGCCGGGTCAGTAAGCATCTCTTGATACCCCACAACCGCGGTGTTAAAAATAACCTCGCCAATACTTTCACCCATCTGGCCAAAAGCCTGACCATTAAAACTATGGCCATCTTCTAACATTAGAATCGCTTTCATAATTATTTCTCCTTAATTCAGGGACGGTTCTGAAAACAAAGCTAAAGTGTCCCTTTTTAGGGGACAGTTTAAGATCAGTTTCAGAACCGTCCCTGCCCTGCCTGCAGCTTTTACACTTTCTGATCTTTCAATAGATCAATAGCCTTTCTTACGGCTGCTTCAATTGTATTAACTTTTATCACCCCCGGGATATCCCATGATTTCAAACTGATAACCGGAATACCGAATTGTAAACAATATGCGATCTCAGAAAGGGTCCCGGATTCTCCGGGAAGTGCGATAACCACATCCGCAGACTTAATCACCAAGATATTCCTAGCCAAACCCAAGCCAGTAGGTATTACAATATCTACAAAAGAATTAGCATCGTCCTTATTGTAACTTGGTATAATGCCTACAGTTAGACCTTTACCAGCCTTAAAACCTTGACAAACCGCCATCATTGTCCCGTTTAGACCACCGGAAACTAATATATCAGCCACTTTAGATAGTTTTTTGCCTAAATTATGGGCAATTTGCTCCACCCCCCTATTACATTTATGCCCACCAATTACACCTATAACTTTCTTTCTCATAGCCTACCAAACTCTTTCATAGTAACTAATTTATGTATAATGTGTTATAATTAAATTGCCTTCTATTTGTTCTTTATCTCTTATCCCTTCTTATTTAGCATTTATTACTTTTTTTGCGCCTGGACAGAATCTCCCGCCAATTAGCTTACCATAGGGCGGGATCCCGACTGTTCAATAGTGGTGTCGGGAGAACTGTTGTTAATGCTCACTAATTAGGTAACTCTTTGGCCAGATTACCGGGTCAGGGTAATGATGCCAGTTTAGTTATTAGCTTAGGTAGCTAGGCTTGTTTTAAATACAAATAACCTAACCTAACTACCAGGCCGGCTTCCTAACCTTAACCTGGTTACTTAATCCAGATACTAGAAAAGTTACCGAATTATTGAGCTAGTACAACTGTCCTAATTAAATGCGCCTGGCGGGAATTGAACCTGCACACCTAGCTCCGGAGGCTAGTGCCCTATCCATTGGGCTACAGGCGCCTAATATATCTACCTCACCCCGTAGGTGTAAGCCACCTACGGGGTGGAAATGGTTAATACTTTTTCCTTATTTTTCGGGTATTACCGCAATACTAAGTTTAGTTATACCCATTTCAGTTATCGGATCAAGTACTCCCACGATATCTTTAAACCGGACCAGCCTGTCTGAGCGCAAAACCACGCTTAAATCCGGATTGCCCCTGTACATGGCATTGATCTTTTCCCTGAATTCTTTTCTGGTAACCGGCGACTCATCTAAATAGATCAACCCCTCATTAGTTATAGTAATAACCACTTGTGATTGCCTGGCGCTTTCCGGCGATTTCCCACTTCTGGCTTCCGGAAGATTGACCTTAATGTTGGACTGGGAGATTAAAGGGGTAGTTACCATGAAGATGATCAACAACACCAGGATAATATCGGTAAACGGGGTGGTATTGATCTCGGTTACTAACTTTTGCTTCCTATGCTTAACGCTGATCATTTCCTGATATTCAATAAATCCATAATCTCAGAAGCGGATAATTCCATATCTGAGATAAAACTGTCTATTTTTTGGGTAAAATAATTATAGGCTATTACCGCTGGAACTGCCACGCATAAACCGGCAGCAGTAGTAACCAGGGCCTCGGATATGCCGGCAATTGTCACGGTTATTCCGCTGGAGCCGCTTTTGGATATATCATGAAAGACCCGGATTATCCCTAAAACAGTGCCGAAAAGCCCGATATAAACCGCGGTGCCTCCTATGGTGCCGATAATGCTAGTGTATTTTTCCAGCTTGGTGGTCTGTATAATAACCTCTCTTTCCATGGTATTGGATATAACCACTTCGTCATGCCCGTGCAAATTCAGCGCTGAATGCACTACCCTGGAGAACGGTGTATCGGTTTTCTCAGATATCTCCAAGGCCTTTTTTAGGTTGCCTTTTTCCAGTTCCCGTGAGATATTCAGCATAAATACATTTCTTTTCACCCTGGACCTTAAACAATAATATACGATCCTCTCTAAAATTATGGCGATCGATATGATAGAAAATAACAAAAGAACATACATGGTCGGACCGCCAGTCTTAAATAACTGCCAAAGAGTCATTTAAATACCCCCGTTAATTAGAATAGTAACCTTGTTTTTCAGGATCTCAATAAAACCCTTTTCTTTTAAATTAAGTGTTGGTTTCTCTCCGGATTCTTTTTTGATTGATATTTTACTTTTGTACAGATTCGCGGCCAAAGGGGATAAATGAAAGCCTCCCGGCAATCTTGACCCATTTATACAATTCTTACTTATTTACCGCCATCGCGAATTCATATATTATACAACTTAGGGCTTAAATATCAACACATTCGTATGCTGTAAGGCAGCGAGGTTAAGAAACCGTACTGTCTTTCCAAACCCACCCCGCCTAATCATCCATTTCATAATTTCCAAAACCGACACACCCGTAATAGATAAAGCTACTATCAGAATCCAGTCAAACAAAGGAAGACTGTGTGTTCCAAGCGGCTTATGCAGAATTGAAAGATAAACAATCAAAACTAATAGAACCAGCTCCCACAGTATATACTAATAAAAAACGGAAGTGCCACTAAAAACCCAGCAATAAAATATCTGGTTAAACGCTTCATTTTCTTATTTACCTCGATTTTTATAGCTGCACTATTGATTTATTGCATTATTTTGCCGTCTTTGCTTTTCTATAAACTTAACTCCTTCCATAAAGATAAACGTGGTTGAACCCAAAAGCACAATCAAAAACCAGTCAGCAAGGTTTAATGGTGTAGTATTAAAAGGTTTTTGTAAAAATGGCGCATAGACAACGGAAATTTGCAAAAGTACAGTTGTTATTACAGCAAAAATTAAAGGTTTATTTGTAAAAAATCCTAATTTAAATAGAGACACTCTATCTGAGCGCCAGTTAAAGGCGTTAAACATCTCTGAAATAGTGATTAGGCAGAAAACCATGGTTTGCCCTTTAACTAAAGAAGTATTTAAGCCATATAAAAACACAATTAAACCCTGAATAGCGATAAGCGCGCCTATGCCAATGCCAAAGAACAAAGCTCTTCTGGTAAAAAATCCTTCTTTTCTGCCCCGGGGAGGCCTTTGCATTATGTCCGGAGTAATGAACTCAACACTCAAAGCCATAGGCGGAAATCCATCGGTAATAAGATTCATCCATAGGATTTGGGTGGCGACGAGCGGCAAAGGAAAACCGGTTAATATTGCGATGAGCATAATCAGAATCTCTCCGATATGACAACTCAAGCCATAGGTGAAGAAATTCTTGGTATTCTTGAAGATGTTTCGTCCTTCCTCCACCGCATTAACAATAGTGGCAAAATTGTCATCTAGGAGGATTAAATTCGAGGATTCCTTGCTTACTTCGGTTCCGGAGATACCCATCGCCACTCCGATATCTGCTTTTTTTAAGGCAGGGGCATCGTTTACCCCATCGCCGGTCATGGCCACAATATCGCCTCGTTTTTGAAAGGCATCCACTAAGCGCAGTTTATGTTGGGGTGAGACGCGGGCAATAATTTCGATATCATTAATCTGCCGAGCTAATTCTTCATCGGAGATTCTATCAAGGTCGTCTCCGGACAAGGCCAATCCTTTATTCCATATACCTATCTCTCTGCCAATTACCTTAGCAGTCAAAAGATGGTCTCCGGTTATCATTACTGTCTTTATGCCAGCTTGCTTACAGAGGCCAATCGCTTCTTTAACCTCTTGCCGCGGCGGGTCGATCATGCCCACAAAGCCCAAGAACACAAAGTCTTTCTCTGCCTCCCCCCTAGGCAGTTCCGAAGCAATTTCCTTATAAGCAAAAGCTAAGGTGCGCAGGCCTTCGCCTGCCATAACATGTAATTTATTCAGTAACTTTCGTCTTTCTTCAATGCTCAACCTAGATATCTCCAAGATTACCTCTCCCGCGCCTTTGGAGAAAGCGAAAAGCCGGTCTTTATGCTTATGGATAGTGGTCATTAGCTTACGCTCAGAAGAAAAAGGTATTTCATCTACGCGCGGATAATCTTTTTCTAAATTTTCTTTGAAAAGCCCTTGCTTACGCGCGGCTACTATTAATGCTGCCTCTGTGGGATCACCCAAGATCTGCCATTTCCCGCCACTGTTTAGCAAGCGACTATCATTGCATAAAAGGCCTGCCTTAAGCAGCAAATCTAAACCTGCCGCGTAAGCGCTTAGACTTTCATTTTTGATAATAAATTCACCCTTTGGTTCATATCCTACCCCGGTTACCTCTATTTCTATGCTATCCAGAAATATTTTGCGTACGCTCATTTCTCCCTTAGTCAATGTCCCTGTCTTATCCGAACAGATTATATTGGTTGAACCAAGAGTCTCAACACTACTTAACCTTCTTACCAAGGCATTGCGCTTAACCATCCGCCTGGTTCCTAAAGCCAGGCAGATGGTAATTACCGCAGGTAATGCCTCAGGGACTGCAGCTACGGCCAAGGCAATTGCCCAGATAAACATCTTTAATATAGGATATCCCCTTAGGATTCCCAGAATACCGACCAATAAACATATCGCAAGCGTCAAAATCCCCAACCATTTGCCTAAATTATCCACGCTTACCTGAAGAGAGGTCTTTTCTTCTTTTATCTCCTCTAAAGAAGCGGCGATTTTGCCAAATTCAGTCTGCATTCCTGTGGCTACCACAATTGCCCTTGCCCGTCCATAGACACAGGCTGTACCGGCAAAAAGCATATTGGTTCTTTCGGGAAGCGAAGTATCTTGAGGCAATACTTTATCAGTCTTTTCTACCGGAACAGATTCTCCGGTTAAGACGGCCTCATCTACTTTTAAGCTCATTGCCTCTAAAATTCGGCAGTCAGCTACCATGCGGTCTCCCGCATTGACTAAAACAATATCGCCCGGCACAATACTTTCAGCCAAAATCTCCAGCTCATTGCCATCCCGGATTACACGCGCTACAGGCTGAAGCATCTTTTTGAGCGATTGCAAAGCCTTTTCTGCGCGGAAATTCTGGATAAACCCCAATACCGCAGACATCACCACAATCGCAAGAATAACCATGCCTTCAACATATTCTCCGATACTTATGGAGATGACTGTCGCCGCTAAAAGAATCGCAATTAAAAAGCTCTTGAACTGCTCCAAAAATAAACTAATGATAGATATCTTCTTTGCCTCTTTTAATTTATTGGGTCCGAAGCTCGTTAAATGCTTTTCTGCCTCTTGGCTTGTTAAACCCTGATTAGATGAATTAAATTCTAAAAGAATGTTTTCTTTGTTTAGGTTATGCCAAACTTTATTAGCCCCTTCCTTAAAAGGTATAGGAAGGGCTATCCCTTTTGGATTATTCATTGTTTTTTAAATACCCTTTCCTTAGGTTTAGGTTTGTTTTTATTACCTGCGTAGAAAAGTCTCTGGTTTCCTTTGAAACCGGCTTTAAAATCTTAAGCTTATCGCTATCAATAACCTCTCCGCTAGGAATGACCTTTTGGTATGGGATATTCACTCCCTCAACCACTGCTAAATGTTTAACAAAAACATAATCTGCCAATTCAGATTTAAAGACTACGGAACCGAATCCGATAAAACACCCCTTCCCGATTTTGCACGGGCCATGAACAATACAGCCGTGCGATAAAGAAGTGTTTTCCCCTATGATTACGGAGTTGTTTCCCAGGGCATGGATAATAACCCTGTCTTGAATATTGCAGTTGTCTCCGATAACGATAAAACTTTTCTGTTCGTCGGCCCTGATAACCGCACCGGGCGCGACGAATACGTTTTTGCCGATACTCACTTTTCCGATAATTACTGCCGAAGGATCAACATAGGCTGTTTTATTAATTTTGGGATAGTCGCCCGCAGGATTACGCCGTATCATTACGTGTCTCCTTCATTAGTTTTTCTTCGATAAATTTTGTCGAATATTCGCCTTTTTGAAAATCGGGATTATCTAATACTCTCAGGTGAAACGGTATTGTTGTTTTTATTCCTTCCACAATAAACTCACCGAGCGCACGCCGCATCCTGGCAATCGCCTGCCTTCTGTCATCTGCGTGAACGATGAGTTTAGCGATTAAAGAATCGTAATACGGAGGAACGCTGTAACCGGTATAAAGGTGAGAGTCAACACGGACCCCAATGCCGCCTGAAGGATGATACATAGTAACCTTGCCGGGCGAAGGCATAAAATTATTTTCCGAGTCCTCGGCATTAATGCGACATTCTATGGCGTGGCCGTTACAGGATATGTCTTTTTGGGTAAGTTTCAATTTTTCTCCCGCAGCTACGCGAATCTGCTCTTTAACTAAATCTACTCCCGTGATTAATTCAGTAATGGGGTGCTCGACCTGGATGCGAGTATTCATTTCCATAAAATAAAAACTACCGTCTTTATCTAAGATAAACTCTACTGTCCCGACGCTATGATATCCTACTGCCTTGGCTGCCCGAATTGCTGCTTCACCCATCTTTTCTCTGGTTTTGTTATTTATTGCCGGAGAAGGCGTCTCTTCGATTAATTTCTGATGCCTTCGTTGAATTGAGCATTCGCGTTCTCTTAAGTGAATGGTGTTGCCGAATTTATCCGCCAGAACCTGCACCTCGATATGCCTTGCTCCGTCAATATACTTTTCGATATAAACCTCGTTATTCCCGAAGGCTGCCTGGGCTTCGGTCTGCGCCATCTGCAGGCTTGAAACTAAGTTCGGCCTGTTATGGGCAATACGCATCCCTTTACCTCCGCCGCCTGCGGAGGCTTTTATCATTACAGGGTAACCGATTTTTTCCGCAATTTTAATCGCATCCTGTTCGTTTCTAACTACGCCGTTGCTTCCCGGTACAGTAGGGACTTTTGCCTGTCTCGCGGTATCTTTAGCTACAGATTTATCCCCCATTTTAGTTATGGCTAAAGGCGGAGGACCGATAAAGGTTATATTGCAGGACTCGCAAATTTCTGCAAAATGCGCTCTTTCCGATAAAAAACCATAGCCGGGATGAATTGCGTCTACATCCTTAACCTCGGCTGCGCTGATAATCGCCGGAATGTTTAAGTAGCTTTCCGAGCTCTTGGGCTTACCGATGCAAATCGCCTCATCGGCAAACCTAACATGCAAAGAATCCTTATCCGCTTCAGAATAAACCGCAACCGTCCTAATACCTAGTTCTCTACAGGCCCTAATTACCCTTAAAGCTATCTCGCCTCGGTTAGCAATCAGCACTTTATTAAACATCTTTTTCTGACACTCCCGAGGCTTTGCGCAACCTATCCATTATTGCAATCCCTAGGCCCTTTTCCTCCACCGTTTCGGCAATAATAACGTCTACCTTGTCTTTGTCAAAATCTCTCAGCACGGAAAACAGATTAGCGGCACAGGCAACAAGGTCATTGCCAGGACCCAATAACTTTACGTTGAAATCTCCGTATCTATCTTTATTTTCAAATTTTGCCAGTATTCCGAAACGATACCCCTGCAAATCAAACTCGTGTGCTATGTCTTTTACTTTCTCTGCCTGCGTCTTACCGTTACCTTCCATAATCAATATCTTTGCGTTCGGAGCATAATGCCGCGGATACATCCCTGGAGACAAAATGCCGTCTTTTTTATAGAGTCCAACCTGGGGAATTATTCTTCGCAACTCCTCTATTCCGACTCCACCGGGCCGTAAAACACAAAAAGGATCCTGCGTCAAATCGACAATTGTTGACTCAACGCCTATGTCCGTGCTTCCGCCATCTATAACCAAGTTGATTTTACCATCTAAATCTTCAAGCACATGTTGAGCGGTTGTGGGTGACGGCCTTCCAAAAATATTGGCACTCGGTGCCGCTATAGGAGTTTGTGCTTTTTTAATTAAATCCAGGGCAATCTTATGATTAGGCATACGCACCGCAATCGTATCTAAACCGCCGGTAATGATATCAGGAATTGCTTCCTGCTTTTTCAAAACTACAGTCAGCGGCCCAGGCCAGAAAGCGTCAATTAAATCCAAGGTTATTTTGTATATTTCGCGTGCTACTTTAAACAAATCCTGCTTATCGGCAATATGCACTATCAAAGGATCTTCCAGAGGCCGGTTCTTTGCCTGAAATATTTTTGCGCCGGCAACTGGGTTCAAAGCATCAGCACCTAAACCGTAGACGGTTTCGGTTGGAAAAGCTACCAAACCGCCGGCCTTTATTATATTCGCGGCTTTTATAATATAATCCTGCTCTATACAAAAAGGATTGATTTTTAAGATATCGGTTTTCATTTTTAAAAACTTATTTCAAGTCTTTGTTTAAGGTAAATACCTCGACTCTCTCTCCTGTCTCTGGATTAAAACTTGAATGAATATCATCTACTTCGGCGCCGGTTAATTCTTTTATTGTTTGTTCTAACAAAGGCTTAATCTTCTCGATAAGTTTTTCTTTTAATTCTCTTATCAACTCCATCCCCTCTTCTTTTTTGGCCATCATTCTTTCTGCCGGCGGTAAAACCCCCTTAAATCTGACAATTATTGTATCGTCCAGCACTTGCGCAGTTGCTGCTTCAACCTCCTCGCCAATTTGCTCTTTTAATATCATAGTTAACTTTTGACAAATCATCGCTTCAACATCCTGTTTTGGTTTAATAGTCATACTGCGTTACCTCCTTGAGTATTGATGTTCTCTTTATGCCTTTTATGGTTATAGGAAAGCATACCCTTACGGGCAC
>JBDRLN010000022.1:0-32106 GCA_043812955.1 Candidatus Omnitrophota bacterium | reverse complement strand
CAGAATATCTTCAAGTACGGATTTATCCGGATACAATTGGATGAGAATCTTAAAATGTTCATAGGTCCCTGGTTTTAAGTATTCATCGGCTTCTTCAACCTGGGCCTCAAGCACGCGGGAAGACAAGGTAGAGTCGGTATTACCTGCACTAAACGAATTCTTATTGCCCTTGGTAGATTTTAAACATATGCTGGGGTAATCCGGTTTTAAGGATACGCAGCCTATAAAGCTATCCTCGGCTTCCGAATAATCTTTAGTATTCCATAAGGCGCCGAATTCCCTTGGAAATATTTCATCTTTTAACGGGAATGCCAAACGGGAATATGCCTTTGAAAAGAAAATGTCCGCTTTTGCCTTATCGATCCGCTGAGCATCCTTCAGCAGCGTATTAATATCAAAACTGATTACCTGCAAATTATCAATCCTTATCAACCATTCCTGACGTATGGGAATACCTGAAAACCGCAAAATAATACGCATCTGGTCTTCGGAAACTTTTTTAAATTCAAAACCCTGACCAGTTGACGAATACCAAACCCCTTCAGATAAAATACCGCAGCTCAATCCGCAACCCTTAGTCAATTCCACGTCTTTATAAAACAACCTTAACCTGTTAACATCATCAAGCCATATTCTTAAGCTATCCCTGGAAATTGTCCGCGAGTTTTCTTTTTCTATTCTCTCGCGCCTGCGCGTCTCTTCCAGCCTTTTCCTGAATATTGTAAATAATCCGATCATAATAATTCCTAAGTTATGATTTTTATTTTTCCGTTAAAATAAACGCTTTCTCCGGTACCGCATCCGGTGCGGGGCGAGATTTCGTACTGTATTACCCGGGCTTGAAAAAGATTATCCGTATTTTCAACTATAGCATGGCGCGCCTGGCAATCCGGGAAAGGTTCAAAACACAGGGATGGGATAAACTTACTTTTAAATAAACCTCTTTTTATCAAACTTTTTTCGACTCCAATACAACTATTACCGTCGCCACACCATAGCCTCTCCCAAAAAGAACCATTATGCTCAATAAAATCACCTGGAAACCGCGCCCTGATCTGCCGCGGAGAAAACCATTCTACATACTTATCTGAAACCATAAGTCCGATTTGTTCGCGCTCAACGGCAATAATTTCATTATCCCATATTTCCTTGTTAATTTTTATCGTAATGGCCCGCGTATCCGATACAGTGATCTCCCAGACCTGTTTCATCGGCAACCATGGCCAATAGCCGATAGCAACCATTTTATTCGCATCAGTCCTAGATGCCTGCCAATATGCTTGCGAAGAATCATGCCAGCGTTCCTGCAGGAAACCTGATGAATATAGGCCCAATCCTTTGGTCAGCTCTAAACCATCCCAAACTATCTTACCTTTCCCATGATCAAAAATAAAACTTAATCTGCCATTACATATCATGCAAGGAACGTTATCGGTAAACGCAGAAACCTCCCCTTTTACTGATTTTTCATTTGGCTGAAAAACAGGCGCTGCTATGCGTATTGCCCCGTTAAAATATTTGTTTTTACCGGGAGTAATGAATGGGCGTTCTTTTGAGTCAATTTCTAAATATTGCAATTTTACCCCGGAAGATAATTCGCCGCTATCTTTGGAGATATAAGATACGATCGGTATATCGCTATCACAAGAAAATGACACTTCAGGTAAAAATAATTCCCCTTTTATATTCAAACTTTCGACTCCCGCGCGATTATTTACGTATCTATTCAGGACAACTACCCCCCCTCTTTTCTCCATCCTGTCAAAGCGCCCTCTTTCTTCAGCAGTAAACCACCCAGAATAATCTTTACTCAACAGTAATTCAGCCTGCCTATTTATTATTTTACGCTCCTCATCCGTCTCAAGAGCTATCTCCCACATTACTGTATTACTTTCATGATTATTAATAATTATCCGCCAGATTTGTCTTAACCCGCGTAACTCATCCCAGGAAATAACAACGCGTATCTCCTGACTATTTTCCTTACTAACAAACCAATTTCCATTTATTGCGCTGTAATTTCTTCCCTGGCACTTAAATTGCGTATTGAACCCGCCACTACGGGTTATCAATCTTTCATACCAATAAATCCCTATTTCATGGCTCCTGCAAGAAACGCCAAGCGCTCCGTTTCTAATAAATATAGAATCCCGCATCAATACCTTGGCGTTACCCAAAAATTCCGATATTCTCTCCGTATAAGAAGAATCAAACAATATCAGTTTGCTATGAAAAATAGTCCGCTTGAAATGACACTGCCCTGAATCAAGTCCATCAGGAAAAACTACATAACCCAATACTCTCCCTGCGTCAACAGAACCGGTATTTCCGATATGACATCTCACCTGTTGGTTATTGCTAAGCCGGTCAAAGATCACCACAGGCAAAGCCATATCCTGACCGTTATCGCTGCGTAAACCGACTACTGCGTTCAACGAATCATCTATAGGCTCACACTGCCACTCTTCACCATGAAGAAAGGCCTTCGCAAACGCCTTCTCCTCTTCAATTGTAAACCAATTCTTATACCCATCCTGAAAAACAATACTGGTTTGGCAACGCTCAGGCAATAAACCTCCTGAAGATTCTATCGTTACTTCCCAGATCAGCTCCCTTTCATTTAAAAAAAACAGATTCCACTTCTCTAGCACCGGTATATCCGGCCATGATCCCGTAGCTATGATCCCTTTTCCATTAGGGCCATCAGCCCTTTCAATTTGCCAATCGGCAAAAATAGATACGTACTCCTTGCCGGATAGCGTCATTGTGGAATACCCAGCCTTGTGGGCGGTAATTGCAACTTCATTACGCCTTATTATCAGCCTCCCATTATTAAAGACTACGCCCGATTGCCCCTCTTCAAGGATAGCTATCCCCTTTTTATCTCCGACTGTCTCGCCGTAATAATCACAGATCGCGCCTATCGAACCGTCTTTAATGATCTGTCCCTCTCTTAGAAAAATCCCGCGTGAACACATACGTTTAGCTATCGACAAATCATGACTGACGAGTATGATTGTTTTGCCTCGCTTTTTCAGCTCAAATAATTTATCAATGCACTTATTTTGGGCATACATATCCCCGACAACAAAAGAATCGTCCAAAAGAAATATATCCGGATCCGCATGTATGGCGATAGCAAAACCCAGGCGCATCAACATACCCTGGGAATAACACTTGACCGGGGCATTAATAAATCTGCCTATCGCGGCAAATTTTATGACGTCTTCATAGCGGGCCTGCGCTTCTTTATCAGAAAGCCCGAATAGGGAAAAGATCAAAGATATATTCTCCCTCCCGGTCAGATCTTTTTGAAAACCGCTCCCCAAGTCTACCACCCCGGCGATCCGGCCATGGGTTTCTAATGAACCACGATTATGTTTTAGCATGCCTCCAATAACCCGCAGTAAAGTACTTTTTCCCGCTCCATTCTCCCCGACGATACCCAAGACTTCGCCTTGTTTAACCTCAAAACTTATATCTTTAAGCCCCCAGAAATCTTCATGCGTCAATCTGCCATTTTCTTTAAATTCTATCCTGTATTTTAGCCAAACGCCTTGAAGTTTTATTGGTACCATTTTAAATGTTTTTTAATATTTCATCTTCTTTTTTAAGAAAAAAGGCGTATCCACCAGCAAGCCCGATAAAGGAGAAAAAAACTGCTCCCAACCACAACTGGAATGCGCCGAAAGTCCCCACATATAATAATGACTGATATATCGCGACATAGCTAAATGCCGGATTTAAGTAAATAATCCAGTGGTATTTGACGGGGATGGCTCCCAGATTATAAAATACCGGCGTAATCCAGAATAGAAACATTGTCCCGACACTGACCAGCTGCGATAGGTCTTTACAATAAAGAGTAAGCACGCTAAAACCCAAAGAAACCCCCAGGGTAAAAACAAAAAACAAAAAAGTAATAACAGGCAAAAACAAAAGATAGGGTAAAATGTTAGGCTTAAATAAAACAAAAACAGGCAATATGATTATAAAACCTATAACAAAGTTTACAAAGTTGGATAATACTACGCTCAGCGGAACCACCTCTTTAGACATAACGAACCGGCCTAAAACATCCAGGTTCTGGCGCATCGAATTAGTCGACTCGGTAATAGAGTTAACGAAAAAAAACCACGGCAAGAGTCCGCTTAACACAAATAAAGGATAATTCTTCATGCCTGCTTTCATCACAAAAGTAAAAACGAAGGTAATCACCAGCGCTATCAATATGGGGTTGATAACCGACCAGATAATACCAAGGCCTGTACCGCCATATTTATCTTTTTGGTTACGCAGGACCATGCTTTTTATGACCGGGATGCTATTGTATATATTTTTTATTCTTTCTTTAAGCATTTAGATAACTCTTCAGCTATAACTCTTCCTTGCAGGATAACATCCTCCATAGATAAATAGCGCCAAGAACCATAACGGCCGCAGGCAATAACCCTTTTTTTTCGCAGAAAACCTAATATATCTTTACGGGCGGCATCATAATACCCATCATAAATAGGATAACCGTATTTTATATCGTTGATATGTTCAACCAGAACCTTACGTCCATTCAGTATGCCAACTCTCCTTAAATCGCTTTTGATCCGCTTAACCAGGTTCTTCTTTTTAATTGGCTTATCCTTAGAGTAAGAAACTTCGATATACAAAGAACCTCTTTTGCGCGGTGTGAGAAAAGGAGAAAAATTATGGTAATAACCGACACGAAAAAAAGAGATATCCTTCTGAGCAAAATATGCCCAATGCTGCTTTAGGCCGTGGTTAATATCTAAGCCTAGGTTAAGGTTAAAAATAGAATTCCAGGCCAATTTCCTGAATTTACCGGTTAAAGACTCGGGCATTTCTTTCAGGATATGAGATAATTCCGGCAGGGGAATTGTGGAAATCAAATAATCAAATTTATCCTTTCTTCCGCTGGATAATATTATCTCTTTATTCTTTAGATCTATCTTTTTAACTGCGCAACCGGTGTTAATATTCTTTATTCCGCGGGCCAAGGCATTGGGCAGGTTTACTATCCCGCCTTTTTTAATGTACCAGAATCTGGCATTATAACCGAATTCTCTCTTATTATCCTCCATCGCCCCCTCAATCATCTCACTGATTGTAGGAACCGGCATAAAACCATCTATCCACCCACAAGTCATCTGACGCGGGGCAATCGTCCAGAATTTAGTATTATATGGTATTAAAAAATTCTTGGCTATGCCTTTGCCAAAAGTACGAATTATCCAGTTCAAAAAGTTATTGTCCGGCTTTTTATTTGTTAGGACGTTCTGATTAAAGGCATCGAGCATACCCGACAAACATTCACTTTTCTTCTTTTCAGGCAGCCCATAAAGATTAGCCTGGAAGGGATAAGGTATATACCGGCTATCAGAATAAACCCAGGCGCTGCGCTGACGCTCTATCATGTTAGCGCCTAATAACGACCTAACCAGGTTAAAAATGTAGCGGTTTTTAAAATGCAGTGAGTGCCCCGAATAGTCAAAACAAAAACCAGCGATATTCTTAGAACGGCATAATCCGCCAACTTGGTCTTCCTTCTCAAATATATGGCAATCAATGCCGATTTTCTGCAAATGCCAGGCCGCGCTTAACCCTGCCAGGCCCGCGCCTAAAATCAAGATCCGCGCTTTACCCATTATCAGATAACACCTTGTTTATTTTCTTAGCCATTAAAATACTGGCTAGAATAACTATTGCGATAATCAATACCCCAGTTAAATTATTGACCTTGCTCAACAATATGCCGGAGAAAGTAAAAAAACAAGTCAGCATAAACATAAATAGTAAAGTTTTCTTATTTGAATAACCTAGTTTCTGTAAACCAAATACAAAATGGTCGTCACTTTTATTAAACGGTGATAATGACCGTCTGATACGCCTAATAATAAGAAAAAAGGTATCAAAAATTGGTAATCCTAAGATTAATAAAGGAGAAAAGAGCGCAATCGGCTGTTTCAAAGAAGCGTAACTTATCGATATTGCCATTACGGCCAGGATAAAGCCTAAAAAATGGCTTCCGGAATTGCCCATATAGATCTTTGCCGGAGGAATATTAAATATTAAAAAACTAACCAGGGAACCGGCTAAAGCTAATGTCAAAACTATGATATTTAAATCTCCTTTTGCAAAACAAATGGCAAAAAAAGCGGCATTCGCTATAAAAACTACCGAACCGGCCAGGCCATCGATTATATCTAAATGATTGACAGCGTTAGTAATACCGATGATCCAGACAAAAGTAACCACAATATTAAGCAAGGCTCCAATATAAACTATGCGCGTATGTACGCCATAAGATATCAAAACGCATACCGCGACTGATTGAGCTATAATTTTAGCCTTAACCGACAATTCACGCCGGTCATCGATTATTCCAAAAACAAACATCAAAAATGAAGAAATGAGTATCCCGATTATTCTCTTATCCAAAATCTTAAATAAATATACCCCTAATAGAACAGAGGCAAAAAAAGACAACCCTAAACCTATCCCTCCTATAACAGGGGTACCCTTGGGAGAAAGGATCCTATATTTTAATGAAATATTTTTCAAGAATGCAAGGAAAAAAATCCCGCTTAACAACGAAATTAAAATAATAATATAATAATATTTATTGATCGCCATATGGAACCCCACGCCTTTCCGCCTTCAATACCATTTAGTGACATCCGCCGTAGCGCTCTCTGCTCGCATTCAATCTAAACACAATATGCGTAGGTTGACTGCGCGCAGGCGGATAAATCTGTTATTCCGGTTTTTTGCTTAAAATAGGCACCCGCCAGATCAATGAACGCAGGTAAATTAAATATCCCTCTGATTTTCCAAGTTTATTGAATAGCGATTCTATTGACTCGTAATAATTATTTAACGCAGACTGGGCATCCGTCAGCTCTATAATATGCCTGCTATAAGCAGCTTCTTCAAATTCCAAAGTAAAGTTAGAATATGGACCGTTATCAATTAATTTTTTTTGTTCCACCAATAAAGCGTAGAAACGGGCAGACATATACTTATCATATTTTAATCCAAAAAGGCCAAGGACACCCCGAGAATTTCTGTAGATATTGATTATAAATTCCCGCGCGTCGGAATTTTGTAACGAGATTAACTTATTTATTCTTTTTAAATTTATAAAATAAAGAATGATAAACGATATTATGGCAATTATTATTAAAAAAATTATGGCGTTCCAGATAACCGCTATTATCCAGCCAAGAGAGAAAATAACTTTGGCATAAATAGGCAGGCTCTTTACGTTTGAATATTCAGCATAGATCTGGGTTTGCCCGAAGAATCTTGGAATTACATTGCCCCTTTCTATCCTGACGATACCAGGTTTAGAAACGCCCCACTTTACTAATGAAGTAATATCCTGACGAGACTCATCCGTAAAATAACCTTCTGCGCTTATCTTAGCTTTTGTATTCAAAGACAACTTCAAATTGTCCGGAGAAATAATTATTGAAAGCAGTTTCGGCTCCTTGACTATTAATTTAGCCGGCGGGCTTTTAACGCCTTTATATTCCATGAAAATATCAGTTTCACCTTTATAAAAAGCGGTTACCTTGCCCTTTGATATATAAATAGTTTTCCCTGCTGAATACATCCAGTTCCCTGCCAGGGTTAAACTCTCGCGCGTTCCATCGGTATATATGCCGAAAGCGTTGAATTGGGCCGGCTCGCCTAAAGCGATCTCCAGGTATGCTGGAATGATCTTTATTTCAGACAAAACATTCTTATTTTTATTAGGAGTGGCGTCCCTTGAAATCTTAACAATATTGTCTAATAAATTCTCCGGTTCGGGTTCAGTTTTCTGCTTATCCGGTTTCTTAGGAGAGGTATCTTTGGCTTTTAATTCAGCTTTGGTTTCTTCTCTATTTTTGGCTACAATCACCTTGGCGGGCAAACTTTCTAAACCATCAAACCCGGCGACTATATCGGTTATGCCAACTGATTTTGCCAGAAAAAAACCGTCGTTTTGTAATTCTAACACCTCTTTGTCCTTAATACTCCAAGCCGCCTTAGAGGTGATTTCTTCAACTGAATTATCATCATAGGTACCAAACGACCTTATAGTTATGCGTTGATTTGGGATGGCAGGGGTAAATTCCGGCAGGATCGCAATATTCTTAATGGAGCGGAACCGGGGCGGGGAATAATCCTTGATAACATCAATCTCCTGAGTCAGGCTTTTAAGATCGCCATACATACAAAATATCTTTATTTTCCCGGGC
Source organism: Candidatus Omnitrophota bacterium (assembly GCA_043812955.1). GTDB lineage: Bacteria > Omnitrophota > Gorgyraeia > Gygaellales > Profunditerraquicolaceae > JAHKAP01. The sequence continues at coordinate 23,848 of JBDRLN010000022.1, read as the reverse complement.
TCAGAGAACCTTATTAAATTGTTCTGATAGTCAATACTGCACTTATCTTCTTCACAAGACCATTTGACATTTATAGATAAATTTTTTATCAAATATTTACCGCTGGAATCCACAAAAGTACCAAAAGCCAAGGGATTTATCGCGTCGTTTAGCGCTAAAATAGGCTTAAAGGGGAGAACATCTATACGCACCAAATCTTGATCAGTAATCCCGCCAACTGTTTTTTTTACGTTAATATACGAGGGGTTACTGTAACTATTGTTATACCTGGCTAGGACTTGATAATCTCCCGCTACTCTTGGAATTAGCTTACCGGCCTTTTTAAAAATAAATTCTTCCGGCTCGCTGACTATAAATTCTACATCTTCGGTAACATCAGCTAACTGATACCCGGGTAGCTCAGCCAATGCCCTTAATTCCAAGGGTGAGCCTACAATCGTATTACAATTTTCCGGATAAAGCCGTATAAATGTAACAGAAGGCAAGTAAACAAAGAGGTCCTGCGGCTTAGAATAATACCAGAAATCATCTTTAACTAAAGCAGGATAACCATACTGTTTTAAAGCGTCATTCCGGTTTAACCCAATGATTATTTTTCCTTTTGGCGTAATCAGCTCCCGGTATTTAGAAGCAGCGTAATTATCCCCGGGGTAACTGATTAAAACTGCCAAGATAACTAAAGTCAGCCTGAAAATTTTGAGTTTCATTTTACCAATGCTTTTTTAAGTTCTGTATATGTATCATCTGAAATCTTGTTAACCACCCTTACCGCTGTATTTTTACTCCTAACGCTTTTATACTCAGCGTATATTTCCGTAAAACCTACAGCTAAGGCATATATCGTCCCGCTGCTATCTATAGAAATTACTTTGGGATTAACAATTAACCAGCTTACCTCAGGTGTTATCTCTTTTACTAGATTATTGCCATATACTGCGATAACTTTTAAATAAACTGCCGTATCTTTAATTAATATCAAATGTTCTGGTAAAATATAGATGTCCGGAGAATCTTTTTTTTGTTCTCCTAACTCTTCCGCTGTCTTTAACGTCCCTTTCCCGGAGTCGGTCTTGGCCTCCTCTTTTTTATCATCTTTTGCTACCTCATTCGATTTTACCATACTTAATTTAGTAAAAATCAAATCCTCGAGCTCCTTAAAGCTATCTTCCATCTTATCCCTGGAAACAACAGAAATAAAACCTTGATTATAAGCCCGATTTATCTTCTCTCGCATATTGTTAATAGCCTGGTTTACCTTTTCCTTAAAAGCATAAGACTGGATATTATCTAATTCCTTTTTAAGTTCCCCTGAGACCTCAGGATTAGTTTTAGATAAATCCCCTAACTCTTTCTTTATGGCATTATCGGCCAAGACTGTAAGTTCTTTATTCTTTGACTCAGCGGCTTTCTCAAATTCGCTCTTTAGCTTATTGATATCTTCTTCAGGGACAGTCTTGGATAATGAAGAAACCTGGTTCTGGATAGCCTCAATTATAATTCGCAGCTGTTTTGAATCCTGAACCTTATTTAATCCCTTATTTAATTTATCCAGGGATTCTTTCTGGGGCTGATTTAAAGAAGAAGTATTTTCTATGGTGTTTTTAATATCTATCTCATACCTTGCGTTCTCTTTTATACCCACGCCAACTCTGCTTTCCAGGGATGATTTAACATCAAATAAACCATTAAGCGCCTTAATATTTTTTTCCAACCTATCTTTAAATTCAGTAGAGATCTTGCCCTGGTTATAGGCCTGGGTTATTTTTTCCTGGATCTTATTTAAGGAATCTTTAAGCTGTTCCTTAGTTTCGGCGGAGCGGGCCTGGCCTAATTCATCCTCTAGCGCTTGAGATAATTCCTTATTAGCGTCTTTAAGTTCGAGTTCTTTTATGGTATCTTTGAACTGGCTGCTTTTTTTATCCAGATTTGATGAGAGTTTATTATTGAGGTAATCCTTGACTTCTGACGGGAGTTTATCCATATCGTTATTCACCGCGTCCTTGATCTTGGATATTTCTTCCTGAACCTGTTTTAGGTCGGAAGCAGATTTAATCTTCTTAAGTGCATCTTTGAGCTGATTGATAGTCTGTTTAGGAAGCGCAGACTGGTCTAGTTTTTCCAGGGCTTGGGTTTGCCTGGCCTGGTCAATCTTCTCTAGGGCAGCCTTTTCGAATTCGCTCTTTAACTCATCGATATCATCTTTAGAAAGCAAGCGGCTGAGATTATTGAGTTCTTTCTGAATCGCCTCCATAACCGCTTCCACCTGGGAACGGCTGGTAGCGCTATTAAGCTCCTGCCTTAATTTATTCAGCGAGTCCTTCTGGGCCTGGCTTAAAGTAGAAGTGTTTTCAATTACGGCCTTAAGCCTGGCGTCACGCATAGAGGCTTTCTCATCAGCTGATGCCTCATCTTTTGCTGATGCCTCATCTTTTAAGGTATCTTTACCCTCTAAATTTAATTTAGCATTGACTGAATCCTTGACATCTTTAAGGTCGCTTTCTAATTTTTCCTTGGATTCATCGCTGATCTTACCCTGGTTATAGGCCTGGGTTATTTTTTCCTGGATCTTATTTAAGGAATCTTTAAGCTGTTCCTTAGTTTCGGCGGAGCGGGCCTGGCCTAATTCATCCTCTAGCTGCCGAATAATCTCTTCACTCAATTCTCGAAGATCCCTTTTTCTTAAGGTCTCCTTGAATTTGCTCAAGGACTCTGTTAATTGATTCATAGAATAGCTAAACAACGATGATCCTTTGATTTTATCCAAGGATTCTTTTTTGCTCTCTTCTTGTTTCCTGGAATAATACTCTCCTATGCTATTCATCACCTCTTGCAGTTGGGCATCTGTTTTAGCATCTTTTAATTTATTCAAATACTCATTTATATCCGCGGAATACTCGGGATTAGTTTCTTTTAATTTCTCCAGGCTCTTTTTTAACTGCTGCGCTGTTTGGGCTAATATTATTTTCTTTCTTGACTCGGCATCCCTTTCGAATTCGCTCTTTAACTTATCGATATCTTCTTTAGGAGAGGTATTTTCCAGATCAGAAAGTTCTTTATAGACCCCTTCCATCATTATTTCAATCTGGGTTAAATTCTTAGCCTGGTTTAACTCTTCGCTTAAATTATTCAGGGAATTTCGTTGGGTTTCGCTTAGAGAAACTAAGCTATCTATAACACTCTTAGCCCCGGCTTTATATGCCCCTTCTCTTGAGCTATCTTTATTTTCCAGGCTCAATCTGGTATCCATCAAGCCTTTAAGTTCCCTCAACTCATTTTTCAATTTATCCCTGGTTTTTTCAGAGATCTGACCTTGATCACGAGCTTTATCCAACCTATCCTGCATAGCATTAACAACCTCTTCAATCCTCTGTCTATTGGCAGAAGATTTAATATTCTCTAATGCCTGCCTTAATTGGGAAACTAAATCATTATTGAGCTCCTTAAGGCCAGATTCCTTTAAAGCTTCCCTAAACTGACTGCTTTTCTTATCCAGTAGCGTTGAGAGTTTATTCTTAAGGTAGTCCTTGACTTCTGACGGGAGCTTATCCATATCGTTATTCACCGCGTCCTTGATCTTGGATATTTCTTCCTGGACCTGTTTTAGGTCCTGGGCATCCCGGATCTCCTCCAGCGACCCCTTAACCTGTCCTATAATATTCCCGGAGAGTTGCGATTGATCCAACTTACCTATAGCCTCTTTATTTTCCTTTGAATTCACCATCCCCTGCCTTAAATTATATAGCCCTTCCGCTCCCTGTAAGGCTTTATTCAAATCAGGCTGGCCAAGCTCATCTTTGAGCTTTTTAATATCCTCTCCTATCTGATTAATAGCTGATGGATCCTCCGCGTTTTTAATGTTTTCAAACAGGTCGCGTACAGCCTGCATCGCCTCGTCGTTTTTAGACGATTTCATTATCTTACTCAATGCGCCGCTGAATTTCTGAAAAATCTGCAACCCTTTCCACTCCCGCATATTCCTAGCTGCCCCCTTTAAATCCTTCTTTGAACGCCCGCCGACCTGGGATTTATCTACGATCTTTTCCAGGCCCCGCTCGTTTTTATCAACCTCCGGAAAAGAATCGCTATCTTGAATATTTTTTACATGATTCATAATCGAAATCCTGCTCTTTAGACCATAGGAATTAGTTTTCAGATTGGTGTTTATATTGTCTTTATTCTTTTTCAAATTCTCCAGTATTTTATTCGCGGTATATTGATTAATAAGCATAGTAGCCCCTTCCGCGTCCTCCGGATCTATTCCCGGGCCGGGATTCTTGAATTTACTAATTAATCCTGATTGGGCTTTATCAACTTCCAAAACATCAGATGACTCGTTGACCATTATGCTTAACAACTTTAAAACCTCTCCCCGCTCTTCTGGGGATTTTAACTTGGGGATTAAATTCCCTATTTTTTCGACTAATTTTTCCTGCAAAACATAATATTCTCTATTCTCCGCTACCTCCTCAGAAGACTTATCGCTTCCGGATTTTTCATCAGAAGTCAAAAAACCTCCACCTCCACCCCAGGTCCTGTTTAATAATATATTGGAAAAAAGCAGCCAGGATACCAGGGTGCTGGCTGCTAAGAATAATATCGACAGCTTAATAGAATGGTCTTTTTTAAGTTTAGGGATATTGATCAATTCAAAAAAATGGTAAAATTTTATTTTAAGGATAAGCAGCCAGCAGAATAAATACCCCAAAATTAATAAAATAGACGAGGCATCATAATTTCTTATCCAAACAGCGTGGCTCATGAATAAAGGTATGCTCAGCATCTGAATATAATTTAAAAACTCCGGAGAAGCTGAGCCTAAACTCCACAATATCTCCAAAATAAATACCCTGAGCATAACTATCAAAACTACCTCTTTATAAATCAAAGATGAATTTAATATAGAGTTGCTCAGCCAAAGCAGAACAACTAATGTCCCGGCTAGTATAAAATACTTTATCGCCTTGCCAGCCTTATCCTTTATCAACCAGCTTAAAATCAAGCTGCCAACCAACGCCAATGCTATATAAATAAAATGAGGGGTTATTATATTTCTAAGTAGGGCGGCGATAAAAATCAAACTTAGTGTAGTAATAACCGATTCCCAAAAAATATATTTATTTTTATCTGTCATTTAGTAAATACGTCTTCTAGATTATCCCCGCAGGAGAAAAACACCGGATTTAGATTTAATAGATTCTCAAAATTAATTTTAGCATCATAAATAATTCTTTCTTTATCCGGCATAGCGGAAGGGTATATAAATGATGAAGAAATCAGGATCAAGGGTATTATAGAAATATTCCTTTTATCTAACGGCAGGCTAGCTGGCAATTCCTGCCAGTCTTTATCCAGGGTTATCACAATCAAAGTATTGTCATTTGAAATATATCGGGAAAAATCCTCGAATATCTCCGCCAGACTAACTCTGCTTTCTACCTCGGCGCCGGCCAAAAATTTCAATATATCATCCAGATGTTCCGCGCCCCGGTTAAAAGGAATATTAACTATTTCTCCGGTATGGGCCATTATTTTTACCGGTATGTTCCTGGAGGTTAAATAACTAGCGACAGAGGCGGCTATCCTGATCGTATATTCGGCGATTGAATCTTTAGCCTCTCCGAAGTTTTTATCTTTTTCCAAATCAAAGATAATCGTAGCCTTGGCGAAATTCTGGTTCTGAAACTGTTTCACTATTAATTTGTTATTCCTAGCTGTAGAAGGCCAATGGATTCTTTTTATAGGATCACCCTGTTTGTATTCCCTTATCCCAAAGAATTCATCATCATCTCCGCTGGTTCTTGATGTATTAATGCCAAACCAGGGCAGAATACCTTTAGCTAAAGGAGGAAAATTCTTTATGCTAAATATTTTTGGGTAAACATAAACATTAGAATATAGCTGGTAGGTTTTTTTTAGGAAAAATATACCTAAGGGATCAAAGAAATAAATAGATAACGGGCCTAGGGCGTACTTACCTCTCTGAGGGCAATAACAGCTATATTTAAATTCCAGGGTGTACTTTGCTTTAACATAATCTACTAAAATTAATCTTTCTCTGGATTCTATAGCGGCGCAGGCAAGATTATCTTTTAGGATGGTATTAAAAACCGGCAGGCGGCTTTTATTTTCTAACGTTATCTCAATGTCTAATGACTCATCCTCATTTATCTTAGTAACATTTCTCCTGGTCAAAGATATTCTAGTCCCAAAAAACTGCAGGGCTAACCATCCCAGGTTTATAGTTAAAGTGGATACCAGAAACCAAAAGAAAAAATAAAAAAAACTTATTTTTGTTCTTAGGCCTATAATTAAACTGAATATAATTATTATGGCTATAAAAAACCAGTTGTTAATAAACCTTCTAACCATTAAAGATTTAAGGGATAGGGATGCTTTTGGTTAAGTCTGCTATTATAAACTCCGGAGTTTTACCGGCGATCAAGGCCTTGGCTTGCAGCATTATCCTGTGTTTTAATACCCAAGGAAGAAGCTTGAGCACATCATCCGGAACAACATAATCCCTCCCGTCTAAAAAAGCCCAGGCCGAGGCAGCTTTCATAAGCGCTATTGACGCCCGGGGGCTAGCCCCCAGCTTTAAATCTTCTCTTTTGCGTGTCGAGGATATTAGCTTTACGATGTAGTCCATGATATTAGGTAATATTTCTATATTCTTTATTTCTTCCTGCAGTTTTGTGACGGTCTCCAGGTTCATAATCGGTTTAATATTTTCAATAGGATGTCTTATCTTCTGTCCGGTAATAACTTTCACCTCTTCCGACTCAGACAAATAACCTATATCTATCCTCATTAAAAACCTATCAACCTGGGCCTCCGGCAATGGGTAGGTCCCCTGATATTCAATCGGATTCTGGGTTGCGATAACCATAAAAGGCTGAGGCAAAGGAAAGGTCTTTCCGTCTAAAGTAACCTTAAATTCCTGCATAGCCTCGAGGAGCGCAGATTGAGTTCGGGGCGTGGTCCGATTGATTTCATCAGCCAGTAGTATATTGGTAAACACCGGGCCTTTTCTTAAATCAAATTCCATAGTTTTAGTATTATAAATAAAACCTCCTGATACATCGGTAGGAAGCAAGTCAGGGGTAAACTGGATCCTCTTAAAATCCCCGCTAATTGATTTTGCCAGGGCTAATGCCAAAGTAGTCTTACCTAACCCCGGGACGTCCTCAACTAAAACATGCCCATTAGTCAATAGACCGACTATCAATAATTTAACGGTCTCGGTCTTACCTATGATGACACTTTCCACGTTCTTAATTAGCTCCTTAATAATACTATTATCCATTCTATTACCCTCCTTAAATATGAGCCGCGACAGCGGCAAGTATTTCCTGCCTGTCGTCTACTAGCGGCAGTCAGGGCAAGCAGGAACTCCGCAGCCTACCTGAAAATTCCGGAGAAATTTTCCAGCGTTTAGGCAAGGAGTAATCTAAAAATCTATGCCAAAATCTAACCTAAATTATAATACAGTTGCTGTGTTTTGACCACCATTATTTTATTATCGCTAAAGCGTGAATTCATAAAATCAAATGCATTGCCGGCAATTAAGTTACGTAAATCTTTGTTTTTGAGCAAACCGGCCAATTTCTGCGACATTTCATCTAGATGATGGGGAGAAACCAGGAATCCGGTTTTACCTTCTATGATCACCTCTTTAATGCCTCCGGTATCCGTAGCAATTACCGGCTTAAATGCGGAGATAGCTTCCAATACGGTTATAGGCAATCCTTCCCATAAAGAAGTCAGGACAAATACATCAAGCGTTGACAATATCCTGGGAATATCACTACGCCAACCGGTTAAGACCACATTTTTCTTCAAATTATATAACGAAATTAAATACTCAACCTGCTTACGCAAAATGCCATCCCCCACCAAAATAAACTTTACTTCAGGCATCGCCCGAGTGATTTGAAAGGCTAACTTTATAAAATCCTGAGGGCATTTCTGGGGCTTAAAACAGGCTACCATTCCCACAACTAAATCTGCACTATTTATCCCTAATTCCCGACGGACAGATATATCTATAACTTTAAATTCGGAATAATCAATGCCATAACTTATAAGACAATATTTAGCCTTTTTGCCTATATAATTTTTTAACCCCTTATGCATATCATAATCAGATACAACGATTAATTTATCCGTAAATAAGGAACAAAAACGTTCTAATAAAATATAAATACTTTTTAGTAAAACCGGCTGATAATCGTGAAAAGGCCACCCGTGAACCGTGTGGATAATTTTATCTACACCGGCTAAAACCGCTGCTATCCGGCCCAGGATACCGGCCTTGGAACTGTGAGTATGTACTAATTGAATTTTGTTTCTTTGAATATAAAGATATAGATCATAAATACAGAATAGGTCTTTAAAAGGATTTATTGCTCGCTCTAAACATCTTGATTTTATTATAGTTACATCTATTATAGCCGTTGCCTCGTCCATCAACAAACCATTTTTTGCCGTATACAAGAAGATATTATACTTAGACTTATCTAACCCTATTATAAGGCTAAGTAGTTGTTTCTGAGCACCACCTAACTCTAATTTAGTAATAACGTAAAGAAGGTTAGTTTTTAGCATTGAGGAATTTTTGGAGGATAAACAAGAGCTATTTTTAAAGCTTATTTCTCAAAATAACCAAGATCGCCGAGTGAGGGACTATAATGTATTTTTTGCTCTCATATTCTATTTCTACACCAGCACTCCTTAAGAAAATGCAGTAATCCCCTTCTTTGGCCTGCAGAGGAAAATATTTATTTTCTATCTGTGTTGCCTGCCAAGGCTCTATCTCAAGGGCTGCCGGGTCAGGTATAGGATAGCCTGGCCCGGTTTTAACTATCCTGCCAGATTGCACTTTTTCTTTCTCCTTTACACCCTGAGGCAGGTATAAACCTGCTTCGGTCCGGTCATCGCCGCCATCAGGCAGAACCAATACCCTGTCGCCGATTACTATTAGTTCCTTATCCATGATTATTAACTATGTTTAAAACTAACCCGCTCATCCTTAATCAACCTAATAACTTTATTCGCTGCCTCAACAGCATCCCGGGCATACATTGCCTTAATTGAAAGGGCGTATTTTTCATTTAAGACCGCACCCCCTACCAAAAAAATACATTTAAGGCCCTGGGACCTGGCTAATTCAACTACCTCCTTCATTCTTACCATGGTCGTAGTCATTAAAGCGGAAAGCCCAACTACTTGCGGCTGATAGCGTTTAATCGCTTTAACTATCTTCTGATTAGACACGTCTTTGCCTAAATCCAAAATCCCTAAACCATGGTTCTGCAAAACTAAAGAAACAATATTTTTACCTATATCGTGAATATCACCTTTTACGGTAGCGATAATTATATTAATCCTCTTCTCGCGGTAGTTTTTTTCCTTTTTAAGTTTGGGCTCTAAATAATTAAAACCTTTCTTCATAGTTTCGGCGCTGGCAATAAGCTGAGGCAAAAAATACTCTTTCTTTTCGAAAAGTTCTCCGACCTTAGTTATTGCCGGAATCATTATTTTATAAACAATATCTGACGGTTTTATGCCGCCGCCAACAGCCTGCCTGAGTAAATTGTCTATCTCATCCCGGTTTCCATCTATTACAGTTTGAGCTATTTTATCTTTTAAGGATATCTCTTTTGAAGCTCCTGCTTTCCGCTTAGGCGCCCGCCTGCCGGCCGGCGAGGCAGGGATTAAAGAGAAATAGCGGATAAATTCAACCGTGACCCGGCGGCTTCGTTTTATTATCCTTGATACTTCCGGATCAAGCCTTAATTTACCTATAGCTGGATCAGCAATCGCTAAAGTCAACCCTCTTTTAACCGCCATTGCCAAATAGGCCGCGTTCATCAATCTTCTCTCAGGCATACCAAAAGAAACATTAGACAGACCGATGATACTCCTGACCTTAAAATCATTCTTACACCATTCTATAGTTTTAAGAGTCTCCTCAGCTACTTTAGGATGAGAAGACGCGCTCATCACTAACCCGTCAATAACGATATCTTCTTTAGTAAAACCGAAGGTTAAAGCTTTTCTAAATATATCTTTAATTATCTTCTTTCTCTTCTGAAAAGTTTCAGGTATTTCTTTATCGCTTAAAGGCAGGAGTATAAACATTGAGCCGTATTTAGCGGCCAGGGGCATCCACTTGCGCAGTTTTTCTTTTTCGCCGGATATAGAATTTATCAACACCCTGCCAGGATAAAACCGTACTGCTTTCTCAACAGCCCGGATATCACTGGAATCAATCACTAAAGGTAAATCAGTAATGGTTGATAAAATAGCTACCGTTTTGGCCATTACCTTTTCTTCGTCAATTCCGGAAACACCCACATTTACATCTAAAAGAATAGCCCCTTCATTCTCCTCGTCTTTGGCGATCTGGCGGACTAAAGAAAAATTACCCCGGCGTAATTCTTTCTGCAGTTTCTTCTTTCCCGTAGGATTAATCCGTTCTCCGGCTATGATAGGAGCCTTAATATCTTCAATTATTAGGCTTGTACGCATGGAACTTAGCGCGGCTATTGATTTTCTTAAAGGTAAAACCGGAAACTTATCCGCTATTTTTAATTTTAACCTCCGGATATGTTCCGGCGTGGTGCCGCAGCAACCTCCCAGCATATTCACTCCGGAAGATATGAATGCACCGGCATAAGAAGAAAATTCTTCAGAACCCATACCAAAAAAAGTCTTTCCTCCTACCAACTTAGGTATGCCGGCATTAGGCTTAGCTACTAAAGGAACACTTGCGTAAGGCTTCATCTTACTTATCAGCTTAAGCATCTCAAGCGGACCGCTGGAACAATTTATGCCTACAGCATCTGCGCCCAGGCTTTGTAAAGTAATCAAAGCGGTCAGGGGATCTGTACCGCTCAATGTCCTTCCGTTTTTCTCAAATGTAAGGGTTACTATCACAAATTTATTACAGGTCTCCCGGACAGCAATAAGGGCTGCCCTGGCTTCCTGAATATCAGTCATAGTCTCGATTACAAAAAGGTCTACCCCGGCCTGATTCAGCATCAAGGCTTGTTCTTTAAAAACCTCAATTGCCTCCTCAAAATCAAGATTTCCTGAAGGCCGGATCAATTTCCCCGTAGGCCCGATATCTCCGGCAACCAATGCCTTAGCGCCTGCCGCTTTCTTAGCTAAGGCCACCAGATTTTTATTGATCTGCCTTAAATTGTTTTCTAAATTATACTGTTTTAATTTGATCCGATTAGCCCCAAAGGTTGAGCTATAAATAATATCCGCACCTGCCTGCCGGTAAGATGAATGTATCCCCAGGATAACCTTGGGATTTTTAAGGCACCAGGCTTCCGGGCAAACTCCGGAAGGCATACCCTGTTTCTGCAATTCTGTGCCGGTTGCCCCATCCAGAATAATAACCCTTTTCTTTAGGATATTATTTATCCTATCCTTATTATTCATCTAATTTTAACTCCGGCTACCGCGGTAACTGATTTTTCGGGTATTAAAATATAATTTTTATTTATATTGATCCCGATTTTTTTTAGTTTAAGCAATTTAAAAATACTCTTCTGATTCTTAAGTAAGAAATCGCCGTACCCGGCGGAAAAACGTCTTCTGGTAAGCGTTTTATTTTGGCGAGCGAGTTTTTTATTAAAATGCCCCATCAGCCAATCCAGGATGGAATCAGTCATTTCGCTGGCTGCGGCATCCAAAACAACAGAACGCATTACATTTTCACCCTGCGAATCTTTTTGAATGGCTTTGATTATTTTATTCCCGGCAGTAGCTGCCATAAACAATACTTCCTGGCAACCCGCAAGCAAACCGCAAAGATGATCACTGCTAAATTTTGTATTTGCGAATATTGTGATTTCTGGCGGGGTTATCTTTTTAATCTTCATAAATCTTGCCGCGGCCTTAAGCCTTATTAGCTTTAAAGCATCTTTTATATACCCCTCTACCTCTTTTTTCTGCTTAAGGCTGACTTTAGTTATGTTATCCCGGTAGCCTAAACGCTTATAGATCCTCTCTTTAGGCAGAGGGATAGGTATGTGGTTAAAAGTAATTACTTCATCCATATTGATTTATAGTTAAATTAAAATATGCCGGATAAAGAATAGCATTATTTTAACATAAGTAAAATCTCCGAACAACTGATTTTATTGTTAGAAATGGAGTCAGAATTATTTTTTCTTTGCCCGACGAGCCCGAAAAAATAATTCTGACCCCATTCCCTACTTCTCTATCTTGCCTTCAACATCAATAACATCATTATGTTTTGTTTTGACGGAAGAATTGGTGTGGAAAGAGCGGGCTTGTATATTTGTCTTGGAAGTAAACAATATGCTTAAAATAAAACTGATAGCGCCGAATAATAAAGCTCCCCAAAAAGCGCTCCGGAAATCAGCTACTCTAAACCCCGGGACAACTTTAGAAACCATAAAAAAAAGAAATCCGTTGATGACCAGGGTAAATAAACCAAAGGAAAATATATTTAAAAACAAAGTCAGCATCAACAATAGCGGCCTCAAAAAAGCATTGACCAGGCCCAAGGCCAGCGCAGCCAATAATATAACCTGCCAATTATCAACCTGTATCCCCGGAACCAGCCGCACCACTATTAATAGCGACGGAACACTAACCAACCATTTAATCAGAAAGTTTAACATACGCGTTTTTAATCAAGTTCGGCTTCTAATTTCCGGATCAATTCCTCGGCATCTTTAATGATCGCGGCAGAAGTTAATTTAGAGGCCTTGATCTCTTCTTTGATCGCCTTTAAGGTACCTAAAAATCTCCTCAGGGTGCTGAATTTTTTCTTTTCTCTGGCCTCTTTGGGCTCAAGCTCCTGCCTCTCGCGGATCAGTGCGGTCAAATCCTTTTTTACTTCCCGGAAATCCTTACCGCCTTCGAAAATCCCTTTTTTCAGCCTATTATAATCCTCTCCATCCAGCTCCTTTTTATTCTTGGCCTGGCGCAGCACATCTATGGATTCATAGGTCGGGATAGAAGCGGCAGCGGAATTTTCTTTAAATTCACTCCTAAGATACTGCGGCTCTTCCTTTTCCAGGAAATAATACGACCTTAAAAGTTTCACCGCGGTTTGCTTCTTTATGCCTATTTCTTTGGATGTATAAGCGTCAAAGGTAATATAACCCCATTCTTTGTAAGCTTTATCTTTAAATACCGAATACAAAGACCGGCCTAACTCCACCCAGGAGGTTTTAAAATTCTTGGCGCATTCCAAGATCTGGCGCCTTAAGGGGTTGTTTTCCATAATAATTTTCCTTTCTTAATCTTGTATAATCTCCTGATCAGCTCTTTTTTAGAAAATAGGTAGAGGTAAAGGCAAAGGTAAAGAAAGACTATCTATACCTATACCTTTTCCTATACCTAGAGCAATAAATTTTTCTTAATCTGCGCAAAGGGATTCTATCCTTCCGAAAGCTGTCCTTTAAGTTCTTCTATATCTCTGTCCATCCCTTGAATGATCTTTTCTATGTCTTTTAGGCGGCGGCCGTATTCCTTAACCGTATTTTCTTCGCGATAGATGCGCTTATCCGAAAGCGCCCTGGCCTTGGCATAACTTTCAAGCCTTAGCGCTTCCTGTTCCTGTTTAAACTTATTTATCCGAGAATGGATCAAGGCGTTATGTTTTTTGACCTCCTGTTCCTTAAGCCGGAGTGTTTTCTCAATCTCCCTTTGTTTATCTCTCTCGGTTTTTACTTTCTCTATCCTGGCCTTCGCGGGTTTTTCCAACTCTATTTTATTTTCTCCCTGGGCCAACTTGTCTAAATAATAATTAAAATCTCCAGGGTATTTAGTGACCTTTCCTTCTTTGACCTCAAAAACCACATTAGCGACTGAGCGGACAAAATGTATATCATGGCTGATAAAAACCAGGGTCCCTTCGTAATTAGTCAAGGCCCTGATTAGCGCGTCCACCGCGTCCACATCCAGATGCGTAGTCGGTTCATCCAAAAGCAGAAAATTCGGAGGATTAATCAGTAATTTTGCCAGTATAAGCCGGCTCTTCTCGCCTCCGGAAAGCACACTTACTTTTTTTTCTGAATCATCGCCGGTAAAAAGAAAGGCCCCCAATATAGTCCGAATGCTTTCTTCAGACATATAACCGGGGGCTGCGGAATAAGCTTCCTGAAGCACGGTATTTTCAGAGCTCAAAACATCCATCCTGGTCTGGGAAAAATACCCGACGCTAACATTATGTCCGGGCAAACGGCTGCCGCTATCAATATCAATTACCCCGGATAATATCTTTAAAAGAGTGGATTTGCCCGCTCCGTTCTCACCGGCCAAGACAGCCTTTTCCCCTTGAGTTATTTCAAAATCGAAATCCCGGTACACCTGAACATCCGGATAAGACTTGGATATTTTTTCCAGTTTCATAACCATATAGCCGCTGCGCTTAGTAGAAGGAAAAACGAATTTCCCGATACTCTCTCGAGGATCAGGAGGAACAATAATTTCCTCTATTCTCTCTAAGGCAGTGCGCTTGGCCCTGACTGAAGCAGCCTTATTCGGTTGGGCGTGAAAACGGTCGACAAACCTTTTTAACTGCTCTATCTTTTTCTCCTGCTCTTTAAACTGTTTTAAAAGAAATGTCCGTCGCTCTTCTTTGATCTGCTGGTAATGCTCATAATTACCCTCAACCTTAAAAATAGATCCGTTTTCCAGGATTAAGGTATAATTAGCGACTTCATTTAAAAAAGCCTTATCATGGGAGATCATAATAAAGGTGCCTCTGAAAACACTCAAGAAATCCTTAAGCCAGAGCGCAGCGTTTAAATCCAGGTAATTGGTAGGTTCGTCTAAAAGTAAAAGGTCATAATGATAAACCAGGAGTTTGGCTAAGAGTACCCGCATCTGCCAGCCGCCGCTCATCTGGTTTATGGGTCGAGAGAAATCTCTTTCTTTAAACCCTAAACCAACAAGCACCTTTTTAGCTTTATGTTCTAATTCAAAATAATCTAATACCTCCAGCTGATGCAAAACCTCTCCGTAACGTATGCTTCCGGCTGCATTTTCCGATTCTAATTTTTCTTTTTCCTTTATTAAACGGATAATATCCGCATCGCCCTCAGTTAACTCCGTTAAAACCGTATGTTCGGACGCAAAGCTGGATTCCTGAGGAAGGTAGCCGATGCGGATATTCTTATTTAACCTTATGCTTCCGTCTGAAGGTTCAGCCTCACCTAAAATAATTTGGAAAAAAGTACTCTTTCCGGCGCCATTAGGGCCGATAAGCCCTATCTTCTCCTGAGGATTAATATTCAGGGAGATATTTTCGAACAAAACCTTTTTGCCGTAATTCTTGGAAAGATTATTAATAATAATCATAGAATAAATACGGGGACGCTTCTATTTTTTGCAAATTAAGATAATGGGAAAAATAGAAACGTCCCCTAGTTTTTATTCGACTGGAATAATAATTTTTTTTCCAGCCTTAAGCTTATTAGGATCCTTTATCCTGTCTTTATTAACCTCGTATAGGTATTTCCAGCGGTGGCTCCCTCCCAACTGTTCCTGGGCTATTTTAGAAAGTGTATCGCCGGGCCTTACCGTATACTCCCTAGTGGAAACCTTGACTTCGCTTTCAACTTTCTTCTCTTCTTCTACCAGGAATTTTCCTTCTTCAATTTTTGTAGCTTCCGGCACAGCTGCTTGAACTTCTCCCTGCCCTGAATAAGGTATCATTACCTCTTCTACCTCAGCAATCATAAATTGAGCGTTACGATCCTTTTGCATGCCTACGATATCAGTTATACTGCCGATAGCATCAAGCTTGCCCCGGCTGATAATCCGGATACGCTCCTCGGGTATACCGTTATCCAGCATATATTTCTTAACCGCGTCAGCCCGCTCTCTTCCTAATTTTTCATTATACTTCTCCGAGCCGCGAATATCGCAGTTTCCGGTAATCAAAATACTGGTTTCTGGGCTCCTTTTTAAAGTCCCAATAGCGCTGGCTAAGATCTTCAGGGCATCATCGCGTAAATGGGCTTTATCATAATCAAAATAGATCTTTACGTTTTTGACTATCTTCTTGATCAAAAGCGACGGCCTTAGCTCCTGAGGTTTAGGCGCGGGAAGCTCTTCCGCTTTATAATCAAAGATGATCTTGTATACGTAAACATACCCTCGATTGCCCCATGGCCTGGCTGTACCCGGTTCCTGCGGCCACCACCAATATCCTGCGCGCTCATCATCTTTTACCGGGCCGGGCCGGGCGTCTGTAGGCCACCACTCAAATTCCTTCTGAAGGTCCTGCAGCTCCTGTTTATTTTTCTCTTCTTTACTTAATTTATCCTCAGCGTAAGCTGGCCAAAAAATAAAAGACAACACTATTAGCGTTAAAAATAACCTGCTTAGATTTTTCTTTAACATAAGCCTCCCCCCCCCTTCTCTTTCCTTTAATCAGATATCACTATTATGATTTTAGAATACTCTGGGATAAATGCAAGGTAATTTTTAGAACTTCTCCCAATGAATTAACTCTTTAAGAGGCCTTTTTTCTACTACTTTAAGGCTATCTTTGAACAAAGGGTAACCCAGGGCAATTAGGCTGACTAATTTAAAAGAGCCTGACACGCTTAATAAGCTAGTAATTTGGCTGGAATAAGGTTTCTTATCTCCGGCAACCCAACAAGAGCCTATGCCTAATGAAGCGGCTGCTAGAAGTATATTCTGAGTGGCTGCACAGCCATCTTCAAGGTAATATTTGGTATCGCTGGAAAATACGGCTATACAACATTTGGCTTGAGCTATAAATTTCCCATGTTCGGTTACCTCCGCAATCTTGTTCAAGGTATCGGCTTTAGTCACAACCACAAATTCCCAGGGCTGGATATTTCTAGCGGTAGGAGCAAACCTGGCGGCATCGATTATTTTTCCAATATCTTTTTTAGATATAGGTTTATCCTGATATTCTCTGATACTTCTTCTCGTTTTAATTACGCCTAACATATTCATCTAATATTCCTCCTTAAATGTGCTCCGGGAATTTATTGTAAATACCCTAACGATTTCAACTCTTCCCGCCCTGAAGAATATTCTTTATCGGCCTTACCCGAAAACCCCACGATAAACTTAGACATTTTGTCTATTACAACCTTATGACCACTCCCAGGCTCTTTTATCTGAATTTCGTCATCAGATACATCATATAGTATTTTCTCATTGGTTGTGAGATCATAAATTAACTTATAAAACCTCCATACCAAACCGACTAACTTTGTATTTTCAATTTCATGATCGGGGTTGTTTTCAAGCATAATTACCCTATTAGAATTAAAAAACCGCTGCAACATAGTGTTTTTACTCAACCGTACTGCACATAATTTATCTTTTTGCCCATCTTTACAGATTCCGGCCAAAGATAATATAGTAGGATAAACATCACAGATTGATACAAGACTTTTAACAACATTTACTCTCTTTTGTTTAGGAAACTTGACTATGAGCGGTATTCTTACTAGCCCTTCCGTAAGCTTATAGCCATGATCAAAAAAATAATTATCCTCTGTCATATTTTCCCCATGATCAGATAAGAATATGACAACCCAATCCTCATACTTACTTTTTTGTTTTAAATATTCAACAACTCTGCCAAATTGACTGTCCATATATAATATTTCCGAATCATACTGCGCTATATAATAAGCCTTATCGGTAATAAAGTCTCCACCCTTATCCCTTAATCGCGCCTCCCCGATTCCACCGATCGAATTATTACGATCAGCATTGATGCGGAGTTTCTGGCTTTGCTCCACGTACAATAAATCATTCACAAACTTTTCTCTATAGGTAAGCGGCGGCAGATACGGCCAATGAGGATCCTTAAAAAACAACCAGAGGAATACCGGCTGCCTGGCGGGAGTATTACTTAAAACTCTTATAGCCTGGTCTGCAATAGTATCGGCTTGCACCGTATAGTAATCTTTACTGGTTCTTAAATCAAGGTTATCTAAATAAATATTAAAACCCCTGTCTGCCTTAGCGAACTCTCTCGCGACATTCGTGCCAACTATCCCGTATGTTAAATATCCTGCCGAACGCAATAGCTCCGGAAGCGCTGATTTTTCTTCGATCTCAAACGATGAAGCAGGGTATTTTCCGCTCATTAAAGCGATAATCGCTGGTTTAGTCCAAGGAATATGCGTATAACTGTTTTTAAAAATTGTGGCTGTCTTGGCGAAATTATCTATATTCGGGCTGGTATTGCGGGAATAACCATAGCAGCCTAAGCGATCCTGCCGCAAGGAACAGACTGTCACCAACAGTATATTCGGTCTATTTAAGGACCACCTTGAGTGGGAAAAAAGAATAGCTAAAAAAACAACGGTACAGCCAAGAAACAGGAAAACAATAATTACAAAGAAAGCGGTTTTTTTTCTCATTAATACTTTCGGCGAACTATTGGGATCAAGATAGAATACTCCTTTGACTATCGCCCGACCTGAATAACGATTTGCCTTCCATGTCCGCAGGCTTAGCAATGCCAAACAAATCCAATAAAGTAGGAGCAATATCAATAATTGAGGGATTTTTAAATTCTATTTTTCTATTGCTAAATATTACTCCTGGTACCAATTTAGCGTCGATTAAATGGTCTCCGCTCCATTTCTTCCTGTTATCCTCAAATAAAACTCTCGGGGTCCCGCCTAACGCTGTTTGCCAGGAAGCCCGAAAACCCTTGGCAAAACCGACAAATAAATCCGGGGCATCAAGCGCAAAGCGGCCCTTAAATACATCCTCTTGATCATAGACATTATTGACCGCAGTTTGGCCTTTCGCATTTTTAATGTTCAATAACCCATCTTGGATCTGGCGTTTCAGATCCCGGACTTGCCCCGCATCAACAGTACCTTGAGATTCCCTGCTTTTTCTGTTTAAATAAATACCTCCGAATCCTAGCGCATATGCCTTGGTTTTAGCCCAGTCAATATTTTCCAAGAACCCCTTGCTCTCGGTTTCTCCGGGCTTCAAAAAGAGGTAACCATTTTCTAAAAGCCAGCGGTTAAGATGTACGGATTCTCTAAATGCGCTAAAACCATGGTCTGAAACTACCAGTAACATTGTCTTCGCATCTATGCCCTTAAGAACCTCTCCTACCACATCATCAATCTTTTTATAATAATCTTCTATTATGTTACGGTATTGGCTCTGGGCTTCATAAAGAGGGTGCTCAGGGTCGATATAGCGCCAGAACATATGCTGGATTATATCCAGGGTGTCAAAATAAAAAAAGAACAAACCCTCTTTAAAATTGTTTAATTCTCTCTTTAGAATATTTTTTCGTTCGTTAAGAATGTCTTCTACGTGTTCGAGAAAAGCCATCTCGTCAATCCTGCCTTCGGATAATGCCCAGGTGTCATGAGGCATGCCTTGGGTATGGTAAAGCCCGGTCTTTTCCGCGATTCTTTTTGAATAGTTGCGCGGATATGATACCGGTAAAAACGGCTGCCGCGGGTCAAAATTGATAGGGCTGACATATAATTCAAAATCAGGAGCAATAGATTTCAGGTAAAACTTGAATATACCACGCAATTTCGTTAAAAACCCAGCTTTAAATACTATTTTTTGCCATCCGCTCCATTCATTGTTTATTAAGGTAATTTTCTGCCCTTGGAAATAACAAATAGCTTTTCCCTCTTTCGGCAATACTGTGATTTTTAAAGGAACCTTAAGGGCTCCGATAACACTATCCTTTGTCTTTTTCGGGCCATATATTTCGGTATCAATAATTCCCCGGTCTAAGTTAACATGAATAATCCTCCCCCGGCTATCCGCATCATCCGCAGATTGTGGTTTTGTGGTATAAAAAGAAAATCTGCCCATATTGCCCTGGATATCGGGTGTGCCCATACCAGAAAGCATCTTGCCAGTAACAGGATCAGGCGGAAATGTATTTGGGCAAAAATACATAGAGCCAGGAACCTTTGTATCAGATAAAATATTCCAGATGGTCCGGCCTTTTCTGTAGAGCCGGGTAATAGGCTTACCGTCTACATAGGTAATTTCATTTAGGGCCAGATAAAGAGAGTACTGCGCAGGGTTACGCATAACAAAATCAAATACGCCGTGATTCCCCGGCTGCAATCCGGTAGCAAAACTGGACCAGGCTACAACTGATTCCGAAGGAATTGTAGTCGCCAGCGCGGAAAAACTTCCTTTCTCTTTTAATGAAAGCAGATTCGGCAATTTGCCCTTTTTCATTAAATCATCAGCGATAGTATAATCAAAGGCATCTACGCCTAACACGATTACTTTGTTTTTATTTACCGTCTTATGCATAATCAACCCCCTGACTATTGCTGCTGCCAATAGTATTATAAAAATTAACCATAAAAAACGCCTGAAAAAACGAAAAATTTTCCTTGAGAGCAAAAGAATACTTCCTAGAAAAAAAAGGATAAATACCCACAGATGCGCGGTATTCTGCGCGAATATAAAACCCTGATTTAAATCCACATATTTAAGCAGTATAGCCATTTTAAACTTAAAGAATAGTCCCTATAGCGGTAATTTTTTCCCGATTATTTATAAGTACAAATCTTCCCAGGCTGTTATTACCGACGTATTTCTCGACCACTACATCGCTTGCCATACGCAAAATTACTTCAACTACATCGTTTTCTTTGGGCGGGCCATCTTTCGCAGCTAAATTAACTATATCCCAGACACGATCAATACGCTCAATCGTAGCAGAAGTTTCCTGCACTGCGCAGCGGAATTTAAATTCTGTTTCCTTATCCAGGCTGCGGACACAGAAAATTTTACAAGTAATAGTTTTTGTAGAAATCGGCTTTCGCGGCAGTTTAGAAATGACCTGCCCGCGTGCCAGGCTATTTTGTTGTCCTAAAACTAACCCGACCCCTGCCGGAGCAGTAGCTGCGGTTATGTTCCTATTAAAATATTTTATTGCTTTTACCTGCGTCATTTCCTGAATTGGCAATATAACAACCCTATCCCCCTTTCTTATGCTGCCGCAGATGATGACTCCAGCGGCAACCCGTTCTTTACCCATCTCGTATATATCTTGTACCAGGAAACGTAAATCATCGCTCTTTTTTCTGATAACATTCTTATCCAGAGTAAAATCAAGCATCCTGCCTTTGTACCAGGGCATGGCTTTTGATCGCTGAAAAAGGTTATCTCCTTTTTTTCCTGAGATAGGGATACATTCGTCATTCCTGATTCCCAGTTGCTTAAAAACTTCCCCGATCTCTTCTTTTGCCTGCAAAAATACTTTTTCATCGAAATTCAGAGCATCCATCTTATTAATCACCACTACTATTCTGGTAATCCCCAGAAACTTTAAGATAAAAGCATGCCTTTTAGTCTGGTTTTTAACTGACTTATCAACATCTACAACCAGAATAGCCATATCCGCGTAAGAGCTGCCGCAAAGCATGTTCCGCAACAACTCCCGATGCCCGGGCACATCAATAAAAATAACATACTTACCTTTTTTACGTTTGCAAAAACACTGCGTTGTATCAATAGTAAGCTCTCTTTCTCTCTCTTCTTCAAAGCTATCCAATAGATAAGCAAACTCAAAATCATGCTTCAGGTTTTGACAAACCTGTGCAATATCATCAACAACTCCTTCAGCCAAAGAACCGCTCTCATAGAGAAACCTGCCAATGAGGGTTGACTTTCCTGAGTCAACGTCGCCTGCAACTACTATCTTGGTATAATCCTGCATCGTATTTACATATAACCCAGAGAGCGTAATTTCTGCATCATATAGGCCTTTTCCTTATCCTGGGCCCGTCCCGACCTTTCGGCGATTTTTGTTCTGGTAAGCTCACTAATAATCCTATCAATACTAGAGGCTGATGACACAATTGGCTGGCAACAACATTCACAACCTATACTGCGAAAACGCTTACCGTCTTTGGCAAAATAGAGATCCACAATAGGCAACCTCTCCTGTTTTATATACCTCCATATATCTATTTCCCGCCAGTGCAGCAAAGGATGAACCCTTAAATGCGCAGAATCAGCTATCTGGGCATCAGTATATTCCGCCCACATCTCAAATGGTTGATTCTGATAATCCCATTTAAAGTCTTCATTGCGCGTAGAATAAAATCTTTCCTTTGCCCTGATCACATGCTCATCTCGGCGTATCCCGACCAGCAGGGCTTTAAGATGATGCTTCTTCGCCACTTGTTTTAGCGCTTCGGTTTTCAGGGCATTGCAACATTCATATCTTCCTTTTTCCGGAGATATATCTTCCCGTAGGGCAGCATCGTTTTTGGCAACTATCAATTTTAATCCGTACTTCTTGGCATAGCGGTCCCGGAAATCATATATGGCTTTAAATTTATAGGTAGTATCCAAGTGGATAATATAGAAAGGGATGGTTCCGAAAAATGCCTTACGGATCAGATGCAACAAAGTAGTCGAATCTTTACCTATACTCCATAAAAGCGCCAGCTGATTACGATACTTACAGTAAGCCTCGCGTATAATATAGATACTTTTCGACTCCAGAGTTTTTAGATATTCGCTTTCTTGTTTTTTAATAATTAACATACGGTTAACTACTACCTAATTTAAAGAGCGTAAGAATACCCAAGGCGATAATTAAAAAACCTACGCATTTTTTAAGAACACCGGAATTGATTTTTTTGATGGTCAACGCGGCAAACGGAACTGCAGGAATTGCGCATAAGGTCAATAAAATAGTAAGGCCCCAGTCGATTTTTTTACCCATTGCGTAATAGACCGCAAAACCCACTAGACAGGTTATTGCTTCCGCAAAAGCGGTGATTCCTACGGCGCTCTTCGGGCAAACCCCGGAAAGCAATTGCCCCCCCATCACTAAAGGGCCATAGCCTCCACCGGATATCCCTTTATTAAATGAGGCAAAAAAACTTAAAGCTACTATCTTGCGCCAGGAAAAAACCACTGATCGCTTCGCTGTAACAAGAATCGCGATGCCCACACATAACACAAGCAGACCTATGTAAAAAGTAAGTAACCACCTGGAGATCTTTAATGCGATTGTGCTGGCGATAATTACCCCTACAGTACTGATCACGCCCAGAAAAGAAGCAATTTTGAAATCAGCAGAGCCGAATTTAAAATTAACGTTACGGACGTTTTGATGAAATATGCAGGCGGCAACATCTGTGAAAAACTGCGATACCAGGATTGCGGGAACTATTTGGAGAGGATGATACCCAGCAAGGATAAGAATAGGAGCCAGGGCAGTCCCATATCCCATGCCTAACCCGGAGTCAAAATATTCACAAATAAAAGCTACAGTCCCTACAAGAAAAATCATTATCCCGATTAAACTTTATCCTCCAGGCCTTACTAACTCATTTATTCCTTACCCGGATAATTTCTTCATCTTCAATACACCAGGCCGGATCGACAATACACAAAAAAACTAGATCAGATTCACCAGTATTCTCAATATATTGCAGGCAGCGCGGAGGGATATAAATAGTATCGCCGGGATGGACTCCCCTTGATTCTTTATTGATATACATCCTGCCCCGGCCTTCTAACACATAATAGACTTCGGATGTTTTAAGCTTATGTGGCTTGGTCGCTTTTTTAGGACCAACTACCGCGTAGGCCAAGCTATAACCAAAAGCAAAATTTCCCTTACGAGCATTAAGTAATTCCCGCAAGACCGAAGAATCTCCGGCAATAAATTTTTTACAGCTTTTCAGATTTCTAATGAACATGATTAGAAAGTTATTGTTGTGTCGGCGCCGTCCTCGCTGCTTGGCTCATCGCCTCGCTACGCTCGTTACGGCATCCCTGCCTACCGGCAGGCAGACGAAATAACTTTCGAAGAAAGTTATTTCGG
>JBDRLN010000021.1:0-3311 GCA_043812955.1 Candidatus Omnitrophota bacterium | reverse complement strand
ATGCAAAGTCAACCGGCTAAAAGGCCAAAAAGGGTTCTGCAAAACCGGCCTTAAGGCAAGAGTTTACAGCTTTATGGCCCACCACGGAGAAGAACCTCCCATATCCGCAGAGTTTGGTTCAGGAACAATATTTTTTGCCGGCTGCAACATGGCTTGTGTTTACTGCCAAAATTATGAATTTAGCCAAGAAGAATGTTCGGCCAAAGAAGTTGACAGCCAGGAATTAGCCAAGATCATGCTGGGACTGCAAAACGCAAACTGCCACAATATTAACCTGGTTACCCCCACGCACTCTCTGCCGCAAATACTGAAAGCGCTCTTGCTTGCCATTGGCTCCGGGCTTGAAATACCGCTTGTTTATAACACCGGAGGCTATGAACTTCCGGAAATGATCAAATTGCTCGACGGAATTGTTGATATTTATCTGCCGGACATGCGTTATTCGGACAACGATATGGCGGAAAAATATTCTTCTGCCCCAAATTACCCCGGATATAATCAAAAATCCCTAAAGGAAATGCACCGCCAGACAGGAGTTGCCCAAATTAATAAATCAGGTATAATAGAAAAAGGAATTATTATCCGCTATCTTGTCCTTCCGGAAAATATCTCCGGCACCGAGAAAACCATGAAATTTATTGCCCAGGAACTTTCGCCAGAAACATACATCAGCCTGATGAGTCAATATCTGCCTTGTTATAAATCAGAAAAATTCCCGGAATTAAGCCGGAGAATAAGCTTGTTGGAATACAAACAGGCCCAGGAAGTCATGCACAAGCTCGGATTGCATAACGGCTGGACCCAGGAATCCCACGGTTTAGACAGATTTGCCGGGACCAATATTAAACCCGCTTTCAATAAATGACCCCACAGACCCTTGGCGAGATATTGTCTCAAAACGCGCAGAAGCACTCCCAGAGAACAGCTATAGTTTTCGGCCGGAAAAAAATTTCTTATAAAACCCTCAATCAGGCTACCGATCATATTGCTGCGGGGCTAATTCACCTGGGCATTAAAAAAGGCGACAAAATCGCCATCTTCCTGGATAACTGTCCGGAGTTTATCATAGCGTATTTCTCGATTCTTAAAGCCGGCGCTACTGTCGTTGCGATAAACTACATGTATAAAATAGAAGAGACCAAGTTTATTCTTCAAGACAGCCAGGCTATTGCTATAATAACTTCCAGGCCTTATCTGGAAATGGCCGAAGAATTAAGGCTACGCGTTGATTCCCTTAAACATATTATTTCTTCGAACACTACCGCAACAAGCCATATACTCGATTTCTCTAAAATAAAAAAAGATAACACCGCGATTTTAAACAAAACTCCGGTTTTTGGCTCAGATTTAGCGGCTATTCTTTATACTTCAGGAACCACGGGCCATCCCAAAGGCGCTATGTTATCGCATTATAACCTCGTTTCTAATGCTAAAGACTGCGCCCTGAGCCTTAATTCCAATTGCCGCGACACTTTTATCTGCATTTTACCTTTATTTCACTCCTTTGCCGCTACTGTCTGCATGAACTTGCCGCTATTAGTTGGAGGCAAAATTGTGGTGATGAAGTCTTTAAAACCGTTTAAAAGAGTGATCCGCGCAGTAAGAAAAAACCGGGTAAGCATATTTACCGGTATTCCTTCGATATATTCGGTCTTAAAAAACACAAAACTTCCCGCAATTTTCACAACCCCGCTAATTAAACTCTTTAATCCGGTAAAACTATGTATTTCTGGGGCAGCTGCTTTGCCGGTTGAGGTTTTTAAGGAATTTGAAAGGAAATTTCGGGTGCCTTTAATAGAAGGCTATGGCTTGACCGAGGCTTCGCCTGTAGTGACCCTTAATCCGATCAGAGGAAAGCGCAAACCGGGCTCTATTGGGCTTGCTCTTTCCGAGAAAGTAGAATTAAAGATAATTGATGATAAGAACAATGAATTAAGCCCGGGAAAAATCGGAGAGTTGCTGGTTAAGGGGCCGAATGTGATGCAAGGTTATTTGAACCAGGAAGAAGCTACCCGGGAGACTATAAAAGACGGCTGGCTATACACCGGAGATATGGCTAAAATGGATAAAGATGGCTATGTTTATATTGTCGGCAGGAAGAAAGAAATGGTTAATGTCCGGGGCTTGAATGTTTATCCCCGGGAAATAGAGGAACTGCTTTACCAGAATCCTATGGTCAAAGAAGCAGCGGTAATCGGTATACCTGATAAGCATAAGGGGGAGGTTCCTAAAGGATTTGTGGTCTTAAAAGAAGGGGTTGAGGCCACTGAAAGAGAAATAATCCAGTATTTGCGCGACCGCTTAGCCCCATACAAAATCCCAAGGTATATAGAATTCAGAAAGTCGCTTCCCAAAAATTCAACCGGAAAGATCCTAAAACGCATCCTCCAAGATGAAGAAAAAGAATAACTGGTTTTTTATAAGATCCAGAAGGCTAATTTATTTGAAGATTTTCCGCACTAATGATACTCCCCAAAGAATAGCTTGCGGTTTAGGTATAGGAGTTTTTCTGGGAATAATGCCGGGTTTAGGAGCGCTGGCGGCATTAATCATAGCAAGCCTTTTAAGAGTGAACAAAGCAGCTGCTATCTTAGGCGCTTTGCTAACTAATACCTGGACCAGCCTGTTAACAATTTTTTTATCAATCAAAATAGGTGCTGTTATAATGTCTTTAAACTGGAGAGATTTATATAACCAATGGTATTTTCTAATCAAAAATTTTCATTGGAAAGCCCTATTTCAGCCAACTTTTTTAAAGATTATATTCCCGGTATTAATAGGATATTTAGTCATTGCGATAGTTCTGGGGTTGGTTGCGCATCTTATTACCATTCTAATATTATTCTTGAAAGCAGAGAGGTTAAAAAGGTAAAAAACCGGATAATTCCTGTCCTCTTTTTTTCTTTTACATTTATTTTTTCTTTTAATTTTTTCCCCGCGATTTCATCAATTGTCAATTTAAAACAATCCCAGTAAATCCGAGTAAGTTCAATTCGGCTTTTCCACAAGAAAATACCGATTTACGTAACTCCTTATTCAACAACAAGTTGAGATTTTTTCTCTATATTAGCAAGTTAACATAAGATATATTATAGGAAGTAGGCATATAGGGCAAATAGGGCAATCAGGGCTAAGGCTTTGTTTAAAGGAACCCGAATTCCTTCTGTTGGTGCTTTATTTGGGGGTTTTTCAGGTGGTCTTGCGGCTTGTGGCTTTGGATTAAATAATGCCCTCCCTGGATCTTTAATATTTTGCCATTCACCAGGGCCTCAGCAATAATCTGGTGGCCCTTCTTGAGTATCCGGCTAAAA
>JBDRLN010000020.1:0-2918 GCA_043812955.1 Candidatus Omnitrophota bacterium | reverse complement strand
ACGATCTGTGGAGCTTTTTTATCTACTTTCTTTCGCACTTACGATTACAATTCACAGTTGCCCGGGAATAGCTGAATACGGGACCTGTCAAGGCAAGGTTTTCGGGGGCGCATGATTTGCCCCGGCGAGGCAAATCATGCTCGGGTCGGCTCGTCGCTCTCACCGATAATCTAGCGTAATGGTGAACCATGCCCGCTCCTCGCCTTCACGCCCCTCCAACCTTGCCTTGCCACCCGTATTCAGCTATTCCAACTTAGCAGAAGGTACTGGTGATATCCGTGCCCGCTCCGGGCCGAACAAGCCCTGCGAACCCCACCAAGCCACCCATTAAAAACCCAATTCTTATGATAATTCCCCCATCCGCATTCATCTAGAAGTTTTGATTATTTTTTAAGATTATATCCGAGCGAGTTCTGCAGGCGCCGAGCCGCGAAAGACCTTTGGCGGCCCGTAGGGCAAAATCGACCCTGAGCGAGCAAACCGGCAGATTCATTGTACTCGCCGGACCCGCTAAAAATGTTGCGGCTACGCTAAATTTATTTGAAGTTACCTTCGGGGGATTTGGCGGGAGAAAACCAGGGATTGTTTGGTTTTCTTAATGCGAATATTGCCAGGGAGGTCAACCAAAGAGTTTAGAGGACGGTTTGAAATAAGGTCTTCTATTTCTTGGATATGTTTAAAAGTGATCCTGCGAGTGTCGCCTTTTAATCGGCTAATTCTGGCGCGTAAAACCATTCTTTGCACAGCGGTATGCAAACAGGCAAACCGGTTTAGATTAATTTTAAAGCCCAGCCGTTTCGCGGCCTCAATGCTTGCTTGGTTTAAAAAATCATAATCATTAGCGATACTTTCCGCAGTATTGCTCAAGATTTGTTTAATATTCCGATTGTAATATTTTTCCAAAACAGGCAATAATTTATTGCGAATTTTGTTGCGTAAATAGATACTTTGATAATTTGATTGGTCAACCCGGGGAATAATTTTTTTTCTTTTAAGAAAGTTCGTGATTTCTTTGCGTTTTACTTCAATTAGCGGCCTAATAATCGTAAAACCATAAATTTTTCTCTTGGGCAGTATCCCCGAAAGCCCGTAAAGCCCACTTCCCCGCAAAAGCCTCATCAGAACGGTTTCCGCCTGGTCATCCAGGTTATGGCCCAGGGCAATTTTATCAGCTTTAATGTTTTTGGCTATCTTAAAAAAGAAACCTAATCGCGCGTCGCGGCAGATTTCTTCCAGCGAACCGATTTTGGCGATTTCTTTAATATTGATCTTTTCGCAGGTTACCGGGATATCTAATTTTTGGGCAACTATTTCCACAAATTTCCGGTCACCAGCGGAATCCCGGCGCAGCATGTGATCAAGATGGGCAATATGCAGTTTTAGCTTGAATTCTTTTTTCAGGGAATTTAAAACGTAGAGTAAAGTCAGGGAATCCGGCCCCCCGGAAACTCCGATAAGCACTGTATCGTTTTTTTTTAACAAACCATATCTTTTAATAGTTTTTTTTACTGTTTCACTGACCATGATCTTAAGTGCTCTTTTATTTATTTTCCTTGTAGTTTTTGAGTACTTTATTGATTTTATCAGTATCCATGCCATAAGAAAATAGGCTGAAGATACTATTCTTACATTCTTTTTTGTTTTTTTCGGGAACATTATCTAAATTCATATCCGCGACTTTGTTGCGCAAAACATCTAAATCAGAGTTGCTATAAGCTATACCTTCAACAGACGCTCCTTCTGCTTTGAGTTTACCAGTGGCGTCAGAATTAATTTTCCAAACTTTACCTGTTTCTGTATCCAGTAATACCATGAAAGATGGCGAAGTATATATCCGGTATCTACCCGCTTCATATTTTGCATCTTCTGGCGAACTATCAGCGCAATAACCGTTCGCTGTTAATAAGATCAGGCATATAACCATTAATCCGTAGTTTAGCTTTCGCATATCTTCCTCGCGTTTTAGGCCAGTTTTAAGTGGCGGAGAGAGGATTTAAACCTCCGACCAAGCGGGTATGAGCCGCGTGCTCTATCAGGCTGAGCTACTCCGCCCAAATACCTAAAGAATTAAAATCTTACCACAAAATCAGCAAATTGCAAGTTTTTGCGTTTGCCCTGCTAACGCAATCAAGCTATTTTTGCCCGGATGAATACTCCTCCATCATATCTTGTCGCATGCGCTCAAAACCTTTACCCTGCATCAGGCCAGATTGCGGCCCCTTCATCATAGCTGAGTGAGGATTAATCATCATTCCGTACGAGCCCCCCATCATCGAAGGATACGAACGCAGGCAAGATTTAGCCATACTGTGATATCCAGGATACTCCGCTTCCTGGGCAACAAGGAAAATCCCGGTAGACAAAACAATGCAAGCTCCGATTAAGAGCAATGCGACAGCCACCATGCCAAAAATCCTTAAAGAGCTCTTCTCTACCTTACTCAAAACAAACATTACGAAAAAACTCGCTGTAATAAGCATTGTAGCCGGAACAACCGAAAACACCCCCAGTACTCTTAATACATTCATACGCCCTCCTAGGTTAAGTTTTTAAAATCAGCCTTAAGTTAAGAGCCTTTGTTTATTTTATTTATTATACGACTAAAAACAAAACAGTGCTATAATAATTTTAATGCGTAAAATTATTATATTGGCCCTTTGTGTCTTCTTTTTGCCGGGATGCGTTTATTTGGGGTATCTTAAAAACCCTTTTTCTGATATTCCTAATTTTAGCCGGGTTAATCCGCAATTGTATCGCGGCGGAGAACCTAAAAAACCCGGATGGGAAAAATTAAAATCGCTGGGTATAAAATCCATAGTTAACCTGGAAGAAAAAGGGCCCGGGAACTCTAACGAAAAACGAACCGCTGAATCTTTGGGGATAAAAGTGTATTACCTCCCGCTGAGCCTTTATACCGA
>JBDRLN010000019.1:0-2423 GCA_043812955.1 Candidatus Omnitrophota bacterium | reverse complement strand
TGGAAAAATTCGATTTTATAGACGCAGTAGTAGTCGGTGAGGGCGAAGAGACTATCGTTGAAATTGTCAAGAAAGGCCTAAGCGGCTTTGGGGAGATAAAAGGCATAGTTTACAGGGGAGCTGATAAAGTGCATGTAAACGGTCCCCGGCCGCATATAGACGAGCTAGATAAACTTCCGCTTCCGGCGTACCATGCCGTAAACTTTAAAGAACAATATCAAATCGCAGCTGTAATTACTTCCCGCGGTTGTCCTTTTCATTGCAAATTCTGCAGTTTGACTGACTTTGACGGGAAAAGGGTCCGCTGCAATTCCATCGATAACGTAATTCATGAATTAAGAGTCTTAGCTGATGAGTATGGTTTTAGGGATTTATTTTTTGTTGACCCTACCTTTACGGTTAATAAAAAAAGGACGATAGAGTTATGCCGCAGGATTCAAGAGGAAAATTTAGGCATGAGTTGGTTTTGTATGACGCGCGTGGAGTGCATGGATGAAGAATTATTGGAGGAGATGGGAAGAAGCGGGTGCAAAACCATTTTTTATGGTTTAGATACAGGCAGCGAAGAGGTGCTTAGGAAAATTAAGAGAGGTTTTGGCATAAAAGATGCCCTGAATGTTATTGAGAAATCCGTCCGGTATATTGATATGGTTGAAATAGGCCTTATGTGGGGTTTTCCTTTTGAATCGCTTAATGATCTCAAAGAGACATTAAGGATCCGCGCATATCTTGAGGAAGAGCTGGGTTGTAATGTACAATTGCGCTGGTTAGAGCCGTATCCAGCCACATCTCTTTTTCAGGAGTACAAAAAAGATTTATTCCTGCCTAAAAACCAAAGCCTTCTGTTCCAGCCGGAAACAATAGAAAAACTCATTGTCTCAGGCAAGAATTTCTACAGCGCCTCCGGGGATACATGCCGCATACCTGCCGATGTAACCAGTATACGTTTCATCATAGCCGCCTCTCATATTGCAAATATATGCCGTGATATTATTGAAGAAAACCCCTATCTTTTTAGCGACTTTTACCGTTACAAAACCCCAGATTTAGAAGAAAAACTTAAGCTCGCCAGCCGTTACAGTATTTATTAAGTTTCTGATTCAGGATAAAAGGCCCTTTTTGCGTGAAAATATTTTACTTCCAAACGGTGATGTGATATTATATTGCATGGATTACGGCATGAAGCACATATTGGGAAACTTAATGTCTTCTGACCGCTCTTCTTTGCTTCAGAGACTTCCACGGACTAATTAGGAAAATGTTTTTTTAATATTAAAACGTTTTAATTTGGTAAAGAATAGAAAAACAACCTGTAAAATATATTCAAACTTATAATACGCCGAAGAATGAAATAGAAAGGCCGGTAAAGGATGTCGTTGACGAAGAAGAGATAAATGAATCGCTGTTTTAAGGATAGGCTATGCATAAGAAAACTTTTTTTGATGCCGAAGATAAAGAACGGTTGCCGGAATTAAGGATAGCTCTTAATCACAACTGTAATTTATGCTGTAGATACTGCCCACCGAACGGAGAAAACTTTGCCGATACCGGAAGGCCATTAAAAATAAATAAATTATTAAGGATCCTGGGGATCTTTTATCAAACCGGGTTCCTGCGCTTCGATTTTACCGGAGGCGAGCCATTATTAAATAAGAATCTGCCGTTGATATTAAATTATTGCCGGGGATTTAAAACGAGCAGGTTAAAATTGCATACTAATGGTGTATTGATCAGGGATAATATACCGGTCCTGAAACATTTTGACGTGATCAAACTGAGTTTAGATACGGTTGACAGAAAAAAGTTCATGCTGATCACTGGCAGGGATGACCTGCGCAAGATTATCGAAGGCATTGATATCGCCGTAGCTAAAAAAATAAAAATCCGTATTAACACCGTATTAACAAAGTTTAATAGTGATGAAATCTTTGGTTTGATTAAATTCTGCTGTGACCGGAAGATAGATTTAAAAGTCCTGGACCTGAATTGCTTTGATAAGCCGGGGTACCGTGCTTGGAAAAGATTTTACCAAAGCCCGGAAGGACTGATCAGGTTTTTGGAAGATTCAAGTTCAGGCAAAAAGACAATTTATACTGCCGGTAACTATGGGATCCCCATGCTTAAATTTAAATATAAAAAAATATCCATCCGGGTAAAAGACAGCCGTGAGAGCTCAACTTATCCGTTAATCTGTAAAGATTGTAAATATTTTTTATGCCAGGAAGGGTTATATCATTTGACTTTAACCAGCGACGGCAGTGTCAAGATGTGCAAGCATCGCCGGGATATGTCTTTCGACTTGAGTAAAGTTTCTGATGAAGCCAGTATCAAGAATACCATTATGAACTTTACAAAAGCTAATTTTCTCCGCTCGAAAAGGGTGTTCCGGGATAAACAGGTGTTTACAGGCAGATTCGGAAGGT
>JBDRLN010000018.1:0-87877 GCA_043812955.1 Candidatus Omnitrophota bacterium | reverse complement strand
TATGAGCAGGAAATGGTATCTGGAAACCGAATTAGGCCGGGCTATAACGGTAATGCAGATCCGCGCGCTGCTACGTTTACAGAAAGAAGGATTTGAGGTCCAGGAGCTTATGTTCCCGATGGTCGAGAACAGGGAAGACTTGGATACGATTAAATTTATAATCTCTTACGCTAAAGATAAAGAAGGTATAAAAGGGGATATTTTTAAGATGGGGGCAATGTTTGAAACCGCCAAGGCGCTAGAAAATAAAGAAGCCCTTTTATCTTATAATTTCATCAAGTTCATAAGCTTTGGTACCAATGACCTGATCGCTGAGATTTATAAGATCAGAAGGGCGGATAAGGAAGTATACGATGAATTCTATGGGCAACAGCGGCCGTTTATAATCAAACTGATATATGAATTTTTGATTTTAGCCCAAGAGGAGGGCATTCATATTACCATCTGCGGCGATACCGCATCCAGGCCGGATTTATGGCCGATTGTAAATTTCTTTGTTGAGGATAAAAAATTGGAATTATCCCTTAGTATGAAGGGTTCATTGATACCGATGTTTATGGTCCATAGGCAGATGATAAAAGAAAACGAGCGAAAAGGACTGAATAATATCCTGGAGCGGATTTTAGAATCAAGTGAGCAAGACCCCCTGGCTGTTGATAGCCAATTTATCGGGCTTTTGAATGAA
This sequence comes from Candidatus Omnitrophota bacterium, assembly GCA_043812955.1. GTDB lineage: Bacteria > Omnitrophota > Gorgyraeia > Gygaellales > Profunditerraquicolaceae > JAHKAP01. The sequence goes on along the minus strand of JBDRLN010000018.1, from coordinate 87,192 downwards.
CAATTGAGCCAGATTACGGCAACGATAACAAGCCGAGTATCCAAAGGTTTGGGCTTGGATTCAACAGAGCAAGATATTCCCGTGGTGAGCGTTTCTAGTCCCTTGGTATATAACCAAGGGACACCCTTACGTAGAGTTCGTGAATCGGACTTAGCAAGAGTGTCCCCTGCTGATAGAGCCTCCAACTTGCCAGTTATCCTAGGACTCAGTGTCCGCTTTGGCTCGGACAGCGTGTCCGCTTTGGCTCGGACAGCGTGGCAGATTAGGGGTAGCTCGCCGGTGGGTCGTGATAGGAGCCCTTATGTAATCCTGAAGAAAAGTCAGTTATTGAGCTTATCTGAACCTGGGCTCAAGAAGTATAATCCACTAGCGCGTATCTATTGCGCAGCGCAAAGGTACACCGGTTTTAATAGTTTAGAAGAATTACTACTTAAACACAGCAAAAAATACCGGCTTAAGGGTTTACTGGAGCAATCAAATGAAATGATCAAAGAGTTTTCTAAAATGTATCCTTATCTTATCTTGTGTATGAAAGACTTAAAAGAACAACTGGATATTCTATTCGGTGTTTTAGTAAAATCCCGTAAATTAGATAAAGAGCTAGGCGGATGCGACTTAGTAAATATCACTTTAGCTAGGATATTAACCGGCATGTTAGGTTATAAGCGGGTAGAAGTATATATAAAAACAGGTATTTATATTACGGATGGTATGGATGTTAACCATTTGTTCTTAGTGATTGAAAATGCCGAGGATGAGGGTGAAAATTTATATATTGATTTTATGGCGAAACAATTTAAGAAATTTATTGATGGAACCTCTAAATTACTGAATTTATCTTCTGATACTTTTAAAACCAGCTCTCCTGTTAGAGATGGCTATTTATTAGAGCCGTACGTAATGATAAGTAGGGATGAATTATTAAGATTACGTTCTCTTGCAGGAAATGATAAAAACATCTCTTTATTTTATCTTCGCGCCAGACCATATTGGCCGCTGCAAGAATACATAAAATTCATCGAGAAACACGTTCATCCTAAGGATGGGGAGTTGGCCTGGTCCGAGAGGTTTAATAACGCAGCCGCGGCTGTAGACCGGGAATTAGGCAATTTAAGTGAACTGGTTCTCAAGGAACAATTGGATAGGCTATATTCGGTTTTGATCAGATCTGAACTATTTAAAGGAGCGGATTGGTGTTGCGGATTGGTTGCCGCAAGTTTATGTAGGGCGTTAAGAAAACTAGGATACCCTAGCGTAGAACTGTATAAAATACCAGGTATATATCTTTTACATGGAATTTACGTTTCGCACATTATAGACGTTATAGTGGATAGCAATGATTCTAGACAAAATTTATACATTGATTTTGGAGTAGGGTATTCATCCGGCGCAAGCTCGCCGATTATTCTGGAACACAGTTTCCGCTTCAGCTCGGACAGCGTGTCCGTGAAGTTAGAAGCGTCTCCTCGGGTAGTTATTGATATCGGCACCGCAAACCCTCCCAAATTAGAAAACATAATTGCTAGATATGGGAAAAATGTGGTTATTAAGGGTATATTCCGTTTCCATGCGCTCACTGTAGAGAATAGCGAGTTAGTATTCCCGGGTTACAAAGGCAGAGATTATCAAATAATTATACAGGAAGGCATTTTTCCTGCGATGATAAAAATAAAATACAAGAAGATAGATGGGGTAGGAGAGACATGGAAAGAAATATTCCTGGTTATTGATAACCAAACCAAAAAAATAATTGATGCGCATAGGGGAATTATAGATCCCGGAAAATTACGTTCCTGGGCTGATATCACTACCTATACGCGTTTAGGGCCCGGGGGAGAGTTATATACCGGATTAAGTAAACCCGGGATTGATGGGGTTATTAGGAAAAACGGGTCATGGATGCGTTTTGGCCTATACCATAAAAATGAGTTAGTAAAATACAGGGCAATAAGAGGAATTGTTGTAAGGTGTATTTCTTTAGAGTCAGACATAGACCGGAAATTTATGCTTATTTCTGAAGCGCAAAATGGTTATGTGACCAGTTATGATCGTATGGATGGAATTTCTCCGCAAGATTATAACCTACTCAGCAAGAAAAAGAAAAATATGGTTCATAACCTTAAGTCGGGGAAAAATGGAATGGTCAATCTCGGAGACGGGAAGCCGTTTATTCTTCCCAGGGAATATGGGGAAAAACGGGTTGATATTATGGATATCCGTAATCCTACAGGTAAAAAGGCGATCGCCGTAACTGCCCAGGTCATAGAAAACGGTGAAGTAATGTATGAACAGAAAAAGGCTTTGATTTATACTGTATCTGCTGATAATAAGCTTGACGATTTTTCTAAAAAAGAAAAGAATTTATGGGATGCATTCCTTGTATGGGATGAAGATAAATTATTAGGTGAAGATGGAACCAAAATAGGCACATACATTATTACCGGTAGAAAAACCGATGCCGGAGGAATTCTTTGTATAAATGGACATTGGGTGCGGGTCAGGGATTATCCTGATGCCGAAGTTGAAGCAAAGGTAATCAATGGAGAGAAGCGTTTTGTAAGGTTTATAAAGGATAAATATGGGGACCCAATATTGGCTAATGGCAAACCCTGGATTTTAGACTTAAAAGGTGACGTAAGGACGCAGGTACGCAAGATGTCTCCGCTAAAAGAGAAAACAAGAATAAAGAAGATCGAAGGCATTCTTAAAAGAGGCATAAAACTATTTAAATTGCATAAATATCAGCTGGCGCTAAGGCTATTAGAGCGGGCTAAGAGCGCGCTAATTCCTAGCGTCGATTTTTCTAAGGAAGCCAAACGTATAGCAATAGAAGCAGTTTCTTATTTGGATATGTGCAATTTAAGGATCAAGGAGAGAAACCGTCCGAAAGCTGAACGTATATCCCAACGGGCGCTTAATGGTCAAAGAGCTAAGAAAACCAATGAACTACTAGAGAATGCGTCGGGTTTAACTGATAGGCAAAAGATAAAAGAATTATGGGTTAGCTTTGAAGAAATAGAAAAAGCCTACGCGGGAGAATCCGGGGTATTTGAAGACCTGGGTTTAAATGAAAAAAGACCCCTTAGAAGCAAGCTGCTTAAGCCGATACTTATTGAGTTAAAAGGGATGAAGATTTTACCGGGTCAGGAACCGGGAAATTATAGGACAAGCAAGGAACTTTTAAAGCGATTATCTTGGCGCATAGAAAAAGATCCGAAAAAGAATGGGCCGAAGAAAACGAAAAAAGAAAACAATTTAAATAAGCCTGCTCCAAAGCCTGTTACTCCCCGAGTTTCTGTTAATGGCAGTCGTTCAGCTGTCAATGGCAGTTATCCAAAGCCAAAAAGAGAATTTGGTTCTAGTAACGTAAGGGATTGGTATAGTAAGGTTTTAAATCTGCATATAGATATAATCAGCGGACTCTCTAAAGTAATAAAGGAAAGAAAAGGAATCCAGGGGATTATTGCTTATGCCCAGGTTCTGATAGAAATGGCTAAAGTTGATAGCCAAAAATGGGATATAAAAAGAAGGGCTGTTGCTGTTTGTTGCCTGCAGAAGTCCGGTGAAAAAGCAGATTTTACAAATGGAGCAAATGGAGCAAATGAAGCTTGGGAAATCTTTAAACGGCTCTATCCCGGGAGAGGCTTATTTGGCCTGGATAATGAAGAAGCAGAGGCATTAAATGAAAAATTAAAAGAAAATAAAATAGATTTAATCTATTATTCTGATCAAAATTTAAGATCCGCTAGATTCGTGCATCCTCTATACGCCCACTTGTTGTTAAAAACTAAAGAATTAGCGCCAGAAGATAAGACACAGCAGACTGAATTTGATAATCTTTTAACTGAACTTAAGCGTAGAGTAAGGGTTAATGGCAATGGGTCAAGCCCTCTTTCCTCCAGTCCGCTTGGCGCAATGGATTTAGCCTCACAATTAGATGATTTAAGGTTAGCGGCAGAAACGTATTTTAGTCGGGGAGATCCGGCCCTGCGTGATTTCACGCAGGCTTATACTATGTATGTGAAAGCGATAGAGTTAGTCAAGTCAAGCCAGGAAATAGACGCAAAAACACGCGATGAATTGTTAGCCAAAATTGAAATTGACCGTCTTTTCGCTTTAATGGGAAAATACCATCGTGAAGATCAGGATGAATCCGGCTTAAGCGAAACTATAACCGGACTTTTTAATAGAGCCAAGGCCTGTAATGCTGAAGGCAACAAGGAAGACGCCAAATTCATCTTAACGCAATTAGAGGCATACGCCAGTAAGACCAGGGCATGGATTCTAGCAGTTAAGGCCTTAAATCCCTTGGCCAGGATTTATTCTGAAGAAAAGAACTTCCTGAAGGCAAGGGAATGTTTAAAAGCAGCCATGCGCATTGAGGAAAGGTGGATGATCAGGCCGCGGTCAGCGTCCCTGCGCTATAACGAAATATTTTGTCTTTGGGCTGAAGCAGCCAACGCTCCTTCAAAGAAGATTTATTTGGAACTTATCACTGCCGCGGAGAGATTTAAGAAAAGCGAATTTTTCTCCAGCAAAGATTTATCAGAGGAGCATAGAGAGAAATTTTATGAAGTCCTGATCTATGTATACCTAGATACCTACTACACAAAATTTAGCCCGGAATACGTAGCTCAAGCAATAGAGGCCTGGTTTGAGTATATGTCCAGATTCTCTGGTAACGGCAATAGCGGGATTCTTAAGTCCCAGCCCGGATTAATGCGGCTGCTTGAAGAAGAAGCAGCATGGGATATATTTATAAGTAAGGTAAAAGAGTTTAGAAAGAATGGAAGTTTATTAAATGGGCAGATCTCGGGACTGGTGAATGGTTTAATTTTAGGCGACCAAGCTATTTATTCGCGCCTGAGAGATTTAACGGTTTTAAGAAATGCCGAGGAGCAAAGATTAGCCAGGATCAAGAAGAAAAACGGCAAGCTTAGGGAAAGGGAGCAGAGGGATTTTATCTTGTATGAAGATTTAGTTTCTGCGTTAAATGGTAAAATTACTGCGCGATTAGATAGCTTGATGGAAGATATATACCAGCGTTATCCCAGATACGCCTTTTTGTTTGAAACAGATGCCGCGGTAAACAATAACGGGCGGATCCGCACATTTAAAGAAGATTTAAGAAACCTGCTTTTTGAATCTCTAAGCAAGGATCTAGGCGTGGGCTCTCGGGATTTAGGCGTGCAATTAGAGAATTTAGCCAGGGAGTATGGCTATGAGCGGAATTTTAGTTTTTTAAACGGAAAAATAGAGTTATCTATATTTGAAGACCAAATAGCGGTTTTCTTTATCGGAGAGGATTTAGCTGCGGGAGAAGTCCGCTCCGGCAGAAGAGAGATCGAGGAAAAGATAATAAATGAAAAATTATATGAGATTAGGCCTGATGAATTGATATTTTACGGTTTTGCCGCAGCGCAAGAAAGCGATAGCGAATACTTAAATAGAAAAAACAAAGTCGAAACTATAATTAAAGACATATTTAAGGATGCATTACGCCAGAAAGAGGCAAGAGACGAGTTTGTCCAGTTGATTAAAGGTAGCGGTCTATCCGATAAAATTCTGCAAGCCCGAGAGCAGATAGTAAATGGCAATATGGAGGCTTGGTGTAACAATGTTAGCCGTAAACACCATTATCTTTCGCAGGAGAAAGGTATCAGTGAAACATTACGCGGTAAATATGCAGTTGAGGTAAGGCGCATCCCTGTTGAGGTCACCATGGAGAGAAGAATATATTTAGATCTAAGGGCAAACTTCCATATCATGGATAATAGCCGCGGAAAAGTCCTGGGTATTAATCTGTATGGTATATTCCTCTACTATAAGGATAAAAATGATAAAGATAATAACTGGCCGCAACAGGAATTTTTAGATATTACAGAAGGAATTGAGCAGTTGCCAGTATCTAGAGGGCCGGCTTTACCGCAAAGAAACCCGGTCTCTCTGCCCGCACAAGCAAGCAGCCCGGCGATATTCAGGCTAAAAAACACAGTTATGCCCGGGATATTTTCCGATATGGCTATATGGTATGGAAGCGATTCCCGCTTAGGAAAAGATTTTAAAAGGCTGGGAGGGATTATTTATAACATTGCTTTAATTATGTATTTGAAAAAATCCGGCAAATTAACCGGACCACCTACCGAGGAATTATTAAACGATCCACCTCTTTCGCCCGAAGAAAAAATTTATCTAAAATGGTATGTGGTGGCAACGGAAGCAAAGTGGAATCCAATAAAAGAAAGCGAAATAAGGAATATCCTGAAAGAATGCGGTTACGATTATCAAGATCGAAACTGGTCGATAAATTATATCAATGTTTTTTTAAGACACCCTAAAGACCAATCTATATCCCGCCTGGCAAAAGACTTCAATTCCAAACCCTCTATTTTAACAAGAACAATAAAAAAGATTATTAGCCTCGGCACAGCCTCATCCAGCCCAATTAAGGCAGAAATCGAATATGGGTGGGCGCGTTCAGCTATTAAGCAATTGCCCGCTTGGCAGAGGCAGACCTTCCATATTTATGAAAATCTTTCCGATTCTTTAGCCAGGATCGAGCAAGCTTTAGAACTACTAATTTCATTAAGGGCTAAATTGCAGGGTATACAGCTGCCTCTTTTCCGCGATATTCCTATTAAACCATCCCTACGGGAGAGAGCTGAATTATATAAATCATTGGTAGGGGTAAAAAATATCTTAGGAAAAATGGATGGGACCCGCCAGCGAATAAATAATGTAACGATGCAGGCAAATGAAATTACTTTTGTCCGCCAGGAAGTTAATTCAATCCGCAATTCTCTGAAGGAAGGCATAACAGAAGAATTGATGGATAGAGTAGATTTGATAACTGGGTTATTACAAGCCAGGAAGGAACGCCTGGAGATAAAATATAAACGCTTCGAGAAGAAGGTGAGTAATATACTTGATCGGCTTATCTCTATAGAGCCGCAAGCTTTCTACCACGCCTTAAATCCTGCTACAAGTAAGGCAAGTGTTATTATATCGGCTATTCCTACGCCACAGGCTAGCGAGGAAGGCGAAATCAAATATAATTTCTACGGCAAAATAGCCAGAGAATTCAAAAAGCAAATTAGAGCAAAATTAGGCGAAATATTAAGAATGCGAACTGATGTAGTTAAAGCGGATATTTTCTATGGCGACCATAAAAAAGGTTGGAAACCGCAAAGCCGCGAAGAGATTATTCAATGGTTGTCTGATTATTATCCCCGGGATAATACTTTCAATGAAAAAAGTGATAAGCAGTTATGGGCAATTTATTATAGGATATTAAGCCGGACATTTTTAAATGTTTTTGTAAATGGCGATATGAGCGCGAGATTTTGCAGGATAGAGCTGATCCAGGGGCGCAATAAAACAACCAGGTTAAAAATAAGAGATATTGCCTCTAGTCCCATCAGGGATACCCTTTCAACTAATCCAGGGGCACCCGCGCAGCTAAAGCTGAGCCTGCCTGCCGGCGAGGCAGGGGTGTCCCCGCCGTATTTTCTATCTACGTTTAGCCAGGTCCCGGAATCACTAGGATGGATTTACGGCGATAACCGTTTTCCGTACAGGATTTATCAATTTGAAAGATATTTTTACGGCAATGCGCATATACTTGAAAATATTTATGAGACATTTAAATTCCGGGATTTAATAATAAAAGTTAGGCAGGCCAAGCCAGGCCTTGAATCATTAGAGACCGAAGCGAGGATGGATAGAATTTTCTATATGCTTCAGGATCATTTATCCCCGATTATTAAAGTCGGCAGGTATTTTAATTATTGCGGAGAGGTTTCTTTGTTCGCGCGGGGGATTAGTCTTTCCTTGGGATTTCCTATGGATGTGCAATGCCGGATTTTCGAGCCCTATTTATGGGGGCTGCTTTATAGCAATGGACTGAGAATAAAGAAACATTTTTTTAATACTTTTAATAATAACGGCGATATTTGGGTAGCGGATTTTACTTTTGAGCAATTTAACGGCGCGATCGAAAGGCTCAATTTTTCTTTAGTCGGTTCCAGCTCTCCGGTAGAAGGTTTATCAAGCGATGTAGATTTTATCCATGGGTTAGCTCGAGAATTAAGGATAGGCAATGCATTAAGTAACGTCTTTTCTTCTAATCGGGCAATAAGTGTTTGGGGTACGGCTAGAATTGGAGAAGATCATCAATATTATAAAAATGCTATGGAGTTAGGCAGTTTTCTTTCTAACCAAGGTTTTAGTGTTTTTACCGGTGGAGGTCCAGGAATAATGGAGGCAACAAATAAAGGGGCTTATGCGGCTAATGGTAAAGGCAGTGGTAATGCTATTTCCGTGGGCTTAAATATACATATTCCCTGGGAACAGAGGTTAAATATTAATACCCATTGGGTTCATACATTCCAATATTTCTTTACCCGTAAGAGATCTTTTTTATATTCAACCCAAGGATTTATATGTTTACCTGGCGGTTTCGGAACACTGGATGAGGCTACTGAAATTTTAGCCCTTAAAGAGGCGGGGTATTTTAAGAATAAGCCGGTTATTTTAGCGCAAAAACATTTTTATCAGGGACTTTTTGAGTTATTAAATAAAACTCCGGGGTTAGGAAAATATCCGAATAACCTTTATGTTTTATCAGATACTAAGGATGAGATAATCAATCATTTAAAAGTAATACCAAGTGATAAATTAACTTTTCCAGTGAATCAGGTAAATGTTTATAACATGATTACGCAGTTATACGAAGCATTGTTTGTTTTGCGGGATATAGGTCCGACAGCGGCTATTCTGGGGGGCAGGTTCATTAATGCAAATGATATTTCCGATTATCTTAAGAGCAGAACGGGGATATCTATTATTAGGGTTAAACCAGACAAGGCAGGTTTAATTTATGAAAATGGCGTCAATGCCCTAAGTAATATCAATTTAGATTTTCCAACTATTTTCGAGCAAAAAATAATTTTAATTACTCGGTCTAATTCAGGTTTTATTTTCCTGCCGGGCAACTTCAGGACTTTAGATGTTTTAACTGATGTTTTATGCCTGATCCAGACAAAAAAGATTAAGCCAGTTCCTGTAGTTCTGATTAGTAAAAAATATTGGCAAGGCTGGAGCGATTGGTTTCGTAGCTCTATGCTTGACGAGGGGTTAATCAATGGTGAAGATCTGGAAATCTTCAAGATAGTAGATACCAAAGAGGAAGCCGTAGATATTATTAGCGGTTTTTCAAGAAACGAAGTATCTTCCAGCCCAGCTATAAATCAAAAAGAAGTTATTGAGTATTGGTCCCGAGTCTGGAAATTAATAGGATTGCCCCAAAGTGAATTTTTAGGCCGGCTGTTAAAAGAAAATTTGATTAAAAATGGCGAAAGGATTCTTTCTTTGGGCTGCGGACGCAGAGAGGATGAGATTATTTTAGCCAGAGATATGGGGTGCTTTGTAGCAGCTACTGATATTTCCCCTGTTTGCATAGAACGGGTATCTAAAGAGGCAATCCGGCAGGGTATTGCAGGCAGGCTGGTTGCCCAGGTCCAGGATTTAACAGAACCTTTGCCGTTTTCTAATGGAGAATTTGATATAGTTTACGCTAACTGCAGCCTGATATCTTTTGACGATAGGATGATGAGGCGTATAGTTGATGAGATTTGGCGGGTGCTTAAGCCGAGGGGAAGAGTTTTTGCAATAGTATATTCTCAGGCTGATGGTAAATATGGCCAAGGTTTACCGGTCGATAAAGAGATCTACATTCTTGATGGGCTGCCTTACCGGTTTTTTGAACCGGAATCTCTGGAGAAGTTATTTAAAGGTTTTACTATTGTCAAAATAAAAAAAGCAAAAGTCAATGGCCTAATTACAGAAATATACAAAATGTGGGAATTGCAGGCGAAAAAGCCCGGATTTTCTTCTTCTGCGGGTAAAGCAATCTCCTCTTCGCCCGTAGGCGCGGACGTAACTACAATTATAGCAATGAGGGTGGAAAAATTATGGCAGAAGGCTTTGTTTAAGACTTCTCAAAGATTACGTTTAAATGGCGCAGAGGAGTTAATTTCAGAGTTAAACCTTTTAGATGACCCAAGCCGCTATAAACCGGCGCATAGTATATTAAGGTATGCGCTCTCAATATTAATTACCGAGGAGCTGGTTAGTCGTTATGACGATATTAAAAAAATCTGGTTATTTGGCAGTTCCGTGAAGCACTTTGAAGATATCTATCCCGGCGCGGACATAGATTTAATTATTGAAGTTAAAACTAATGAATGCAGGCTTGAGTTATATGAATATATAAGATCAATTAACTTTAATTTATCCGTTAAGTTTAATCTCTTGATGCAGGAAACTGATACTAATGTCAATGGCTTAATCGATGTTGAGGGTAAAATTTTTCTGCCAGAAGAATTAACGCGGGGAATAAGTTTTTCGAGCATAGTTAATTCTTTAAACCATAATTATTTAAATCTGTACCCTTTTGCCAGCCAAAGTTGGGTCCTTGCTTCTTCTTCCATTCAATCCGCAGTCCAGAAACTTATTCAGGAAACGGTTAATCCTTATTGGCAGGATACACTGCAGCGTCTGGAAGCAACCAGGCCTTACGTAGATAGCGTAAATCTGGGAATAATTAATCAACTAAAGATTCCTTTTAATGTATATGATAGCTGGTATAGCGCGGAATTGATAAGGCAGAATTACTCTATCTACCAGGCTAATATATATCAGGTAAGAATTAGGAATAATGTAGTTTTGGGCCCGGGCAAAGGCGGAATACGTTATATCACGGGCTCAACCCTGATGAATGAAAGTTCGGGATTATTCGCTCAAGCCATTGAGCGTTTAAATGGACTCCGGGCAACGGAAGAGGAAATAAAACATTTCATTATTAAGTGGGTTAAAGAATTATGCAATGCTCTGTCGCTGGATATGTCCTTAAAGAATTCACAGGCGGGTTTAAATCTGGGCGGCGGGAAAGGGATTGTTTTTATCGGGGAATTAACCGCTCAGTCCGGAAAATTGGTTTTAAAGGATTGCGAAAATTGGCGCGATCCGCATAACTTAGCTTTGATTTCCAGGTTACATAGCCGGGAGTTAGCCAGGAATAACCAGGTCGGTATAGATATAGATATACCTGCCCCGGATATGAATACAAACGGTAGGATCCTCTCTTGGTATGCCGATGAATATATAAAATATTTTCTGGAAGAAACCAGTGAAATACAGAATAATTACCCGGAGCTATACGCGGAGTTGATCGGGATAATAAATAAAGGAGAGCGTGACATTACCGATACGCCTTTGCTTAAAGAGGTCAACCGTTATTCAAAGATGGGTCATTCATTCCCTCTATTGGGAGTTTATACCGGCAAGCCGGTTACGCCAATTGATTTAGGCGGTTCCTGGGGTAGGACTGAGGCAACAGGTTTTGGCGGAGTGGATGTTATGCGGGTTATAGTCGATGGTTTAAGGCTAAAGACCGTGGCTATACAGGGTTTTGGCAATGTTGCTTCATATGCAGCTTTAGATTTAGTCAAAAAAGGGGCGGTTATCCAATATATCAGCGACCATACAGCCGTTCTTTATAAGAAGGAAGGTTTTAGCCTGGAAGACCTAACGCCTATGGTGGAGTGGGCAAATAATCGTCTGCAAGGAGAAGCTCTGGTAAATTATTTTCTGCAGGGGAGGGTCAACGCGCAGATGTTAGGAAAATTCGATGTTAAAGATTGGAGGATCGGTTTGTCTGGCAGGTCTGCTGAGATAATCGGGGCGCAGGTTGATATTTTAGTCCTGGCGGCATTAGAAAATCAGTTAAGGCGGGATAACGTGGATTTGGTCAAGGCTGATATAGTGGTAGAGCTGGCTAATGGTCCGACAAGCAGTGATGCCGAGCTTAAATTATACGAAAGAGGCATTATAGTGATCCCTGATACCTTGAGTAATGCCGGCGGAGTCATTGTATCCAGTTTTGAAACTGAACAGGCCCTAACCGGAAAATGGCTTTCTATCGAGCAGGTAAATTTAAGAAGAAGGCAGGTTTTAGAAGCAGCTGCCTGGGCCGTAAAAAAAACCAGGATTAAATATGGGATAAAATCTTATCGTATAGCAGGAGATGTGAATGCGGTCTTAAGAATAGCCAAAGCCTCGGAAGTTGTTTATAGTCCGATCGGAAGATTGGGCGATAAGGTTAGTTCACCGGTGCAAAGGAATTATATCTTATTCCACCCCGTAGGTGGGCGCCACCCCGTAGGTGGAAAATGGTCTAGTTCGCCGGCTGCTTCTGCTCAATCTTTAAATCCGGCTGATGAAATACAGGCCTTAGCGATCGAGGCAGATTTAGCGAATAAGTTGGGTGATTATGGTTTTAAGGAAGACATCCGTTACGCGGGATACGTAAATTTTAACGGGCATAAAGACAGAGTGAACCTTCATGTTGGGCCTCATTCCAGTAATATGGAAACTTATTTTTATCGTTCGGGACGAATAGTTATTATTGATAATTATTATTTGCATTTATTCGACTTGATGAAATTCACCGAACAGGGGTTAATAGCCATTGGCGTAGATATGTTAAATATGCGCAAAGAAGATTATGCTTATGATAACAGGACTTTTCAACATTGGACAGCGGGATGCCTGCTGGGGATGCAGCATCTTGAAATTAAAGATAAAGTGGTGGTAGATGCCGGCTGCGGAGACGGAGTGATAACTTTCGCAGCCTTATCATTAGGGGCTAAAAAAGTATACGCCTTGGATAGGCATGAAGAGTCTAAGAGAATTCTCCTTGAGTCTATTAAAGTAAACGCCTTGCCGCAAGAAAGAGTCAGCTTTAAATATATGGGTTGTTTATTCTCCGAATTAAAGAAAAAAAGCGGATTTAATGATAGCGTTGATATTTTAGTAGCTAATTTGGAACATTTTGGCATTCCTTGTTTAGTCGGGCCATCTGAAGATTGCATTAAGAATGATGATTTAGCTGATTTAACCAGATTTTTCAGGCCCAGAGTAGTTATTCTCTCCGGCAGCGCAGACACCGCTTGTTTAAGAAAGCATCTAAAAAAAGAAAACCTACCTTACAGAATTGACACAGATATGTATTTTGAGGATGAATTTATAGGAGGAATTTTAAAAGAAACAGCCAGCTCGCCGGCAAGTTTTAGGCCTGTTAACCTGGCAGTTATTTTAACTATAGGTTTATTTAACCTGGGATTTACAGATGGTAAGGATAATAATTTAAATAATCAGCCCGCAGCGGATATGGCGCTGATCGAAGCTAAATCGTCAGTTTCAGAAGATTCCGTTTTGCCCGGTTTAATTGATGAAACTAAACAGTATATTCAAGCTGCTGGGTTATCCGAGATACCTGAGGCAGTAGTTGCGCATCATTTGTTTAAAAGGTTATCAATTATATTTGGGAAAAAATATTATGAGCCGCCCAGTGGGTTAAAGAGCAATGATTATTTTAAAAATCTGATTTTATTGATTAAAGATAAATATGGTAGCGACAGTTTAGTGGCAGAGGGCCATTTTAATACTGATCCCGGTTTAAAGGTATTTTTCGCGCGGGATAGCCGTAATTATGTGGTGGAGCTTAAAAATCAGAAAGTCTCGGTCCGCGAGTGGAAAGAAGAAGTTTCAAAAATCCTGGGCTATAATGCCATTTTAATAGAATTCGGGGCGTTGAAAGATTTTTTGAAACTGTCGGAAAGAGATTTTTTCAGGCTTACCAACGAGTTAGGTTTAATTTTACACTGGGTTAAAGAAAATATCTTCCGTAATAGCGGAAAAAAGTTTATTTTTGTTCCCGGGCACGGCGGCATTAACTATCTCTCATCTCATTATGTAAATGATAAAGGCTTTCCTTCTCCGGGTCAATTTATAAAAAATACCGGGAAGGCCCCTGATGGTGCAAAGCGACGCAGGGCTGAAAATAAATTTCGATCCGGCTCAAGCCCAATAGCGTATAATTTTCAGGCACCTGCTATTGCCTCGCCGCTGATTCTAAGACACAGTGTCCGCTTTGGTTCGGACAGCGTGTCCGCTTTAGCTGGGACAGCGTGGCAAGGTTACAAAGGCAGCTCTCCGGTAATAATTAAAACGAAAGATTTGGTCGACCTTTCCGGATACAGAAGAATGAGCTATTTAGATTATCCTGTTGAGGTTAAGAATAGACCCGTGGTTGAGTTTCTATCTCAATGCATAGATATGGTTATAGCCGATAGCCGGAACAAAGTTTTATACTTAAGGAGGTATTCTAGTGATACCGATATCTGGGATTTGTTTAAGTATGATTTAAGCCAGGAATATATATTAGAGTTGATCAGGGATCCGATGACCAGGATACTTATGTTATATACAGATGAATCCGAGGATATATCAAGGATTCCGGACATTAAAAAAATACTAACTACGAAATATGTATTAAAGGAGAATTTTAAGATAGAAGAAACCAAATCAATAGATATTTCACGTATCGGTATATTTCTTTATCCCTCGGGAAAAGTAATTGTGCATATGTATAATACTTGCTATCAGGGCCAAAAGGGCCTGATAAGAGTAGTGGGATATAAAGATTTCCTAGCCGATTTAAATAACCCTAAAATAATTAATTATCCGGAATTGGTTAAAAACCAGGAGCTTATTAAAAAGGAAGCCAGTTCGCCGGTTAACTTTTCGCCAAATAATTTTTCCGGAGTAAACTTCCAAGAAGGCCTGGTAGACTTAAGGTTCGCAGAGATATTAGGTAGAAGGCGCTGCGTAGATAGTTTTTGTTGTTTCTTGGAGCAGGATATCCCGGGAAAATTTAGATTCAACGATTATCCTAAAATAAGAAGATTTTTAAAAAAGGAGTACGGCAGGGATTGCCCGGTTGTTAGAAGAGAAATGGCGCTGGGTATTTATCGCGGGAAGAAAGGAAATGATTTCGATACGTATTTTCCTTGCTGGGCTATTCGGGCAGTTTTTGATTATTCATCGGCAGGCGGGCTTATCTTTGCCTCCGGATGTTCTAAATACCCGATAAGGCATGAAAAATGCGCAGAGTATCCTCGCAGGGGGATGAGCGCGTGTTTATATTCCCGGGTATTCTTAAAAGCACCGACGCTGTTTTTTTTGCTTCTGGCAGAAAGCGTTTTCTCGGAAAAGCTCCCGCTTGCAGGGTTTGAAGATATTCAAGGTTTAGAAGAAGGCACCTACTTTACTCAGAATGCCCTTATTTTCTTGAATAAACAGTTTGATCAAAAAGGGAAAATATTAAGCAGTGGCCCGGAAAGAGGAAAATTCATTGTTTTAAGCCCTCAGCCTGAAGAAAGTATTCTTGTAGCTGGTATAAATTCTGCCTCCTCGCCGCTGGCTAAAGAAAGAGGCTTTAGTTCGCCGCTACAAGCTTGGCGTTGGTTACGGTCTTTGCTGAACCGGTTTAGCAGTATTCCCGCCTGGCCAGTAGATAGAGAATACAACCCGCAGCGCATCATAGAACTCCCTTGCCCCTACGGAAATGATATCAAGCTCTATCAATGTAATGGGATATCCGTATTCTCTTTCGCAGACCATAATCTTTTATACGGCCTTCTTACCGAAATAAGACTGAGAGAGGGTGGTGTTTTTGTGGTTTACAACACGGATCAGCATGACGACAGAAATCCGGGGGCTCCTACTCCGCCATTGTTGCATGAACTACTGGATAAGAAAACGAAAGAAATGGCATTTTTTAGATGGGTTGACGAAGGCCGGGTTGAGAATGAACGTCTTGACATACGAAACGACCGGTATTTCCGACACCGGGAACTCCTGGAGCGCTGGTTAAACGGAGAGCTTAAACAATGCCCTTACTTTATTAATCCGGCGGACATAGAGACAATACGTCATTATGCCAGAATGCGTTCCCCTGGGTTATGGATAGGTCCTCTGGTGATCGAGGGCACTTTAGTGAAGTTATATGATTTGCCTATTACTGGCAGTAACTTCTACCGGGATAATATTGTATTAGAAGCAATGTTGGTTAATACCCGTCGTGGATATTGGCCGGTGAGCGTAGATATGAAGAGCAGTGGAAGATTTCTTATCGATATACAGGAAAATATGCCGGGGGGGAGAGTGTTAATGCAGCGCAGGATAACCGAAACCGCCTTGAGTTTTACTGCGTTACACCCGCCAGAAGAAAAGATTTCCTCGCCGCGCATTTACCGTGTGTTGAGTATAGACCTGGATGCGCTTCAGTATGTGAATCCAAAAAACCTGCCTGAAGTGATAGATAATTTCCTGAAGAAGTTAAAAGAAAACGGGTTTAAATTTGATTATATAACTTTGATAGATTCACCCCAGAAACAGTATTGGCAGAGTCGGGACAAAGAGTATTGGTTATCGCCCTGCCGGAGATATCTGGAGAATATAAGGACGAGTTTTATTCTTGCCTTTGGCAAATATTACGGAAATGAATCTCAGGGCGCTTACGTCGCCAGCTCGCCTGCGCGTGTAAGCAGTTCGCCATCCGTCGCCTCGCCGCTTAGTTTTGGCACTGATTCATTTAATTCAAAGGTCTTAACCCGCAGACAGCTTTTAAAGGCCGTAATTGTTGGAGCAGTGGCTTTTAAGTATCCTGCTATTGTTAATGTGGCACGCGGGGAATCAGCTAAAGCTCTTCTGCCGGCAAAAATTATTGCCAAAGGATTTGATGATACAGCGTCCAAAAATGGAGAGTTCTCTTGCTGGAAGAATAGCCCGAAAGATGAAAATGGAAATGATGAACCATTTAAGGATTTACGCCGCTATAAATTTTTAAAAATTATCTTTCCCAAGACGCAGGCAGGAATAAACATTTTTGTCAGTTTGTTAGATGAAGATGAAGTTTGGATTTGTAATATTTCAGATGTCGACCTTGGCCGTAATCCCTGGATGTATACAATCAGCGAAGAAGGCGATTATGGCGTGGCCTATATCCCTATTTCAAGCCTTACAATAGGGGAATTTAAGTTAGGGCGGATTTATAAAATCATCGTTCATTCTGGCGCAAAAAGAAAGTATGATAGTTTAGAGCAAGCTGAGGATAAACAGGCAGTATTTATTAAGCTCGAACTTACGAATAGTATGCTTTCCAAGAACTCATCCGGCTCAAGTCCATTGGCAGCCAGCCATTCCAATCTGCCGCTAGAGCAATCTAGAAATTCTACTTTTTATTCCAAGAGACCGTGCGGCGCTTCAGTAGCAACCCGGTTGGCAATAGACATAGCTAATAGTAGCCCAATTGTTAATGTAATTAATCCGCAAAATATAATATTACCCCTACTTAACTCAAATACGATAAATCCTGCCCGGGCAGGGCCAAAACCACAATTATCTCCTTTAGTTATTCCTTCAAGCCCTACCGTATTTTCAGCCAGTCCAATTGTCAATATTACATATTCCGCCGCCTCGCCGCTTTCCGATGAGGAATTTACTAAACTCCAGGCCTTTGTGGATGGTTTGAATAAACAGGTAGTTAGAATTAAGAATAGCGTTTTGCAGGTTAAATCTGTCTCGCTTTGCGAAGAAGTCGAGAAAAACGCCGATGAAATTAAAGACGCTATTCGATTAATGGCAAGCGGAACAGATTTAGGCAATGGCCAGGCGAGCTTCCTGGAGCAGGCTAAACGGGATTTGCCGTTACTTTGGGATTCTTCGTTGGATTTGGGTGTTACGGCTCAAATGATTTGGTTAACGGTTGCTACCCTGAAAGAGACATATGATGTTGCGAGCTTTATCGAGGTAATGCCGCGTTTGATAAAGAGAATTGAGGTTTTGAGCGGCCTTCTTACAGCAGCAATACAGTCTAAGCACCTGCTGACCATTAAAGAAACCGGAGGCCGGGAAACAATTGATTGGAATGAACTCAAGAAACAATCTTCCAGCTCGCCGGTAAATGACGGGGGTATTTTAAATAGCGCTCAATTACATAGATCTATCGAATATTTTTTTCATAACACCGACGAAGAGTCTCTCGTAAAATTTTTAAATAGCGGGTATATGTTAGATGTTTGGTTATTTGATTCTTGGGAAGACGATGATGACCGTTATTTACGCAGTAAAGAAGTAACTTTATTATTTAACAGGACTGGCTTGAAAGAAAAAGGCCTTGTGCCTGCGAGGAAAGGTAAATATTGGTTTATTAATGGTAGGTTGCCGATTGAATGTGTAGGCGGGTTTGCCTATAAAAATATATCAGTAAATCCGGATTTAACAGCTATTTTAGTTATGAAAGCCAAAGAAATGAGCTTTTTAGAAAATCCTTCTTTTAAGAATAATTTAACCATTTTGGATGAAATTGCGCAAAGGAAAGAAAATAATCAAAAAATTAGTAGCTGCTCCAACTCCCATAAATTAGGTAGCTCGCCGCTGGAGGGCGAAAAAGCTGAAGCGTTACCTTATCCGTATAAATTTGAAGTCTCGGGAAAAAAGTTTATATTTCGAATAGCCTCGCCGGCTAACCCTGTCGGCATAACTATAATATATGTTCACGGTAAGAGGGTGTTGGATGCCTATAATTTCCTGCGGTCTATCTTTCGCCCTAAGATGCGCCAGCTATATCTACCCTACTACGATCTTATCTCTTGGCAGGAAGATTCATTCTTAAGGTATTTTTTAGGGCTGGGATTTGCGGTAATCTCTTTTCCTCACGCTGACTTTAAGCCAAAGAATATACTCATGAACATTCAAGATATAAGCCAAAGTATTTTTATCCCGATAATGGAGCGAATTTTTGAAACTCAACCTTATCCTAAAGATCCTAAGATAATAGTAATCGGCGAAAGTTTCGGAGGGGTTTTAGCCTCCTATAACAGCGAATTTTTAAAAAATAAAGGGGTGGATGGATTAGTGCTGGTTAATCCGGCGTTCTCTTTCAGTAAAGGAATATCTCGATGGATGAGGTTGCAGATGCCTTTATTTTGGGATTTACTTTCTTTAGCTAAGATAAGGGATCCTCGCAAGGGAATACACCGCCAGCTTATAAAGGGGAGGCCGGAGAATACGGCCCTTTTAGAAGATATTCAAAAGAGGCTTAGGCATTGGGGAAAAGGGGAAGCATTAATCATCAGTACTTTTACTAAAGAAGGCAGGATTATTCCCGAAGTGAAGAAAGGGCTGATTGGAAAAATATTTGATCATTTAGCTACCCCAAATACGGACGGCATAACTGAATTGATCAGTTTTGATCCCGAGGATACTGGCATGCCGGCAGTAAGAAGAATTGAAGGCGTTGATCACGAAAGCGCGTTACGGAGAAAAGATGAAAGAACCTTGCGCGCGATTAGTAATTTTTGTTTTAGTATGCTCTCTGCGGGTTCGCTCAAAGGAAGAATAGATTTAGGATTGGTTTTCGATAAGCTTAGCGAATTATCAATTAGTTGGCCGGAGATTAATCAAGGCGCTAAAAATTTACTTTTTAAACACTTTAGCCCGGATATAAAAATAATTGCCGGATTTATTGTTGGATGTAAATTCATTAATAATTATATTGAAACCAAGTTTAAGGATGCGGGTGAATTTAGCGTGTTCTTAAATCAATTAAATCTGGCAATTAGGCCTGCCGGAGAGGTTAACCATAAAGGCGCTACCCGCTCAGTCAGGAGGTTTGCCAATTGGTTTATGAGAAATTACAGAAATAATTTAGGTCCTGACTCGTCGTTTTTGCTGGCTGCCGGATGCTTTGTTAAATTAACCCATCTTAAGCTATTTGCTGCAGGTAATAAGCGTACCGCCTGTTTGTTATCAAATCTTGTCCTGTTGAGCTTTGCTCCGCGCTACTTTATTTTAAGTAAAGACAATGCTTATAAATACCTTGAGTTAGGGGATAATATTGATAATCAGCTTAGCGGAAAAATTTTTCTGGGATTCTTCAGGGAAGGGAGATTAATAAAGCAGTTCGCCGATTTCCTTAGACAAAATGTCCAAAAAACTTCCGCCTCGCCGGTTTTGGAAAATTTTTTAAGGAATCCCTCCGGGCTGGTGCGGATGAATATCAAAAAATTACAGTATCTTGAAGTTGTTATACCTAAAATTGCTATAGTAAAAGGCGTAGACCTTAGTTTAGAGGCGGTGTTATTAAAAGCGCTTGAGGCTATACATAGAGATGGTAATTTCTCTAAATATTTTAACTTAACTTTGGAATTTATTAACGCTCTCAAGCATTGCGGTAGCATTGGTTCTTTTAGTACTCTTGCCGGATTTGCCAGTTATCCCGTGTTTTCATTTAGGCAAAAATCAATTGATGCGATTGCGGCTATTTGCGAAAGAGAGGTTTCTACTCAAAAGAGTAAGGTTAAACATATTCTTCTGGAGCTGTTTTTATCCAGCGATATGCCATATGTTTACCATCGGGCGATGATTTGTTTGGTGGATTTAGTCGGTAGGAGCGTCCTTGGAGAGTTAGAGTCTCTTCTGGCAAGCGAAAGCGACCCCCGTAAGCAGGAGTTTATCAGGCAGGCAGCGTATGTAATTAACCAGCGGATTGAAATTAAAAGAGGCAAAGCAGGCTGGAATATTTTCACCGAATTTTGTAACCATATTCTTAGGTATACGGGCTTGCGTTTGCTCTGGGGTTTAGACATCGGGGCGGGGTTTGGCGATTTTGCCAGGGATGCCAGGTATACGCTGTGGGGGAAAAGAGCGCGTTTTACTTGCATTGATAATGACGGTGAAAAGATATTATCCGGCTTTGCTGCGGAGAAGAACCTTGTTTTAATATGGAATATGAACTGGTCCTGTCTTGAATTCCGGGATGGCACCTTTAACCTTATCACCTTGAATTATCCTAATCCTACTGTAGGATTGGGATCAATAAAAGAAGCTTTACAGGAGTCTTTACGGGTATGCAGCCTCGGAGGCGGAGTTGCGTTTATGAGTGTGGACAATGACCGGGATAACGGGTTTCAAGCCGAAGAGATAGCTGTTATTATAAAAGGGGCTGGTTTTGAAGCATCCAGCGTTAGATTATTTAAGGGTAAGAATATACCTGTAGACTATCCCGCAGTATATCATTATTCACAGGTAAGCCTAGAGAATAAATACCTAGTTACTGCCAGAAAATCCAGCTCCCCGGCGCAAAGGAAAATAGAAACGTCCCCTATTTTAGAGGGATTTTTAAATCAGCTGTTGAATGAGAAAAAAGGATTTTTTGCGCATGCGCCGCCATCCTCAAGCCCCGTAGTTATCTTAATAAATCCCGATCACGCCTCCCTTAGAAGCGTTAAACCTTTAGGCCTCGCCAGAATCAGCGCCTCCTTAAAAGCAAATGATATCGCGGTAGAATTTATTGATGCCAATAAGCTTAATTTATCCGCAGAAGCTTTAGCCAACAAGGTTGTAGCTCTTTCGGTAAAATATCCGCAAGAAGAGATATTCCTGGGTTTAAGCTTATTTCCGGCTGACAAGGCGTATCTTACAAATTTCCTTAGTCTCCTGCCTAAAGAATTAAAAAGCAATAGAAAGTTTTTCATCTCAGCCGGTGGCTATTTACCTAGTATTTCCAAAGACAATTTCTTGAAGGAATTCCCGGATATTGATTTTATTGTGGCTGGGGAGGGAGAATTGGCTTTTGTAAAGGCTATAAAGCAATTATCAGAAAGGCAGGATTTAGAAGGCGTAGAAAATGTGATTTATAGAAACCAGCAAGGCGAAATCGTCAGTAATCCCCGCTATGTTCTGACCACGGAAGACCTGGATAAATTACCTCCTTTGGATTGGTCAATAGTTCATGATAAAACGGACAGGTTTGCCAAGATAGCCCAGTTAGATTCTTCCCGCGGCTGTCCTGGGTCTTGCGCCTTTTGCGGCATACATAAATTTTTTGATGAAGCCCATTGTATCAACCGCGAGAATTCTTTAATTCGGGCCAAGGATTTATTCTGGCGTCACCGTTCAGCCATAAGAGTAGTGGATGAAATAGAATACCTCATAAAAGTCGGGATAACCGGAATAGATTTTGTTGATGATGATTTTATCGGTAATCAGCCTGAAAGAGCCAGGGGAATAGCCGATGAAATTATTAAAAGAGGCCTAAGGATAAATTTCTGGATACTTACGCGTTCCGATGCTGTAACCGAAGATAGCAGAGAGGTGTTTGAGTTATTGAAAAAGGCAGGCCTTAAGCAAGTATTTTTAGGGGTTGAGAGTAATGATTCTGGCCAGTTGAAATATTTCACTAAAGGAATAATACCTGAACAAAATAGAGAAGCGATAAGGATTCTTAAGGGAATAGGCATATTGGTCAGGGTTGGATTAATCAATTTCTCAAGAGAAAGTAACCTTCGGCAGATAAGGAATAATACTGAATTTATTGAGAACTATGGTTTGCAGGCAAGTATAGCTACTCCTGCCAGCAAATTAAGAATATATATTAACACACTCCTGTACCGCAAATATATAAAACAAGGTATTGGGCTTATTCAGTTCGGAGATCTGGAGTTTGATTATGAGTTTATAGATCCCCAGGTGGCAATGCTTTACGATATTACCAAAAGATTTTCCGATAATACCTATGAAGTTATGATTTATTTTAGAGAACTCCAGGAGCTTTCTTACTACGATTTTGATTCTACAATCGGTGAAAAAGCCGCGGAATGTTATCAGAAATTAAAAGAAATAGAATTTGAATTTTTTAAAGAAGCGCTTGATTTTATAGATGGCATCAAGACAAAGTATACTCTTTCAGAGATTGAATTGAGGTATCGGCAGGAGATAGATTGCGCCATAGGCCAATATGTGGAATGGTTAGAAGCGGAAGAGGGCTATGAGCAGGAAATTCCCTTCTTTAAGAGAGTTATAAAGCCGACTGCCCTGACTGAATTAAAAGAGTTCCTGGCGCAGGAGGGCGATTGCTGGGTTAAATTTGGCGATATGAAAAAACTCTACGATAGAAATAATACCTTTGGCCGGGAGGTTATGGATCTTTTAATTAATAAGGCAATAGAGATCGCCGATAGCGTTGAGCAAAGGTTTGGCGGATTCACCAGGCATCTGGTTGCCGATGAGATTTTGAGTATCAGCCCTAAGAAATATAAGAAGGAAGAGGTTGAGAGGATATCCTATCTTATTCTTTTTGAGCTGATGCAATATTTTAAAGGAAGATACGCTATAGCGTCTTTGGATATATTAAAAGGAAATAGTGAGGACGTAATAACTAAGCTTAAAGAAACCGAATCAGTAAAAAAAGTCATTATTCTTCCGGTGTTAGTTGGTAGCCGGGCAGAGAATAAATATTTTATATTTTTTGAAAGAGGAAGCCTTTATTCTTTGAGAGAAACTTTAAAAAGGATAGTTTTGGCGGTTAATTCCGAAGATAAGTTTAAGCTAAGAGGGAAATTTGATTTGCCTGTCCCTGTTCCTTTATTGCCTATAGGCGGTGCCAGGGCAGCAAGTTTTGCCTCGCAAAATAATATAGATGAATTAGTCGAGAATATCCTTAAGGCCGGGTCTATGCTTCAGGATATAGCCAAAAATAATAAACCTTATGTTTTGATAGAGGAATCGGTTGAAATTCCTGAAGCAGAAATAAGCATTGGCGATTCAGATTTTGAGGAAGAGAGAGCTGGATTGTTTAAAGAATCAGCCCAGATAGGGCAGGGTTTAAAAAGACTGCCCTATAAAAGAGAAGAGCTTTATCCTTCATTCATGCGTATTGCCTTATATTATATTCTACGAGACCAGCTTATCCAGGCTGAAAAAGATATTTCACTTTGCAGGCTAAACCCGGCTTATACCAGCGATGACCCGGATACTCTTAAAAATATGATAAAGGCTTCAGGCAGCAGACAAATCAGAAAAGCTAATGATGGATCAAATATTTTTGGTTTTAAATCTTTTGAGGGAGTCTTTTTCCATAAAGCGGGGAATACCCTGATATTATTGTTAAATTTAGCCCTAGACCGGTTCTTCAATAACCAGGATTTAGGTTATCAGGTTACTATTGTAAGGCAGCCTCCGGAAGTATTTTACTTAGTTATAGAAAGGAATACAGTCTTACCTTATCCAAAAAATCTCCTGGAACAGTTAGATAAAGTTAAGGCAGAGGTAGACAAATTTTTATGGAAGCACTTTAAGGTAAAATTGCTTTTTGAGATGTCTTGGGTTGAGGATTGGCAGGCAGAAAACGATCCAAAGAAAATGATTGAAGAGGTAGGTTTCCTAAGCGAATTAAGAAAGGTTACGCAGGGGATAAAATCGCCTGATACTTCAAATAGACTCAAAACTCTAGAGGATGTTTCCGGTAAACGCGATGAAGCTGAGCAGGAAGTCCTGAAAGCAGATGCCTACCGTAGGAAAAGATCTAAGAAGGTGATAAGGAGTCTTTTAAGAGAAGAGGATAGTCTAGAAAAACTACTGTTAGAAAAGATATCCGGGTTCTCCAGCTCGCCCGTAGAGGACAAGTATAAGGAAAGGTTGAATTATGCAGTCGGGACGGCAATATATGAGAGAAATTATTCATTAGCTTTAGAATGGCTTAAAGAATTGATTCTATGGGATCCTCAAGATATAGCGCCCATTCTTGATTACTTAAAAGTTGCCGATATGAGTGAAGATCTGTTTGCCTTGGCTTTTCAAAAAACAGAGGAGATCATCGGCGAGATCGATCTATGCCCGGCGGGCTACCACTTAAGGTCATTTTTCCATCTTAAGATGCGTAACTTTGAGGCGGGGTTAAAAGATTTAAATTCTGCGATCAGGTTTTCACAGACGCTAGAGGACAGAGTAGCATATCTTTTTGAAAAAGCAGCCTACTTGGATGATTTTCTTCAGTCCGGTAGATTATATGCTCACGGATTTGATATTGCCGATGAGCTTAATCGGACGGTATTGGAGGTTTCTCAATTTGATCAAATATTACGTCAGTATGTAACCCCTAATTGGGAATTTATTGTAAATGTTTTTCTTATTCAGGCCTTAATCGGTAAAAACGAATATCAATATGCGGAAGATTTTTTAAACACCTTATTCCAGAAAAGCTACCTGATAAATATAAAAGGAGATAGATTCCCGGTGGATAAATATATTGCCCGGGCCTTTGACCTTAGGGCGAGCATAAGGCTGACTAATATTGAAGAGATGCTCGTAAAGACGGAACTAAGCTGGATTAGTGGATTAGCTATCAGGGATGACATCCATGGTTTAAAACTTTTGTTTGCTGCGGCTGCAAACGACATAAAGAATGCCTTTGAGCGAGGGGGATCTTATCTTCAAGGCAGAAACTGTTTAACAATTATGAATTTATCCAATAAATTTACGATGATTGAAGAAAAGGATTTCGATGATATTATCTCTTGCATTTCCTACAGAAAAAGCCTTAGCAAATTGCTCCGAGAGATTGCCTGGCTCTTACGTAAAAAAGACAGCCGCAGGTTTAGCCTAAATGAATTGAGTGAAATAAATATTGATATAGATCCTAAAGATATAGAAATTCTTAAGGTAATAAAAGTAATTGGAACAATACAGGATTCACCCGAATATTATTATGGGGATATGAGTGTATTTATTGTTCCGCGCGCTCAAGCCCAAATCAATTTTTCGGTTAGCTCGCCGGTTAATCAGGATAGAAGAAAATCGGCAGTGGGAGTGCCGAAAGAGATGAGGGCTCAGGGTAAGGAAGAAGTATCGTATCCTTATCGCTTCTTTAATGTAGGTATAGGTGAAAGAAAAGAGGTAATGGGCTTGTTTAAAGAAGATGTTATTCCTTTAATTAGAAAGCGTTTAGCGCAGGCAAAACCAGGGGAGCAGATTAAAATTTTAAGTTTTGGCTCAGTACGAGAATTATACGGTATTTCCACTATTGCCGAGGCTCACCAGGTAGTCATTTGGCTTCTAGAGGATAGAAGAGAAAATCCCGGGGCCTGGGAAGGAATAGAACTTACCCCCGATATTTTAAAAGTTGCGGTATTTGATTTCGATAAGAAGGCGTTTAATAAAGCAAAAAAAGGTATTTATCATGTAGATTGTTTTAAAACCTTAAATAGAGAGCGTTATCTCTCCGAGACAACCAGGGTACTACTTAAGCGCTATTTTGATTTAAGAGAAGAGGGGACTTATCAGATAAAAGAGGATGTGCGTAAATTTATTGATATTCGACTAGATGTTCCAAGGGAGGAGAAGTTTTACGCTATTCTTTATAATTTTTATGAATACCTGATTGAAAAAGAACAAAAACCAATCGGCCATATTCGGACTTTTATCATTGCCAGTAATATGCTTGATTGGCTTGAAAATAACGGGTTTTTACTTACTACCGCTGAAAAATGGTTTAGCTTTTTCCCGCAAATGAAGGAGGTAGTCAGGGGCACGGCAACATTTTGGGAGAAAGACAGGATTTCCGTACCGGTTTATCTTATGAAATATTCTCCGCGCGAATATACTGAACAAGAACTTGATCAGCAATTTAATGCACTAAAGGATAATCTGGCACTTATGTCTCCCGGGATTAATATTAACCTTATCGAAGTTTCCTATCAGATAGCCAAGAAGATTCATCCCGGATTTCGGCAGGCGCTTGGCGAGCCATATCTTATGCACCTCCTACGTATGGTTGCAAAAATTGTTAAGGATAAAGGAATCTTTCAGGACATTGATAATCTAAAACTACAATTGGATGTTTTTGTTTCTGTAATCCTCTTGCACGATACCATAGAAGAATACAGAGATGCAGGAAAAAGAATAAGTTGGTTCATACTTAAACTTGGTTTCGCTCTTTTTAAAACTTTACAGTTTAGAAAAGCCTATTTTATATTGAATATAGTCTTAATTCTCACTCAAAGAAAAGGTGAAACTCAAGAGGAGTTTATAAGCAGGATATTTCACTCAAGTTCCAAGTATGCCAGGGCAATTAAATTGCTTGACCGCGGCGATAATTTAAGTATTCCTCGATCAACTTGGGATCTAAAAGAAGCCAAACATTATGTTTACGCCCTGGATTCCTTTATTAATATAGAGGCCATCCAGACTCCGAATATTGCAAAGTATTATAAATCAATTCAGGGTACGCTTTTTACTCCTGAACTAACTAAAATAAAAGATGGGCACAGAGACTTTAAGGAAATGCGGCTTAAGGATAGATTGTTATACCATATTGGCGAATGGTCAGATCCGGGAAATTTTACCCCGGAAAATTTTAGGCCGCTTACCTGCGAAGAGCCCATGAAATTAATAACCACTAAAAATGGTAAAGCAAGAACTCCCCAAGAAATAAAACGATTATTAAAAGATGGGATCATTATAAAATTAGCCGATGGCGAACTTATCTTAACTGAACATTTAGATAAGCTGAAAAAACAGGGCCTTATACGTTTTATTGAGCCTACAGAAGAAGATTGCAGCGGTTTCCAAAAATCACTATCTCAGAGTTTAGATTTAACGCCCAAATACAAAGGCAAGATACAGAAGATTAAAGAAGGTTTCGATAAAGAATGGCTGATGGAGATAAGATTAAGGAATATGTCAGGAATAATAGCCGAAGAGTACATAGCTCGGCTAACGGTTAATTGGCGAATACATTCAGTTGAGCTTGTTTCAGAAAAAAAGGACAAAATTACATTTAAAGAAATAGATGCGATAAGAAAGAAGATAGGATTAAAAGAAGATGATATTTCTAAGCATTACAAATTTATCTTTGAAACATTGGTTACCAGAATAGGCAGTATCCTTCCTGACGGGTTTACTTTTGTTGTTGGCCAAGAAGTAAGAAGCAAGCCGCAGTATAAAATCAATCTGCCTGTTTTCAGCAGCTCGCCGCTGGCGCAGACCAAATCTCCAATATCTAATCCAGAACTTTATCTGAAGAGATTAAACAATTTAGGGATCGGAAGAAAGGGGCTTGAAAAAGAAACATGGTTGAGTTTATTTTTGGCTTCAATTTTTAAGGCGCACGGCCAGGGATTAAGCGTTGAAGATGTCAGCAATATAAGGAATTTACTGCGGAAAGAAAAGAAAGATCTACAAATTCCGAATGATGAAGATTTAAGAAGATTTTTGTTTCGAAATATAGCTATACCTTATTTATTTGATAGGGCACCAATGAAAGATGCAAAAAAGAAGATAAGGGTTAGTTTTAGGAAGTGGTTTAACAATATGCTAAATGATAAAGAAAAAGCACAGATAGTTAGCTGTTTAATGCGGATGTTGGAAGCCGACCTTGTTCGCAACAGGGAAGAAGTATTTTCTGCGGTGGATAGCTTATATTTATTACGCGTTAAGGAATCTGTTGTTTGGCTGGAAAGACTGCTAGAAAGAATCATATACCCCGAAGACAAAAAAGCCATCGAAAATATTCTAAGAAGGATCATGCAGGGGGGTGTAAAAGGCGCAGTAACAACTCACCTGAAAATAGAGAAAATAACCAGCAGCCCTGTTATTAATGTGGAAAATCCGCAAAATACATTTCTTATAAGCCATTCCGTATTTTCGGCCAACACTATAATTAATAACATATATTCCGCGGCCTCGCCGATTTTTAAAAAATACAATGATCCGGTAAGGAATAATTTAAGGGATTACCCGGGACTTGCCGGCCGTTACTATTATAGAAGAAGCCTCTTAGATTATTTCTTTCCTGAGCGTTCATTTGTACATAGCCTTATTAAAACAACGATTAAATATCTTCCGGAGGGTGTTAAGCGTATATGTGTGATAGGACCCGGCCCTACGCTGGGAGAGGTAAAATATTTATTGGAAATAACCGCTCCCGATGTTCAAATATACGTAATTGAATTTTGGGATAAAAATATCCGTAATTTGCGCAAGGAGTTAAATAAATTTACAGGGGAAGAGCGCTCTAGAGTTTTTATTGCGCAGGCGGATGTCCGGAATATTCCGTTTATGAGTAATGTTTTTGATTTTATATATACCGGCCAGACTTTTTGCGCCGCAATATTAGGCGATAAATTGGGAACAGCAGAAAAAGAAACAATAAGAGTGCTTTCCCGGAGCGGCATCGCAAAATTAGTTAAGGTTGAAATCGCAGATACAAGTTTTTCTCATCCTGTTTTCTTATATGAAGTTAAGGTGCTTAATAGTTCAGCCTCGCCGGTGGAAGTTATGTTTTCTTCAGGCATAATCTTTGTTGATACCCATGATAAAACACTGGATATGCTTGGACAAGACGAAATTGTCTTAATCTTTGATTTTCATGCGGATAGAGGAGACCATAAAATCCACGAAGCTATAAAAGCTAACAAGCCATTTTTTAGAACCGAAAGTAATTGGGTTACCAAAGGCGAAATTACGGGACAGATAAAAGATTATTTTCTGATCCATCCCGTTTATCAGATAGAGCAAGTGCCAAGACGGTTTATTGAAGGGATTAAAGTGATTACAGTGAGGAGTTTTTTTCGTGAACTGCCCGATATAGATGAACCAGCTTGGGTAAGTATCTGTTCCGATTATTTCCTTCACAAAGGGACTTGGGCTATAGATTTTGACAATACTGGGCAGATAATTGGGCGAAGAGTTGATATTCCAGAGAATATCTTATTGCAGGAAGCCCGCCAGCTATTTATGGCGTTGGAAGCAAGAGGTATAAAAATAAAAGGTATTATAGCTGCCGAATCTAAGAATTATTGTCCCGCAGAAGGTATACCTGTAATAAAACGAGTGCTCAATAAGGCTTGGGCGGAAAAAATGGCTCGGGGAGGCGTAAGCCAGTCCAGCTCGCCAGCGGAGTATCTTTCTAGTGGACTCAGCCAGTGGAAACATCTCTGGCAGGATGTTTATAAAGGATCCACGTTTCGGTTTAATAATGGTGCGGCAGAGCTAGCTAAAAATATACTTTTAAATGTTTTTTACCCCGCGCATAACGGGCCTGAGCCAAATGGAATAAGCAGGTTAGAAGTAATGGAGGTAGAAAATAATAAAGTGATAAGCTGGCTCGACTATTCTTACGATATAGATAAACTTCGTTTATTATGTATTGAGCTTGGGAGCCCAATCCAGAAAGGATTAGGGGCAATTACGGTGTTAGAAGCCATGCGGCGGTATCAGGAAGCAACGCAAGTCAGCCTTGTTGCACGTACCAAAAAAGGCATGGCTTTAAGAGAACGTCTGATGGTTTACGGGATTATTTCCACCTTGGAAGAGGAAAATATTCATCCAGCTATATTAAGGATGATTTTGAGCCGGCTGTTACCTGTTCAAGAAAATGCGTTTATCAACCGGGATTTTTTAAATAGTATTACTCAAGCTGTAAATAACGGTTTTCCCGGCTCACCTGTTGCCGCCTCGCCGCTGGTAAAGCGTTTATTTATCCCGCAAGATTATAGGGTTATAGGAGTACATACGGAAGGCCTGATAAGCAAACTGGATATTGCTAGGGCAGATAAGATGGCAGATAAGATTGGTGATTTGTTTACCGGGTTTAATTATAAATTAGAGGTCATGCAAAACGTTGACGACAACCGTATTATTGAGGAAAAATCCAATATATCAAACGAATTTTTCGGATGGATTGGGGCAGGTGAATTCGAGCTGCGTAAAGAATTCTTTGCCGGGAAACATTTTATTATATTTGGATGTAACCTAACTACCTGCGTTGCTAACGCTATTAAAAGTATAGCTGCACATAAATACAGGGAAAATCAGCCCGGCGCGCAATTTTATCTTATGTTGCCTATTACAGCTAACCCTGGGGGGTTTGGTATTCTAGAGGAAGAATTTAGCAAAATAGCAGGGGCATATAAAGAAATCTTTGCTGAAGATTCATCCAGGTATGACGATTCATTAGCAGGATGGCTTAGAGAAAATAAGAAAGCAATCGGAGATTCTATCAGGATAGGTAAATGTATTGTTTATGATAGATTTCCTAATGCCCGAAAGAGCAGTCTTTGGTTTATCGGAAGTCGGGCAGTCTCTGTAGATGAGCGGATAAAAGGTTTATGGGAGCTATTTTATTCCAGTTCGCCGGCGGAAATTTCCAAAGATAATAATGATAAGATAAAATTGGCAACGTTAACTGAATTATTATCTGTTAGATTATGGCCAAAGATGAAGAGGGTAGATGCTGCTGATATTAATATAATAACAGGCAGATTAATTCAAAAGTTCGGAGTTAGGGTTGACATAATCCATACATTTGTCCAAGAGGAATGTTCTAAACTGAGTGTAATGGGGCCGTTAAGATTACCCAAATCAATTTATTTATTATATGGCGATAATTATGCCGGCGCTGTCTCCGGCATGAAGGAAAAGTTAAAAAATCGTTTAATATTGACTAGTTATCATATGGCTACCGCACCTCCGGAATATATTATTATAGCCCACCGTTCCTTAACACGTTTTTTAATTAATCCCTACCTTTTTACATTGCCGGAACAAAAACAAATAGAAATATTGAAATCAGTGGTAGAAATTTATTTGCGCCCCTCCAGCTCTCCGGTTGGCCGTTCCAATATACCAAGAGTCAATGTAGTATTCATTGGCTGGCCGTTCTTACAACGATTTTATTCCTACCTTCAAAAACTATTTATGAAATTCGGATTGCCGAAGATAGGGTGGTTTATAGGCCAGATCATGGTGCCTTCTTTGATTGAAGTAGGCGGTTTTGTTGGAAGTGCGAATCTAATATTTCTATTTTGGTTTAATGGCTGGAATTTTAAAAGCCCGCTCATATTGACATATGGAATGTTTGGCTCACTTTTTATTTCAACTTGGATAACTTTTAACCTTTGGAGAATCTTGCACATCCCCTTTACTCTTAAGAAATTATTGCCGCAAGAAATAATTTGGGAATCAATCTCTTTAAAAACATTTCTGACGTTGTTCTTCAAAGGAGAAATCCAAATATCTTTTTCTAAAGAAAAGATTAATCCTATTGTTTTAAAATTTATTTCTACGTACTGGTCTACGAGTTCAGAGTTGATCATTATCCCCTGGCTTACGGCTTTTATTCTAGATTTATATCTTGTGGCAGCCGAACCTTATTTTACCTGGCAGTTCTATCTTTCCTTCTATTTAATTTTTGCCATTCCAACCGTTATTGTTAAGTGTTTAGTAGGAATTCTACGTGAATCAAAAAGTCACACTGATTCTTATGTATCGATAGATATTAATCAGGACGCCGTTTTGCGGGCGGACAACCCTAGTAAATTATCCAGTTTGCCGGTCGACCCGGCATTAATAATAGAAGAATATTTTGAACAAAAGATCCTAAAAAAGAAACACTCCAGCTCGCCGGCCGGCCAATCAGAGGATGTAGTTTCAGTAACTAAGCGCCAATTCAAGTTAAACACAATCGTTTTTGGGATCAAAAGGTATTTCCCGGACCAACCGGTTCCGGTAATCGTTAGTTTTCCGGGAACATACCCACCTGATATGTTAATTACCGCAATATTAGCAAACGCGCTGTTCAATAAGGCGGATTTCAGGAATAAGGAAGTTTTGGATATGGGCACAGGCTCCGGCATTCAAGCTATAATAGCCGCCTTGAAGGGCGGTTCTGTTTTAGCGGTTGACGCATTCAAAGAGCAAGTAGATAATGCTAACCTGAATTTTAGAATTACCGGCTTGGAAGACAAGGCAGAAGCTATCGTAAGCGATCTTTTTTCTAACATTCCTAATGACAGAAAATTTGATTACATAATATTTGATCCGCCTTTCGTAGATATGCCTATTGAGAAACCGGAACATCTTGCTACGCACGATCCTAAATTCAGGTTAACCTCACGTTTCATTACCGAGTCTCCCGGCTTCCTTAAGAAAAATGGCACAATTATAATACCTTATCCGGATTTACGTTCACAGTATCCGCCTGCTTTGCGGTTAGCCAAAGAACTTAAAGGTAAATTTAGGCATTCTGTTTTAGATTGTTTCCACGTCTTAAGTGCTCCGTTTGGCGGTATCTTTGTGTATAAATTAACTAAGATCGCCGCCTCACCGGTGGATCAGTCCTCCGCCACAATACGTGGCGGATCCCTGCCTGATCGGCAGGCAGGCGACACGCCTTGTGGCGGGAGCTCGCCGGCGGATAAAAAAACAGAGGAAGTTATCCGTTTTATTCTTAATGGCGAAGATTTGCATTATCTGTCTCAGTTCATAAATCAAACAATACCCGTGTTTAGTTTCCGTCTTGCTACTGTCGAGCTGCCAGTCTTTCTGGCAGAGGTATGTCAGGATTTTATTGCATCGCGCGCCCGTTCTTGGAAGACCGATTTGACCGGGTATCTGGAGGTACTCGAAAAAACAGGGGCTGACCATGCTACAGAGCGCCGCTATATTACCAGAGCGATTTTTAACGGTTTTGTGCCCTTGAATGAAGCTGAGAAAATGTCGACATTGTTTAGATTCGTTGACCGATGGAATCTAGATAACTTTCTCAATATGCTCGTACCAGAAAAACAAAAGAAAAAAGATTTTCACCTCACCATAAAATCCCTGGGTTGTTCGCGCGGAGACCAGCCGTACTCTATCCTGATGGCCCTCTATGGTAAACGGGGAGGTTTGCGTGCGAAAGATAACCTTGCTATTTCTTTACCATGGAGCATAGGAATAGAGGCTTGGGATAAAAATATACCGCTTTTATACGCGGTAAAAATGGGTATTTATAAGCTTGCCTATGTCTGCGAGTGTATAACACAAGAAAACTTTGATATCTTTTTCGAAATCGTAAAGGACGACACGCGTTATTGTCGTTTGAAAAACAACATCCGCGCGTTGGTAGAGCCGAAATATATCGATCTCTTAGATCCGGCGCAGAGTGGCATGTTAACGCAACACAGAGCAGAAGCCATATTTTTTACGAATGTTTTGATAGAACAGGGTGAAGAGGTGCCTTTGCCGGCACATCTTCACAGAGCCATTACTGGTTCTCTGCGGAGAGATTATTCTGCTTTATTGGTTAGCGGTAATGATGCAACCGTAGACGGAAAAATAATACCGGCATCTACGCTTTATGCCAGCTCGCCGGCGGATGAAAGCAGGGTCAGGAGTGAAACCGCCGCCTCGCCGGTTGAGACTAATATGCATCCCTATTGGCGGCAGCGGGAATGGAAATGGGGAACGCCTGATATGAGCGTTTTAAAGGAGGGACGGTATCTTTTTCCACCCAAAGGAATATCTATTCAAGAAATAGAGGATAAACTACGCAATCTTAAGATAGGGGGTGACTATGAAAGTACGGCAAGGTGGGTAAGGGAAGTCATGAAAGCTTATTATTATATTGATCCTAGTAATATATATTATCTATTTTTAGAAAGTGAAAGCGTACATAAAGAACTTTTCGTTATACTATG
Source organism: Candidatus Omnitrophota bacterium (assembly GCA_043812955.1). Lineage (GTDB taxonomy): Bacteria > Omnitrophota > Gorgyraeia > Gygaellales > Profunditerraquicolaceae > JAHKAP01. Next base: position 52,987 of record JBDRLN010000018.1, on the reverse strand, counting down.
TCAGCTGCCGGAAGATTTAATTGTGGATATGTTTAACTATTGCGCGGATGAGGTAATAAAAAGAGAGCCAGATATGTCTTATCATGAATCTTTAAATATTCCGATATATATCGGTGAAGTTTGGTATCTTTTAAGTCTATATTATAAAAATGAAAATCCGAAAGTTAGCCTTAAACTTACTGACGCAGCGCTTAAGCTCATACTTAGGGGCCATTCTTTGGCGGATGGCCGCATGCAATTGCCATTTACGGAAGAATTGGGAGAGAGATTTAAGGTGATCTATAAAGAAAATGACGTACAAATTACGCCATGGTTAAAGAAACTATACCCGGAAATATTTGTAGAAATAGAAAAAAATGAGGTTCTCGACTCAAGCCCGCCGGTGTCTGAATGGAGGGTAAGCAAATTTGTAGGGTATGTTAATAAAATGATAATAAAATTTCCCGATGGGAGGCTTAAGAGTAGTTATAAAGTCATAGATGATGAGTTAGCAGCGATAAATCCAGAGATAATGTTTCTTTGGTATATTTATAATCTTGTTTTTAGGGTGTTTCGTTGGGCAGAGAATGGAGATTTTGTTGATACGGTTACCATTAAACCCACCTTTAACGAGTATATATCCCAGTATCGTTCTTTATTTAAAACAGATGAAGTGAATCAGGAACGTTTAAAGAAACTATTTGAGGGATTAAAAGTTATAAAAAATGAAGGAGGAATCTTCTTGGCCTCGGATCATCTTGGTGTAAGAATCAAGGTCCAAAGAAACCCATCAGAATTTGAATTTGTTTCTTCGCCGCTGGCGCCGCAGGCCAGCTCGCCGGCAACTGGTAAATGGCCAGTTGGAACCCATCAACTAATCCTATTAATTAATTCGCGGATCAATTTTTTGCTACGGCGTTCAATCGATCTGGTAAGGAGTGATTTGAACGAGAAACTTGTATCTATGGAGTATCGAGAAAAGATAGACCGGTATTTTAAATACAATACGCTAAAAATGATTCAAGAAGAGTTATTGGGGTGGAATATTGCGCTTTCGGTACAGTTATTGTCATTAGATACCTTATTTACGCCCGCGATAGTTAGGCGTATTACGCAAAAGATTATACAGAATTTAGATATAGGTTCTTATCGTGGAACAGCCAACGCGAATTTTAAATATGACTATGCCAGGCTTAAGGGCTATTATTTGAGCCATGGTATTGAAGGAATCCTAAGAATAATCGCGCATGAAATAGGCCATAATTGGCTTTACGCTCTTTTCCCTAATCAATCGTTTATTGTAAAATTAAAGGATAATTCTAATCCGCTTTCCGTTGATTCAAAATATAGAGCCTTTGCCGGATTACAGGAATTTGTTGCAGAATTTACAGCGGCTGTCCTACTAAATCAACTAAAGATTAGACAGGAGCAAAGAAATGAATTCACATATTGTATTTTTAAATCAGCGTTTAAGTTTATAAGTTCAAACACAATCTATGACGCAGGTTTTCATAAATATGCCTATGCCCAGTTTTTTATTTTGAGAAAAGCCGTAAATAGCGCGGGTTTAAATAGGCTGTTTATAGATATGATCGATATCTTAGTAGAATTCGGCCCAGATTACTACTTCCTTCCCGGGAACCCTTATTTAGTTGCTGATTTAGCGGAAGATATTTATAAGAAACAGTATGGTTTAGAGTTAAACAGACGGACGATAAGAAGGAGAGAAGGGATCTGTTTGTATCGGGGCGCGGACGTAAAGATTCTATTTAGTCCCCAAGAATTTAATACAATTTCCAGCTCGCCGGCGGGCAATTCAGGCGTTGAAAGAAACGGCCTTGAGTATGCGCTAAGGCAGATCACGCTTAAGGCGATAGACGGCAGGCTAATTGGAGGCATAAAAAACAGGAAAGGGATGTTTATAGTAAGAGAAAAGCGCACCTTTATCAATTTAAGCCAAGGTGAACAATTTCATTATTTAATTCTAAAAGTTGACGTGCCTGATTTTAAAGAATCGCGAGTAGGAAATATCTTATTTTATATTCTTATAAATGAGCTCAAAATGGGGCACGAGCGAGAAAGTTATTTAAAGATAAAAGAAGATTATTGGAATGAAGGATTGGGCTCTTTTCTTATTTATTGTATGTTAAGAAGAGCTTTAGAGCGTTCAGTAAATGAATATTATGTTTATCTGCAGCAGCCGGGTTTATTCCGGCATTTCGGTATTAAAGAAGAGAGGTTGGAAAAAGGAGTGGGCTACTGTCTTTATGGCCGCGGCCTTAGTTTAGAATCAATCACCAAAGCCTTGTTTACTAATTCTAGCGGCAAAAGAAAGTCGGATTTTGAATCCGTCTATCTAGCCGGATCATCTGCTGCTTTGCCGGTATCGGGCTCCAGGGGTTCCAGCTCGCCAGTTAAAATTAGTTTAGATAACGCTGAGTTATTAGAAAAAGAACAATTCGGCGTGTTGCAGTTGGTTGTCTTAATTAAAGAAGAGCTTTTTACATTAAGGCAAAAGGAAATACCCAGCGAAGCATTAATCAGTATTGATTTACATAGGATTAATCAAGATAAACTTTATCAGGGAGAAGGATATAAATTTATAGAAACAGAACGACCTTTCTGCGGCTACTGTCATTACCGCGTGGATAAAAGAGAAGCTGCTATGGTTATTGATAACCGGCGTGCGGATATCAATATTAGTCCGTCATTTCAGGAAAAAGGGCTTTTTTCGGCAATAGGCTCATTAATTATAGAGGAAGCGCATAGTCTAAATCTCCAAAAGTTTATTGTTTTAAAGGCTCTGCCATGTCAGTTTGACTTTTGGAGCAAGCTGGGCTTAGTGAGGAGTACGATTAAAACCGAGTTCGATATGGTATTAGATTTAGCCGTAAACCCGCAAGCCCCATTTGATAATAACACACCCTGGAGATTACCCAATATTGCTAGTTCTAAGGGGTTTGAATTTATTGATTTGCGCCAAGGCGCCGCCTCGCCGGCGGCACAGTTCACCGCCGGAAGCGGATACGTCTACGGCGTAAATTCGCCGATCAGATCGTATTTGGATGTATCTGCGCAGGATCAGCAGGAGGCAGAAACGGAATACGGCAAGGAATTGTTTGCTAAGATTAAGTTTAAATTGAATAATGGTAAATATAGCGTGATTTTAGCTGAAGGTAGGATTGCTCTGGGGTCGCGAGCTGGTTTGCAGAAGCTGGCAGTATGCCTGGCTCAAGAAGCCCGCGCCCCTCCGGAGCTGGTATTAAATATTACCACGAACCTCAAACTCTCCGATAACAGCATAGCAAAAATTAATTCCCCAGATGAAATTGTAACACATGCGTCATTTCTTAAGCTAATCCCTGAATGGCAGGCTGAGATAATTAGTGATTTGTTGTGGCTATACCATGAGGGCGTCAGCTCGCCGGCCGCCTCGCCGCTTGAAAGCCTTCTTGAAAATATTACACAGATAAAAACTTCTTCCTTGCCGGAAGAATTAAAAGAATGCCTTCTGGTAATCAGTGCTTTTGCCGCTAGAGATTTCTCTTTTAACAGATTATGGCTTAAGATGCAGAAGCTGTTTGTTTATAAGGGTAAAAATGAATCTGTCGTCCAAGCGGCTGTTAATAATGCCATTACTAAAATGGCAGAAGGGGTTTATAAGGGAGAAAGCGGCAATGGACAGGTCCTGGGTCTAGCCGGAGAAATATCCGGGCTTTATGAGGCAATCATCAAAAGAGGGACTACTTTAGAAGGTATAAGTTTGGGCATTGTGCAATCAGTTAACCCGATTTTTTATGATAAGAGGGGGGCGGGCAAGGAATTTGACGCGATCAGCGATAATACTGTTTTTGAATTTAAATTCCATCTTACCCTGCGTAAGCTATATCAACAGGTAATCGGAACTTCGAAATTGCGCAGGCCCCACCTTCAGGTGCTTACCGAACCCAGATTCAGTAATATAAGGAATATCGTATATTTTGGAGAAGCAGATGACGGTTATGTGGTAAAGACAATCAAAGCCTTCATTTTTAACGGCTCCGGAATTAGGCAGCGCAGAGTTCCAAAATTTATTTTTACTGAAAATAAGGGATTCTCTGCGAAGTTCCCCTTAGCCCAGATGAAAAATTTTCTCCGTAGCGATACCACCTTGGCATTTGCGAGAGAAGAAGAGAAAAAGTATGGGATAAGGTTTTTACCCGAGAACTACCGGTATATGGATAGAATAATCAACGCCAAAATAAGACAGTTAAGCGGGGCGAAATTCGATGTAATTATCGGAGTAAGCATGGTTTCTGCCAGCTCACCGGCTGCTAAGAGTAATAGCTTGTTGTCTAATCGTTTAATTGAAGAGGCATTTAACAGAATAGGCGCTGATTGGGAAAAACAAAAAATGCTACTGAGTGAAATTTTTCAAGGGAGTAGCGATGTAAGTATTAGCGGTATTTTAAATTCTGTTATGACAATGGTAGATTCAGCGGATAACAACAGAGTTATTCAGAAAGCTTTAGTTATAGCAAGATCTAGTAATTTACGCCTTGGGGCCAGAAATTATCCCAGTGATTTAAAAGAGTTTTTAAATCATCCCCAGTTTGGTTTTCAGGAAAAGATTTATAATCCCGGCGAGATATTGGTTGAATTAATTAATAATGTTCGTCTGCGCATACAATATATCAAAAGTAGCGAGAAAACCGTCAGCGCAGAACAAAAGAATGCTTTACAGCTAAAATTGGGGGAATATTTTAAGAAATTATATATTTTCTTAAGGGCTATTGAAATAGTTGATAGGCGAGCGAGGATAGAGCATGAGATAGGTTTGTTAATCCGGGATAGCGAGATGTGGTTAGGCGCTCATAATTTGAGTATTAGCGATATTAACCTCTATCTTTGTTGCCGGCTTAAGCCATTAATGAAAATAGATCCAGTTATGCTTTGCGATATTCTAAATGGTTTATCCAGAGTCCAGGTATTTAATTATTTCTGGAGTCAGGAGTCAGGAAAAGCTTTTAAAAAAGAACTCGATCGGCTTATAGCCGATTTGGCCAGCCTAAGCCAGAAGAAAATATCCGAAGCTGAAGGCTGTTCCAGCTCGCCGGTAACAAATAGAGTTTTTGGAGTTGCGCCGCTATGGACGCGGAAGATCGATTCATTTATTGAGAAGGCGATTGGTTTAGAATCTTTTTCAAAAAAATACGCTAAATCTGCTCGCAAAAAAATGGAAGAGATAGCAGCGCGCCTATATCCGGAGATACCAACCGAGGAAATTAAAAAATTTATTTCGGCAATTACGGTTAGACCGTATACGCCGCGTACTTCATGGTTAAACATGGTAGGTTTTATCGGCGAGTCGGTTATTTTTTTAGCCGGGTTTTTATTGTTGGGGTTGCCTGCTTTTACGGTTTTCTGGGCATATGCTGAATTTATAATTAAGCCTTTTGGGTTAATCCCGGACAACGAATTTAGTTCTATCCTAATCAGCATCGCTATTTCTACGATTATTTTGTATTTTTATATGCATGTAAAATATCGGCTACATGATTTTTGTCGAGGTAGAGGTTATTGTCCGGGTTTAGGGACAGCTTATAAGTCCGTGCTTGGCAATTGGACTATATTGGTTAAACGGAGAAAACTTTGGTCAAAAGATTTAGTAGAGTTAAATTCCGAACTAACTGTTGCCCATGAATTTATTCACGCGTTATGGCCAGGAAAATTGAGAAAGGCTCATCGGGAAGGATTGCCGAATTTAATAAATCTTATACGCTTAGAAGAAAAAAGGTTATTATCTCAGATGATTAAATCTTCCGAAACCGAAGGTAAATATATCTCAGAAGGTGAATTGATCGCCAGCGCTGTCCCGGTAGGGATATTGCAGAAATATTTACTGGATGCGAGCAGGGTGAGTTTATGGGATAACCTATCAAGAGAACCGGTTTGGACTTATAAATACGGAAAGATGCTGTATGGAGCGCTGGATTATTATTTTCCATACGATGTACCTTCCAAATATTTTGTAGCCAGGTTACTTTGGGAAGGCAAGAGCTTGGCCCAGGCTATTACATTAACCGATAATTCTACGGAAAACTCCGGTTCAAGTCCGCTGATGGATAGCTGTCCTATCAGGGCAGGTCCAAAGCCGCTGCTAATTTTTAAAGCTGCGTTTTTAAACCCTGCCGTTTATTCAGCCAGTTTTATAATCAATAACATATATGCCGCCGCCTCGCCTGTAGAGAAAGAATCCAGCAATCCGGCAGAAAAAACGAACAGCGGGCTATCAATAAAAAGGTTTATTCTTTATCTTATCCGTTGGCAGTTGAGTACCCCTGTTTTGTGGTTGGTTGTCTGGTGGTTAGGCGTCAGCTTATTTGCGACGGTCATAGCTAATTTAATCGGCGCGGCGATTTTTTTCTGGGTGGACAGGCTTATCTTTACTTCATCGATATCTTCAAATTTAAGCAAAAAAGAAGATGTAGACGCTGTATCTAGCCCATTGTCTGGCATTGAGTCAAAAAATGAATCCATCAATCAAACGATTCATTCCGGTCGCAATTCGGCCATAAGGAACAATACCGCCGCCTCGCCGATGATTAACTATCCTGAAGGTTATATTAGCCACTTTTTCAGGGAGATTAACCAAGCATTCGACGGACATCTCTATAAGTCAATTTTAAGCAGAATTAAAAAAAGTATGAAAAGAAATCCCGAAATCAGTATTTTATGGGTCGGCCCGGGCAGGGGTTATGAACTTTTTGAATTAATGTTTTTGCTGGAAGTAAAAGAAAGAATAAATATAGAGGGGATAAGTTTTTACTCCTTAGCGAAGCATGATCTCGTTGAAATAGACGCAAATAGTATAGCCGGCCGATTTATGCAAAGGTTAGGAGTGAAAATAGACCTAGATAGGGCGGAAAGATACTCTCAACACCTTAGGAATAATTTTATTTTGCGGGATTTGAACGAGGGCCAATTATTTCTGGGGGCCGGCCTATTTGATATCTTTGTGGTTGGGTATAATGTTGGCCAATATTTCAAAGATAGAGTGGAAGTTTACAATGTTCTTAAAAGGAGGCTGAAACCGGAAGGAGTAGGATTTGCAAATTTAGTTTGCATAAAACCTAAAACAATTTTGCGGAGTATAAAGGTTTGGGGAAGAGATTTTAAATTTATACCACATCAAGGTTTGAAAATAGTAAATTATAATGCCGGATTAGGCATCCCATTAATTTTTCAAAAATCAGATCCCTTTAGAATTGTTTCTAATATTCCTGATCCCGTATATACAACTTATTATAAATTAGATAAAGTGAAAATGGCAGAAGTAAATAGTAGCAGTTTTGTTATATCCAGCTCGCCGGTAAAATCTTCACCTGAAGAAAATACTCTGAAAAGGATAGAAAAAATATGTATAGTTGATAATTGCGAAGAAGTACACGAACATGATATCAGCAATTTAGTGGCGCTAGCTAATAAATTTTTATCCCGTATCTATATAGAACATAAAAATGAAACCGTAAATCTTAAAAAAATACTGGATTCGCTGGCAGCGGTTGCGGATGCTATCGTTGATTCATGGATAAGCGCAGCCCAGGTAAAGCTTATTGCAGAAGGCGAAGATGCGGAGCTCGCAGTTGAAACTTTGGCAAAATTCCTGAGTGAAGGTTTCCCGGAGGTAATGTTAATGGATAAGCGTTCCGCCTCGACATCGAGCCCTCTCATCAATGGTGGCGAGATGATCCCGGGAACCCGTAGATTGATAGTGAATTGGTTTGAGGAACCAGTGCTTCAGCCCCGCGCCACAATACGTGGCGGATCCCTGTCTGACCGGCAGGCAAGCGCCAGGCTTTGTGTCGGAAGCTCGCCAGCCGCAAACCATTTCCACCTACGGGGTGGAAATGGGTCCAGCTCGCCTTTAGATGAGGAATATTTCTACCGTTTATTCTTCGAAAACGACATAGAAAGGATACTTGACCAAATTCATTTAGACCGGCAAACGTTAACATGGTTAAGGACTAGAGACTATATTAAGTATGACAAGTTAAGATTAGATAACGCCCTTATACACTATATTACAATATTACATCTCCTGAAAAAAATGGGGGTCTTAGGAGGCAATGTCCTATATAATTCGATCGGCAATGATTATTTTGTTTCCTATTTTGCCGCTAGGACGTTTGGGATTAATGCCGAGATGTTTAATGGATTCGGTTTAGGCATCACAGTTCAAAGCCCGCAGGCATTAGAAAATATGGCTAGCGAGAAAATGAACTTACCGGTATTTTTTAAAGAGAAGACAAAAAATCTAACTACGATAGTCGCGAATAATTTTAAGACGGAATCATATTTTCCTCAAATAAAACAGGCGGGCGGCATAGATGTATTATTTGTAAAAGGATTGACTGTTTGGAGCAAGGGTTTATACGCGAACATAGTTCCTTATGTCAAGGGCGGAGCGGATAAAGCCATATTGAACTTGATTCAAAAAATTATTAAAGAATTATTGCATAAGAACGGTTTTATTATTATTGCCTCAAAACACGATTTTTGGATTGTTAATTTTTTATTAAAGCAGCAAGGATTTAAGGATGTATTAATGAAGCGGGAATATAAAAAAGTAAACTACATCTTGTCCTTGTGCACGAGTGAGATTAATAAATCTTTTGTTGATGGGACTTCCTTTACCGCAGGGTGTGTGCCAGTTAGGATTATTCAAAAGGTTGCCGCCTCACCGGTGGAAAAAGCAGCGGATAGCATGGAGCGTAGAGTGTATAGTAGTCTATTTGATCTATCTGCTAACCGTTATTCGCTAAACGCTAAATATACCGCCGCCTCACCGGCGTCGGGTAAAAATATAGACGCCCAAAATTTATTAGAGATGGTACTAAGACAGTTGCCCTTTAAGACAATGGATGGCGAACTCATCGGAGGTGTAAAGAATAAGAAGGGAATATTTGCAATAAGGGAAAATCGGAATTTTGTCAAATTTTTTAGTGACGAGCAATTTTATCATTTAATTCTCAAAGTTGATCAAGCTGATTTTAATGAAGCGTGGGTAGGATATAATTTATTTCATATCCGCAAAGGTAAGCTGAAGATGGGAACAGAGCAAAGGTATTATTTTCAGGTAGAGGAAGAGTGTTACCGGGGAATAGGGTTAGGCTCTTTTCTTATTTATAGCATGCTAAGAAAGGCATTAGGGCATTCAGTAAATGAATACTATGTTTATTTGCCGCAGCGTCCAGCTTTGTTTGAACATTTCGGCATCATGGAAGAGAGATTTAAGATAGGGGTTGGTTACCATCTTTATGGAAGCAGCCTTAGTTTAGAATCAATCACCAAAGCCCTGCTTACTACTTCTAGCGGCAAAAGAAAGTCGGATTTTGAATTCGTCTATCTGGCCGTACCAACTACCAGTTCTCCGGCTAGTTTAGTTCATAGTACGCAGTTAGTAGTTGGTAGTTTAATGGGAGATGCTTCTCTATTAACTATGAACTATCAAATAATAACTAATAAGTCCAGCTCACTATTTTTAAATTATATCGCCAAAAGAGGGTTGAATAAGGCCGGGCCAACAGGTTCAGTTCGAAGTATTTATTCTGCAACATCTTCTCCAGTAATAGATTACGTAAAGCGTCTACAATATCCTTCTTTAATAGCAGCAGCGATAGTAATTTTATTTACCTCTTCTATAGACAATTTTAGCTCCGGCAACCAGTTTCGCGGCATAGGCAACGATAATAAAACTTTTGTCTCCAATGTTTTAAATAGTAAAGACGCCTACCTCATTATTGCTAAAGACAGAAAAATTGCTGCCTTGGCGCAGGTTTACCTAAAGTACAGGGAGAACAAAGACGCAGATCTGGATTATTTTATCCGGAGTCTGAAATCCAAATTAAAAAATAATAATATAAGCCCGCAAGAAGCAACCATTCTGATTGTTTCTTCCGGGTATTTACCTTCAATAACTCAATTAGAAGCGCGGCTGGGGAGAGAATTTAAATTAGCGCGCTTTGCCCTGTCATTTCGCGGCCACTCTGCACTGCTTGAAATTAACCCCGCCAGGACAAAAGGGTATTTGAGGAAAGATGGTTCTTGGGTCCCTGAGTTTATGTTTACAGCTAAAGAAGGCAACAATATAGATTTTAAATTGTATTTCAGCTGGCCGGAAAGTTTTATAGAAAATATATTAGGCATATCAATGGATAAAACATCTTCCAGCCCGGCCTTTGTCTCGCCGGCAGTAAGAGATTCTAGAGACGCTCTATCTAAACCATTGCCAAATAATAGGTTATCAGGCAAATCCGATAAAGGTATTTGTTCTGTATCTTCTTCTGCAGCAGAGGGTTCTATAGAGGGTATACAAAGTAGGCGGGGGTTCTTAAAAAGTTTAAAAATATATGGGATGATATTCGCCTATCTAGACCTACTTAAAGAACTTTTCTATGACGGAGTTTTTCTATTTAGTAAAGGGGATGAAATTAAACCAGAACTAAAACCAGTAGTATTAGATGTATATGATGCATATAAAGAGGCTTCTAGGTTTGTCGGGTTTCCGATTAAGGAATTCTCGGAAGAAGAAATTTGTCAGGAAGTTATTCGGTCGCTCGACCACCCGAGATTTTCTGAAAAAGGTCAAGAGAAACTTCAAGAGGCAAGATTTTTAGGGGTATCGGGTTTGGCTTTATACTTTGGGGCAAAGGCAACAACCCCTCAAGAAATATTATCCAGAAGGGGTTTTGGTAAATTCATTTTAGGTTTGAGTGTTATTATTGCGGGAGTCTGGCATATAAACAAATTTCTCTTCCCTGTGTCTCCCTCTATGGGGGTAACAATTAAAGGCAGAATAATTATACCTAAGGATAATGTCGAAGGATTAACCGCTTTTTATTGGTATATGGCGCACGAAATGGCCCATCTTCTAGAATTGCCCGACCATCCTTTGTTAGCCCATGCTTATGCCAATACGATTTTTTACAAAATTAAAGGGTATAAATTTAGCTATGCAGGGGCTGCCTATTGGCACTTGGTGGATGTAATACATATTAAGCCTAAGCTTAATTTTCGGCAGAAAGAGGCCATTTTAAGAAAAATAATTACTATTAATGAATACCCGAGATTTAAATCAAGAGGAGTAGATACGTTAAGCGAACTGGACGAAGTATTTAAGGGGCTTGGGCCTGGCGATTATATAATTCCTCAAATTCTAACTGAGAGGTTCAATGCGTGGGTATATGATTATGCCGATGCCCTTGGCTATCTAGCGCTTTTAAGTTCTTGTGACAATCCAGATGAGGCTTTTAGATATATTTATCAGCTGGGTAAATCTGCAGGCACAGCTGTTCCCTTAGTCCAAAAAACCTCCGCCTCGCCAGTGCCGAAAGGAAGCTCGCCGGTTAAATTCCTTAGGTTAGGTAGGGTTTTATTGGGGTTTGCCTCCAAATTTGTAGCTGATCGGAGCGTCAATAGGTTAGGGCCTAAACCTTCCAGTCCGCCTGCAGGCAATGGTCAAAGGCTTATCCCGATATCCACAGTTTTAGCCTCAGAGGAATTACGGCGGAGTATTTCGCGGAATAATCACGAGATTATATTATGGAGCCACCCGTTATTTTTTGAAAATGTGTTAGATGATTATATCAGCAGGAATTTTAAGAGAGTCCCCTTGATACTGCGGAAAGCAATAAGAGGGAATGCCGTTAGAGGTTATCGGAGTTTTATTCATAGGTTATCCGATCGTGTCCGGTCTTATCCTGGGCCCATATTCGCCGGGATAGGAGACCAGCGTTATATTAAAAGTACAATCAGGTTAAAGCCAAAGATGGATTTATTGACAGAGGCAGGTAAATTATTTAGAAAATATAATTTATACGGGATTTTAATTAATACTTATTTAGATGATTTGGAGCCCGTGGAATTGGAAGGGATGGCTTGCCCGGTTGGCTTATCTACAAATTGGGATAGGTTACGATGGATATTAAAGTTTGAACTGGGAGTGAAAAGGATAATTTTAGTCGGAGAGATGGTTGATCTGGATGAGAGTAATTCCAGGATAGGATGCGTTATAGAAGCGCAGGAGAGGTTGGCGGATTTTGAGGTGAAAATAGAAGAAGAATATACCTTTCCCTTTGCGGCTTTAAATAATACGGGATTAAACGGAACTACCTCGTCGCGGGGTACGTTTCGCTCCAGCTCGCCGGCCGCCTTGCCGGTGGCGCAGTCTTCCGCCAGAAGAAGTGACGGATTACTGCCTGATCGGCAGGCAGGCGATACGCTTTGCGTTGGAAGCTCGCCGGCTGTTAAAAATAATCTACGGCAAGATCAAATCCAGGTAAAAAAATTAATTGAAAGATTGCCTGATATAGGTATTCACGGCATGCCGCAGTCATTATTTAATTCAATAATGGAAAGCGACTCTAAGCAATTTTACGGCAATGTTTATATTATAAGCAACAGAATAGAAGAAAATAATATTAAGAAGTTCTTAGAGGAGATGATACTTGAGGTTTTCCTATTAGGCATGAAGAAAATTAAAAATAAATTTGATGCCGCAGAAGAAGACCTTAAACACTTGCCTGTTATTTTGTTTATCAGGACATACTTTGATGAAACTATGTGGCGCCACGGCCACGTATTTAATAGCAAAGATGAACAGTTTGACTTAAATACTATTAATGTCAAGCTCATGGGGAAAATTGAATTTACCGGGTCTGACTATGCCAAATTACAGAAGGACTGGTTTTCTAATGTAAAGAGAAGGAAGCTTGATTGTAATCCCTTGGCTTTGGATATTGGCAAGGCGCTTTGGTGCAAGGATAGAGTGGGCAAGATTATGTTTAGAAAAACATTAAGGTTTCTTGCAGAAGTAGCTAATATTTGTTCTAGCTCGCCGGCCGCTCTAGGACACAGTGTCCGCTTTGGCTCGGACAGCGTGTCCCGATTAGGTTTGCCAGCGTGGCAAGGAATGGGAGCGTTGGTGGCTATGGTATTGGATGTAAAACAGCAGGGGACATCATCCCGATTGTCTGAAAGGGTGTCCCTCGATTGGCTGAAAGGGTGTCCCTCGTCGTCGCCGGTTGTTGACAAGCACAAGGAAAAATTATACCGGATCATTAATTCAAAACTTATATCAGGAGAACCGAAGAATTATCCGTTGGCATTAGGATTATTGGGCGAGCTATTTAAATATGACCCGCAGGATATAAAAATGAAAGATTTTTATCTTAAACTGGCCGAGAAAAAAAGAGGATTTACTAAAGAGGCTTTTGATAAACTCGAAGAGATTATCAATACGCCGAATTTTTTTTCTCCGGTAGCTTATTATATCCGGGCCATACTTAATTTTGATAAAAGCAATCTTAAAGAGTGTCTAGCGGATTTTGATGAAGCAGTCCGCTTGTCTAAGGGCGCTGATAATCGGACCAGGTATATTTTTGAAAAAATCCAATATCTGGATAAAATGTCGACTAAAAATAAGTTCTACGTAGGAGGCGTATATTTAAATCAGGAGATAGAAAATAACGCAAAAGAACTATTAAAGTTTAAGAGATGGTTGGTGAATCATAAAAGACAGGATTGGCTGGTTTTAAGCCATATAATTTTAGCCGATGCCTTAAATCGACAGGGTAAATATTCCGAGGCTAAGGAAAAAATAAACTTAGCGCTTACTCCGGAATATACTGCCGAGATAATGCAGAGTGATTCTTATGCCAGCAGGTATTTTGCCCGGGGGTTTCATCTTAAAGCTAGTCTGGCCTTGTTATCGGTTGAAGAATTATTGTTTAAAGTAGAATTAAGATGGATTTTAGGTAAAGCCCTCAGCCAGGAAGACGCGGCACAACTCAATCTGTTATTTGAGGAGGCGGAAAACGATATTATGATGGCTGATATGGTTGATAAGAGTTATGTCGACGGAATTAATCATTTGGCTATGGAGGAATTATCGCTTAAAACAAAGGTAATTAGCAGAAATAATTATAATAAGATACCCATTAGTAATAATTTCCGGATTTTATATAAAACAATAGCTTTGGCTTTGGTTAAAAATGAAGGCCGCAGGTTTGATTTTGAACAGTTAAAAAGTGTTAACCCCCGGCTTGATATTAAACCGATTGATGTAGAAAGCCTCAAAGAAATAGGGGTAATCGAGGCGATTAATGATATGTATAATACTTTTTATTATGGAGGGATGAGATTTATTGCTATTAGGCCGTAGCTATGGCGCTAAATTATAGCAATAAATTGGTTGCATTATAAGAAATTTTTAATATAATAGGAGTAAGCCCTTGGATACTAAAGAGCAGCGCAAGATTACCAGATGGCTGATCAGCCGCCCAATAAAAATAAAATTGGCAGGTGAGGGTGATTTTGTCGATGGCCGTCTGATCGATGTTAATTTCAAAGGATTGCAACTGTCTCTGGGGCCTAAGGTTATTGAAAAGGACCAATTTCTGAATTTAAATATTTTGCTGGCCGATGATTTTACCCTGGATATAGAAACCTGGGTGGTCTGGCATAGGGTTATAGACAGCAGGAACTACTACGGGTTTTATTTTATCAAGATCAAGGATAGCGATAAAGATAAGCTTTTTAAATACGTTTTTAAATCCGCACCCCAAGAGGTAAACAAGCGTTGGTGGGAAGGCCTTAAAACAGGAGAAGAGGTTATGCTGCAGAGCCAGAATTTTGAGGATAAAAGAATATTCGCGCGTTTTCCTATGGAGCTGCCTCTTAGGTTTCTTGAGTCCAGCGCTGACCGGGAAGGCCTGGCTAAATCAGTAGATATAAGTTCCAAGGGGATGGGTTTGGTTACTCAAGAAAAATTATTACCCAATACTTCGTTAGAGATGTGGCTGAATATTCCGGATAGACTAGAGCCTCTTTATACCCGGGGTGAGGTAGTCTGGTCAGAAGGATCCGGCGCCTCTGGTTTTCGCTGCGGAATTAACCTGGAGCGGGCGGATCTAATGAGCCTGGCCAGGAATTTCAAAGGTTAAGGGAAGGGGAAATGAAAGAGAAGCGTAAATTTAACCGGGTAGATAAAAAAGACGGCGCGTTTTACCATAAAGGCGACGGTAAGGTAGAAAAATGTATAGTTTTAAATATCTCCGCCGGTGGGATGAAGGTGGTTTTAGATGCTGGATTGCAGCCGGGTAGTTCTATATTTGGCCAATTTCAGATCCTGCCTGGATTAGGGCATTTTTATGTCTGCGGAGAAATAGTTTGGGTTAAAGGAAGGGAAATTGGAGTTAAATTCAATAAAGTAAGCACGATCCCGCTTTAGATCATTTACTGGTTATTTTTTTTTGGAAAATATTAGCCCCGGCATCTACCTCTTGAAACAATTCTTCGGAATCTCTTAAAATAGTTTCGACCTTTCCCATAACTATATAGCCGCCGGATTTCAGGGACCTGTGGAATTTAGTGACCAGTTCTTTTTGAAGACGAAGATTAAAATAAATAAAAACATTCCGGCAAAATATCACATCAACATTTTCAATGAGATCAAAAGAAGTCAGGTCCAGATAGCATAATTTAACCATATCCCTTATTTGACTCCTTAATTTATAATTCCCGCCGATAGCCAGGAAGTATTTTTCGGCGATCCGAGGGGTTAAATTTTTAACGCTTGCTTTTGGATATACCGTCTCCTCTGCGGCCTCCAGGGCTTCTTTATCAATGTCCGTGCCGTAGATATCTAAGTCGAATTTATTCAGATCGTCATTTAACAGCTCTTTTAAAATGATGGCAATGGTATAAGGCTCTTCTCCGCAGGCGCATCCGGCTGACCAGATTTTTATACTCTTTTCGTTGTTTTTATTTTTTAAGCGGACCAGGTTTTCCAAAAGGGCTTTTACGGTTATCCAGATACTGCTATCCCGGAAAAATTCGGAAACATTTATGCATAATGTTTCAAATAGCTTATCGTATTCTTTGGGATTGCTGAAGAGGAAGTTCATATATTCGGAATATGATTTTAAGCCGTTGGCGCGGATCCTCAGTGCCAGCCTTCTTTTTAAGATCTCCTGGTGGTAATTGCGGAAATCTACGCCTCTTTCATGGAATATCTTCTTGAGCATTAATTTAAGTAGTGCCTGATGGTCTTCCTTTAATTCATGCGTAGGTTTCTTACTTACGATATCTATGGCGGAAAAGATCAGGTGGTTAATTAAACTTTCTTCTTCTTGGTTGTTTTTTTCAGCCAGGGTATGGATTGCGCCTTTTTCAGTGGTTGAGTAATTGGCCGGGACCCGGGAAAGGATATAGGCAAGCATATCGGTTTCGCAGGTTATGCAGCTGCAGATATCATAATGGATAGCCAGGGCTTTATTTAAGCGCTCCCGGATCATCTCTTCAGTAATGTTTCTTAATTTGCTTTGGGCCATAGGGATAAAATTATAGCATAAATATGTACTATTTAAAAGAATATTTATGAACCAGCTCCACCCCGTAGGTGTAAGACACCTACGGGGTGGACGAAGGGTTAAAAATAGAACACTCGACAAAAATAAACTATTGTGTTAATATATATTTCTCTAAAAAAAGCAATATATCTTAGGAGAAACTGATGCGTGATTACCTGAAATTGCTGCGATTTGTCAAACCCTATCCCGGGCTTTTCATTATAGCAGGCATATGCATGTTTTTTTCTGCTATATTTGATGGCGTTTCTTTGGGTATGATAGTACCGATGGCGGATAAAGTACTGACCAATAAGCAAATCATTATTCCGACCAAATTACCAGCCTTCCTTTCCAATTTCATCAGTTTTATTAACGGTATTCAGCCGTTGGCCATGCTTAATTATATGGCCGTGGCTACAATAATCCTGTTTGTATTTAAGGGGATATTCGGTTTTTTGCAGAGTTATCTTATGTCTGATATAGGCCAGTTAGTAGTTAGGGATATCCGGGCCAAGCTTTATACCAAGCTTCACGCCTTATCCATGGATTATTTTACCCAGAAGCGCGGAGGCGAGCTGATTTCCCGGATCACCAACGACGTAAAGTTAGTGGAAAATGCTGTTTCTTATGGTTCTACGGACTTGATTTACCAGACTCTGCAGGTAGTTCTTTTTACCTGTTTAATATTTTTTATCCATTGGAAGCTGGCCCTGACTGCCCTGGTGCTTCTTCCTTTAATCAGTTTTCCTATTATTAAGGTAGGTAGGGTATTAAGAAAGTTATCCCGTAAGACCCAGGAGGCCATGGCTGATATTAATTCCATACTTTATGAGAGTATATTGGGCGCCAGAATCATCAAGGCATTTAATATGGAGAGTTACGAGGTAGCCAAATTCAGCCAGACCAACCAGTATTATTATAAACTCTCAATGAAATCTATTAAGCGTACACTGTTATTAGGGCCGTTTACCGAGATTTTAGGCGTCCTTGCCGGTATTTTTGTTTTTTTATGGGCGGGTAAAGAGGTAATTGCCGGAAAACTTTCTTTCGGCATGTTTGGTTTGTTTATGGGAGCATTGCTCTCTTTGATTCGGCCTTTTAAAAAATTGAGCCAGGTTAATTCCATAATCCAGCAGGCTATGGCAGCCAATGCCCGCATCTACGAAGTCTTAGATACCATTCCGACGGTATTAGATAGGAAGAATACCCAGGAATTGAAGGATTTTAAAGGCAGTATCCTGTTTGAAGATGTCTGGTTTAATCATGGAAACCAGGAGATTTTAAAGAACATTAACCTGGAGGTAAAAAAAGGCCAGGTCGTGGCTATAGTGGGGCCTAGCGGTTCCGGCAAGACTACCCTGGTAGATCTGATCCCGCGTTTTTATGATCCTTTACGCGGGAGGATTTTAATTGATGGACAGGAGACGAAGAATTTCAGCCTGAAATCCCTGCGCCAGCAAATAGGGATTGTTACTCAGGAGACTATTCTGTTTAATGATACCATCAGGACTAATATCACTTATGGCCGGCCGGACGCGAATTATGAAGAAATAGAATTAGCTGCAGTGCAATCCCATGCCCATGATTTTATCAAACGGCTGCCTTTAAGATATGAAACATTTATCGGAGACAGGGGGATGAAATTATCCGGAGGAGAAAGGCAGAGGATTGCTATTGCCCGGGCGATTCTTAAAGACCCTCCGATATTAATATTAGATGAGGCAACCTCGCAGTTAGATACTGAGGCTGAACGTATAGTGCAGGAGGCGATAAATAAGCTGATCAAAGGACGTACGGTATTTATCATCGCTCACCGTCTTTCTACTATTAGGCATGCCCACCGGATACTTGTTTTAAGCGAAGGAAGGATAGTCGAGGAAGGAACGCACGCCGAACTCCTGGAAAAGCAGGGGCTATACCATAAACTCTATTGCAACCAGGATTTCCGTAAACCCGAAAACTAAATAGAGTTGATTTGAATTTGAAATTGTGATAAATTAATAAGGTTGTCTATAACCTTATTGGGGGCTAAAAGAATATGCAGGATTTTAAGCAGATAGTAAATAAATTTAGCCAAGCGAATATACTGGTAATCGGCGACTTGATCCTGGATGAATTTATCTGGGGAGATGTGGAGAGGATATCGCCGGAGGCGCCGGTACCGGTAGTCTGGGCTAAAAAACGCACATTTCTACCCGGAGGCGCGGCTAACGTAGCTAATAATATTAGTTCCCTGGGCGGATTTGTCTGTTTGGCCGGAGTGATCGGTAAGGATAAGAATACCGGAATATTGCTTTCAGAATTAAAGAAAAGAAAGATTTCCGCCGCAGGTATTTTTGTATCTGCGCAAAGATGCACTACTTTAAAGACCAGGATTGTTTCTGGCCACCAGCAGGTAGTAAGGCTCGACTGGGAAGATGTTGAGCCATTGCCTAAGGCGTTAAACCAGGGAATCATCGGTTTTATTAAAAAAAACATCCGTAAGTTTGACGCGATTATTATCGAGGATTACGGCAAAGGCGTAATCAATATGGAGCTCTTGGAAACGGTTATCAGCTTAGCTAAAAAGCATAAAAAGATTATTAATGTCGATCCGAAGGAGGAACATTTTCAGTATTATAAGGGAGTTACCTGTATTACCCCTAATCGCAAAGAGTTGGAGAACGCGGCCAGAAATTTAAAGATCAAGGATAATACCAATAGGTTCAAGCTGGACACTTACCGGCTGTCGACTATGAAGGATGTAGATGTGGCGGCTGAGCATATAATGAAATACTTAAACCTTGACGCGGTTTTAGTTACTTTAGGCGAACAGGGGATGAAACTATTTGAAAAGAATAAAAAAACTATTCATATACCGACAATATCTCAGGAGGTGTTTGACGTATCTGGAGCCGGAGATACAGTTATTGCCGCTTTTACTTTAAGCCTTTGTTCAGGGGCCGGAAAGGTTGAGGCAGCGCATATCGCTAATTATGCCGCCGGAATAGTTGTGGGGAAATTGGGTACAGCGGTAACTAACCGAAAAGAGTTATTGCAAAAACTAAATTAAGGAATGGAAAATATGGATGTAATAGGAGTAATACCGGCAAGATATTCTTCCGCCAGGTTTTCAGGGAAGGTTTTAGCTGAGATATCCGGCAAGTCTATGTTAGAGCATGTTTGGGAAAGGGCTAAAAAATCCCGGCTTTTGGATGATTTAATTATTGCCTGCGATGAGGAGAAAGTAGCTGAAAAGGCCCGGGAATTCGGGGCCAAGGTAGTAATGACCTCCAAGGACCATGCCTGTGGTAGTGACCGGATAGCTGAAGTAGTTAATCCCTTAGATGTAAAGGTAATAATAAATATTCAGGCTGACGAGCCCTTGATCCACCCTACTATGATCGACAGCGTGGCTCAGGCATTACTGGGGAATAAATCAATTTCTATGGCTACGCTGATGAAAAAAATTGAAAATCAGGAGCTTATAAACGACCCGAATATAGTCAAGGTGGTTGTAGATATGAATAATTTTGCCCTTTATTTTTCCCGGGCCGTCATACCTTTTAAGGCCCTAAATTCAGAAGTCGATTCACCAAGCTACTATAAACATATCGGCTTATACGGTTACACCAAAGATTTTCTTTTTATATATAAGAACCTGGCGCCGTCAAATTTGGAAAGAATAGAAAAGTTGGAACAGCTGAGGGTTTTGGAAGAAGGCTACCGGATAAAGGTTGTGGAAACTAAGTACGATACTATTGGTGTAGATACGCCTGAGGATCTGGTAAGAGTAGAAGAATATATTAAGGCAGAAACAGGAAAGAAATAAATTTACTTTAATCTTTCTTTTCCCGCAATAGAATTTGAGATAATGCGGGATTCCGCCTAATCCTGAAGGTTATGAGCGGGAAAACTTTTTAATTATGACCAGAGTCGTAAAAATACAGGATATAAAAATCGGAGGGGGCAATCCTTTAGCGTTGATTGCCGGGCCTTGTGTTATTGAATCCGAAACTAATTGTTTAGACGCGGCCCGCAGGATTAAAGATATCACGGTGAAACTGGGCGTACCTTTTATTTTTAAGTCCAGTTTTGATAAGGCTAACCGGATGTCTTTAGAGTCTTATCGAGGACCGGGATTAAAAAAGGGTTTGGATATTTTACATAAGGTAAAACAAAAGATCAAAGTTCCGGTATTAAGCGATGTGCACTGCCAGAAGGAAGTTATTGAGGTAAGTAAAGTTTTGGACGTAATCCAGATCCCGGCTTTATTATGCCGTCAGACTGATTTAGTGGTAGCGGCAGCCAAAAGTGGCAAGGTAGTTAATATTAAGAAAGGGCAATTTATAGCGCCTTGGGATATCCAGCCGATCATCAGAAAGGCAGAATCAACTGGGAATAAATCCATTCTGATCACTGAGAGAGGTTTTTCATTCGGTTATAATAATTTAGTTTCCGATTTACGCTCCCTGGCAATAATTCGGGGGTTTGGTTATCCGGTAATTTATGACGCTACCCATAGTATCCAGCTTCCCGGAGGAAAAGGCACTTCTTCCGGAGGCCAGAGAGAATTTGTTTCAGGGTTGTCTCGGGCAGCTGTAGCTTTTGGCTGCGATGGGTTATTTTTAGAAGTGCATGTTTCTCTGGGGAAGGCTCTTTGCGACGGGCCGAATATGATTGATCTGAAAGAGCTGGAGAGTTTATTAAGGCAGGTAAAAAGCATAGAAAAATCCCTGAATCCCTGAATCCCTGCCACGCTGTTAGAGCTAAAGCGGACACGCTGTCCAAGTCAAAGGGGACACTGTTTCCGCTTCAGTTAGGACAGCGTGTCCCGATTAGATAGGACAGCGTGTCATCATGTATAGAATGAATACTATAAAAAGAGCGAGAGAAGTCCTGGATATTGAGATCGAGGCGATCAGGGTTTTAAAATCTCGCCTAGGCGATGAATTTACAAAAGCCCTGGACCTAATGTTTAAGGCCAGGGGGAGGATTGTGGTCAGCGGAATGGGCAAGACCGGTATTATCGCCCAGAAGTTTTCTGCTACTTTAGCTTCAACAGGCACTCCCAGTTTATTTTTGCATACTACCGAGGCAGTTCATGGTGATTTAGGCAGAGTGACTTGCGATGATGTGGTAATAATAATCTCTAATAGCGGCTCAAGCGAAGAATTAAGGCAATTAATGCCGCTTTTAAAAAAAATAGGCTCTAAGGTCATAGCCCTTACCGGAAATCTCAAATCTCTTTTAGCAAAATATAGCGATTCGGTTTTGGATGTGTCGGTTAAAAAAGAGGCTTGTTCTTTAGGTCTGGCTCCTACCGCGTCTACTACCGCTGCTTTGGCTATGGCGGATGCTTTGGCAGTTTGTCTGTTGGAACTAAAAGGTTTTAAGGAGAAGGATTTCGCTTTTTTTCATCCCGGCGGGGCTTTAGGCAAGCGCCTGCTTTTAAAGGTAAGCGATATTATGCGCACTGGAAAAGCCAGCCCTGTAGTCAGTGAAGATATGAGAGTTTCTCAAGTCTTACTTAAAATAACCCAGGCCAGGGCAGGCTCAGCCACAATAGTGGATAATAAAGGGAGGCTCGTTGGTATATTTACCGACGGAGACCTGCGCCGGCATTTAGAGGAGGATGTTAATCTCACCCGGCGTAAGATCAAAGAGATAATGACCAAGGATCCTTTAGTGATTACTGCGGATAGGCTGGCTGCCGAAGGCATGCGTATCCTGGAAGAAAAAAAGATTGACGAAATCCCGGTTGTGGATAAAAATAATAAGCCGGTCGGGCTCTTGGATATCCAGGATTTGTTAAGGGCAGGTCTGGTTTAATTCCCCTAAAAAAATGGAAGAATATATACTAGAGAAAGCCAAGAAGGTTAAACTATTGTTATTGGATGTTGACGGGGTCCTGACCGACGGAAGGATAGTCTATGATTCTAAAGGCTCGGATCTGAAGTCCTTTGACGTGCATGATGGACTGGGAGTATATCTTTTGAAAAAGTGCGGTATTCCGACGGTACTTATCACTGCCAAAGATTCGCGGGCGATCAAACCCCGGGCCCGGGATATGCGGGTAGATATGGTATTTAAAAATATAACTCCTAAGAGTAAGGTTCTGGCGAAGATTCTAAAGAAATACAGGTTGACTAAGGATGAGGTATGTTTTGCCGGCGACGACCTGGTGGACATCTGTCTGATGAAGAGGGTGGGTTTTTCGGTGGCTGTGTTTAACGCTTGTCCGGAAGTCAAAAGAGTGGCCTCTTATATTACGATGAAAGAAGGGGGCAGGGGCGCGGTCAGGGAGATTGCCGAACTGATCCTTAAGACTCAGGGGAAATGGAAAGAAGCGGTCGGGTTTTATGATATTTAAAAGACTGGTTCCTTTAATGCTGATTCTGATATTTTCCGCAACGCCTGCTCAGGCTGCGGATAACACTAACCAGTCGAATAATGACTCTGACCAGCAGGTCCAGGATTTTACCCTTTCTGGTTACGCTGATAAGGGCAAAAGGAATTGGGATATTAAAGGAAAATCCGCGGATATTTCGGCGGAGAGCATAAAACTTAATAATATTACCAGTAATTTTTACGGGGAGCAGGATAACGTTACCTTAATGGCTGATACCGGGGATTATAACCGTAGCGCCGGAAAGATGCATCTAGAGAAGAATGTAGTAGTGACTATTTCTTCTGGAGCCAAGATGACTACCGATTCCTTAGATTGGGATAAGCAGAATAAGACTATTTCTACCGAGGATAGCGTAAAAATAGAAAAAGAAAATGTGGTTACTACCGGTAAAGGCGCGATAAGCCATCCAGACTTAAGTCAGGCTAGCTTATCCAAGGATGTATCGGTGGATGTTTTACCGCTTCCCGGATCCAAGACTAAAGGAAAAGGTTTTGGCAAGGTAATGATTACCTGCGATGGGCCTTTACAGATCGATTATCGTAAAAAAACCGCTACTTTTAATAAGAACGTTAAAGTAGTCACTGATGATATGACTATCTATAGCGATATAATGGATATATATTTTAGCTCCTCAGATAAAAAAGCAGCGCCAAAAAAACCCGAAATTATCGGCGAAGGTTCGATGTTCATGGGTTCGCAGATTGATAAAATCCGGGCCTGGGGCAATGTTAAGATAGTTCGGGGGAGCAACGTCTCTTACAGTGATGAGGCGATCTATAACTCAGTGGATAATAAGATCATACTCTCAGGAAGGCCAAAACTTGAGATAGCCTCAGCGGAGGATTTTAAAGGTGCACTTACTGGAAATTAAGGGTTTATCCAAATCCTACGATGGCAGGGAAGTAGTTAAGGGTGTTGATATGTTGGTTAAACGCGGCGAGATAGTCGGGCTTTTGGGCCCTAACGGCGCGGGCAAGACTACAACATTCTATATGGTGGTCGGGATCATTCCGCCTAATAAAGGAAAGATCATTTTTGATAATGAGGATATAACTTCTTTACCGATACACGAGCGTTCGCGTTACGGCATAGGCTATCTTTCTCAGGAGCCGTCGATATTCCGGAAGCTCACGGTTGAAGAAAATATTATGGCGATCTTAGAGACTCTTCCGATGAACAAGAAGCATCGTTTGAAGAGGTTGAAGAATTTGCTTGAGGAATTAAAGATCGCCCATCTGGCCAGGAATAAGGCCTTTACCCTTTCCGGCGGGGAGAGAAGGCGTTTAGAGATCACCCGGGCATTGGTTACCAATCCGTCATTTATACTTTTAGATGAGCCGTTTTCCGGGATAGATCCGATCATTGTTAATGAAGCCCAGGAGATCATTAAAGAATTAAAACAGAAAGGCTTAGGAATTTTACTTACCGACCATAATGTAAGAGAGACCTTGTCAATTACTGATCGGGCTTACTTGATCGCTGACGGCAGGATTTTGATTTCGGGTCCGACCGAAGAACTGATCAATAACCCTAAGGCTAAAGAGATATATTTAGGGGAAAAATTTAGGATGTAAAACGCGGATACACGCAGATAAAATAACGGATTTACGCGGATAATCCGCGGAAATCCGTGTAAAAAAAAGAAGGAGAATAGCAACCAATGAAAACTGAAGTTAAGGTAATCGATGACGCCAAGAGAGAAATATCCGTGGAAGTCAGTGGAGATGTGGTCAAGAATAAATTTGAGGATGTTTTTAAAAGGATAGGCCAGGAAGCTAAAGTAAAAGGTTTCCGTCCCGGGCATGTGCCGCGGGATATATTGGAAAAGAATTATTCTTCTTTGGCCCATGAGCAGGTTATGCGGGAATTAATACCTGAGGTTTATGGCCAGGCCCTGGATAAAGAGAATTTAGGAGTCATAGACTTGCCTCAGATAACCGATGTTAAGTTAGACAGGAATGTGCTTTCTTTTAAGGCGAGATTAGAGATAATGCCGGAGATAGCAGTCAATAAATACAAGGGTTTAAAGATTGAATATCAGAATGCGATAGTTAGCGCAGATGAAATCAAGCGTAATATCGATTCTATCAAGGAATCGCGCAAGGCTCAAACACTAGACGATAATTTTGCCAGGAGTTTAGGTTATCCTAATATCGCTGAGTTGGAGAAGGTAATGGAGAGGCAGCTGGCTGCCCAAAAAGATAATCAGCAGCGCCAGAAAGTTGAAGGCCAGGTCGTCGAAGCGCTTACCAAGGAACTGGATTTTAAACTTCCGGAGTCATTGGTAAAAAAGCAGCAGGAAGACCTGCTCCGGCAGACTAAGGTGGACTTGGCTATAAAGGGAGTGCCTAAAGAGAAGATCGAAGAAGAGGAGAAAAAGATTGCCCAGGAATTGGAGCCGCAGGCGAGAAAACAAGTAAAAATCTATATGATCCTGGCTGCCATAGCTAAAAAAGAGAATATAATAGTAGACGACCATATGCCGCAGAAGGTAATGGAGTTTTTGTTCAGAGAAGCAAATTGGGAAATTAAATAACTAGCCTAGCCCTTTTAGGGAACCTACGTTAAGTAAATATCCAAAAGGGCTGGTGGATTTCGCTAAATGCGCCTACGGCGCAGGTGTGAGCTTAAGGAGGTGGAGAATGGATATTAAGAATCAGGTTTTGGTTCCGATGGTGATCGAGCAGACTGCCCGGGGTTATGAAAGGGCTTATGATATTTACTCCCGGCTTTTAAAGGACAGGATAATTTTTTTAGGCACTGCCATAGATGATAATGTGGCAAATCTGATTATTGCCCAGATGTTATTTTTACAGCAGGAAGATGCGGCCAAAGATATCAGCCTTTATATTAATTCGCCCGGAGGTTCGGTTACTTCCGGGATGGCTATTTATGATACAATGCAATTTATTAAGTGCGATGTGGCTACTTATTGCGTGGGCCAGGCTGCCAGTATGGGGGCAATTCTTTTATGCGCCGGAACCAAAGGGAAACGTTCTTCTTTGCCTAACTCGCGGGTTATGATACACCAGCCCTGGGGAGGGGTTCAGGGAGCGGCAGAAGATATCTCCAGGCATGCCCAGGAGATTTTAAAACTCAGAGATAGAGTAAATGAGATTCTGGCAATGCATACCGGCCAGTTGATTGAGAGGATTAAAAATGACAGCGACCGGGATTTTTTTATGTCAGCCCAGGAAGCCAAAGAGTATGGCTTAGTGGATGAAGTATTTATAGGTAAGAAAAAATAACCACAGCCACCCCGTAGGTGTAAGACACCTACGGGGTGGGAGTGGTTAAGATGGGAGGGAATTACGATGAAGAAAAATTATTTACTTACTCCAGGCCCGACACCATTGCCGGCGGAAGTTTGTGAGGCTTTGGCCAGACCAATAATCCATCACCGCACTCCGCAGTTCCAGGTGATATTAAAAGAAGCGCATGAAGGTTTAAAATACGTATACCAGACCACCAGTAACGTCTTTATTTTAGCTTCTTCCGGAACCGGGGCGATGGAGGCGGCAGTTATAAATCTGCTTTCGCCAGGCGATACGGTTATCACTGTAGAGGGCGGTAAATTCGGCGAGCGCTGGACTGAAATCGCCCAAGCCTACGGGATTAATTGTGAAGTATTAAAAGTGGAATGGGGCCAGGCAGTAGACCCCAAAGAGATAGAAAAAAAATTAAAGAGCAATCCCAAAATAAAGGCGGTATTTACTACTCTTTGCGAAACTTCAACCGGTGTCGCGGTAGATATGCAGGCGATCGGTGCGGTTTTAAAAGATACTCCGGCAGTATTGGTGGTTGATGCTATCAGCGGCTTAGGAGCGATTGATTTAAAGACCGATGCCTGGAATTGCGATGTAGTGGTTTCAGGTTCTCAAAAAGGGCTGATGCTTCCTCCGGGACTAGGTTTTATTTCAGTCAGCCCCAAGGCCTGGAAATTGATCGAAACATCTAAATGCCCGAAATATTATTTTAGTTTAAAAGCCTGCCAGAAGGCTTACGAGAGCACCGATACTCCCTGGACACCGGCTATTGGTTTGATTATTGCGCTTAACGAAGCAATCAAATTAATGAAACAGGATGGCCTGGAGAATATTTTTAAGCGGCACCAGAAAATGGCGGATGCTACCAGGGCTGCAATGAAAGCTTTAGGGTTAGAGCTTTTTGCACCTCACGCTGCGTCAGATGTGGTAACCGCGGCTAAAGTTCCGGCTGGAATCGACGGAGAAAAGCTGGTCAAGACTATGCGGGATACTCATGGGGTTACTATTGCCGGCGGCCAATCAGAAATGAAAGGCAAGCTTATCCGGATCGCCCACATGGGTTATATCGGAGAGTTTGATATTATTTTAGGAATATCTTGTTTAGAAAAAGTCCTGACCCAGATGGGTTATAAGTTTCAATTGGGCGCAGGGGTCAAAGCAGCGGAAGAGATATTTTTAAAATAAAGAAGGTAAAGGAAAAGGTAGAGGTAGAGTAAAGCATTTTTTAAGGCGTAAATTTTTCTATACCTACACCTTTACCTATGCCTAGATTATATTTAACAGATAAGTAAGGAGGATTAACGCGATGTTCAAAATTCTAGTCAGTGATTCTTTGTCCGAAGAAGGTTTAAAAATATTAAAGTCAAATAAGGATTTTCAGGTTGACATCAAGACCGGGATGAAGCCAGAAGAATTAAAGGCTATGGTCGGAGATTACGATGCCCTTTTAATCAGGAGCGCTACCAAGGTGACCAAGGATATTATTGCCGCGGCCAATAAACTGAAAGTTATCGGCAGGGCAGGTGTGGGCCTGGATAACGTAGATCTGCCGGCAGCAACTGAGAGAGGCATAGTGGTAATGAATACTCCGGCGGGCAATACTATTTCTACCTGCGAGCAGACCTTGAGCCTTATTTTATCTTTGGCCCGGAGTATCCCTTTGGCAAATTCTACTACTAAAGCCGGGGAATGGAAACGTTCTAAGTTTATGGGAGTCGAGCTTTACCAGAAAATTCTGGGTGTAGTCGGCCTGGGCAAAATCGGTTCAGAAGTGGCTAAGCGGGCGCTTTCTTTCGGGATGAAGGTTTTGGCCTACGATCCTTATTTATCCCGCGAAGCAGCCCAGCATATGGGGATCGAAGCGGTAGAATTAAATGAATTATTAAAAACTGCGGATTTTATTACTGTGCATGTCCCTCTAACCGAAGATACTAAATACCTGATTTCAGATGCAGAGTTTAATTTAATGAAAAAGACAGCTCGGGTAATTAATTGCGCTAGGGGCGGGATAATCGAAGAACAGGCTTTGATCAAAGCGCTTAAAGAAGGCAAGATCGCGGGTGCTGCTTTAGACGTATTTGAAAAAGAACCGCCGGATCCGAATTCGGAATTATTAAAAATGGATAATGTGGTAGTCAGCTGCCATTTAGGGGCTTCAACCGAAGAGGCCCAGGTAAACGTAGCTATTGAAGTAGCTGAATGCGTGCGGGATTTTTTATCCGGTAAAGGCATTCGCAATGCGGCAAATTATCCAAATATTGACTCAGAGCTTTATAAAGTATTACAGCCGTATATAATTATGGCTGAGAAATTGGGAGATTTTTCCGGCCAGATAATCGAGGGAAGGATCAATGAAATCAGTATTTTGTATAGCGGCGATATCACCAAATATAACACCACTTCTCTGACTATGGCATTAGTCAAAGGGCTCTTAAAACCGGTTTTAAAAGATACGGTTAATTTTATCAATGCTATCCCAATCGCCAAGGCGAGGGGCATCCAGATCAAAGAGACCAAGGCTTTAGTGGAAGAGGATTTCGTGAACCTGATCTCGCTTAAGATAATCACTGATAAAGAAACCCGTAAGTTTGCGGCATCACTTTCTCCGAAGAGAGAGCCCAGGATTGTTAATATCGATGATTTTTATGTTGAGGCTTCTCCGTCAGGATACTTGTTGACTATGAAAAATTGGGATAAACCCGGGATCATCGGAAGTATCGGTACGCTTTTAGGAAAGCACAATATCAATATCGCGGCAATGACCTTTGGCCGTAAGATCGAGGGTCAAGAAGCGGTAAGTTTATTAAACGTGGATAGCTCGATATCCCCTGAACTTTTGGAAAAGATCAAAAAGCTGGACAATATATTGGCTGTAAAGGTAATAAAATTATGACCATTAAGTTAAAAGCGCAAAGCGCCCTGCCTGCCGGCAGGCCTGCCTATCCGGCAGTTAGGCAGGAAAAGCGCAAGGTTACAACTAAAAGTTTTCCCGCTGGGAATCTAATATTTTTTATGCGGGATCCCGCCCTATGGCTTAAGCGCTGGACGGGAAAAACTTTTTTAGTTTTGAGTTTCAGTTTTACGTTTTTAGTTTTGAATTTTGCGTTTCCCTGTTTTGCCGAGGAAATCACCCTACTTTACACCGGCGAGACCCACTCTATGCTTTATCCCTGCAGCTGCCCGATAGAATCCGACGGCGGGGTAGCCCGGAGAGCTAGCCGGATAAAGGAAATAAGGGCAAAAAATGCCAATACCTTAGTTTTGGATTCAGGCGGATTTTTTGCCAGCGGACTAACGGATGAATATACCCAGAACACGGATTTAGATAAGAAACGGACCCGGGTAAACCTTAAATCCCTGGAGTTAATGAAATACGACGCCCTGAATTTAGGGGATAATGAGTTTAATTTTGGCCGGGAATTTCTCCAGCAAGCTATAAAAGAAACTAAAGTAAATTTTGTCTCCAGTAATTTAAAATTAGATAACGTTTTGCCTTACGTGATAAAAGAGCTGGCTGGCGTAAAGATCGGGATAATCGGAGTTGCCCCGGTTTCAATCGCTCCTAAAACCGGGGGTTTGGATATAGCGGACCCCGGGACTAAGGTTAAACAGGTAGTAGATGAGCTTAAATCCAAATCCGTTGATATAATTATATTGTTAAGCCAGTTAGGCGAAGATGAGGATGTTAGGCTGATTAAAAATGTGCCGGGTATCGACGTAGTCATAATCGGGCATAGCCGTTTAAAGGAGAGTATCTTTGCTAAGGTAAATTCCACTTTGATATTAAGGCCGGCTTGGCAGGGCCGTAGATTAGGCAAGGCAGTTTTAAATATAAAAGATAAAAAAATTTCCGATTACAGGATAGATGAATTACGTTTGTCGGATAAAATAATTGATGACGATGATATAAGTTTAGTGCTCCCGCGCTGTTTTTCCGAGAGTAACTGTAAAAAAGAAAAAATGATTGGGACCTGCCAGAATCCCGGCGAAATCAGATCTCAATGCCTGTTTACCGCGGCCCAAAAAGTGCGGTTTTTGGTTATTAGCCCTAAGTCTTGCGCGGTATGTGATATTAACCCGATGGTAAATTTCTTTAAGAAGAAGATCAACGGGCTAGAAGTTAGGGAAGTCCCTTACCCGGGTAAGGAAGCGGATAAATTAATCCGGGAGTTTGATATCCTAAGTCTACCGGCTTATTTTCTGGGTAAAGAGCTGGAGAAGGAAAAGGAATTCGAGAACCTGAAAAATAATCTAGAATTAAAAAATGAATTCTATCAGGTTTTGCCTCAGATGTCAGGTATGTCGTATTTTCTTAATCGCGAATTTGTTAAGGGCAGGTTGGATCTATTTTTTAGCTTATTTGATAAGGATAGTTTCGCGTCACTCGATTCATTAAAAGAATTTAATCCTATAGTACATTTTCTGGCAGTGGAGAAAGAAGATAAATTTGAGGCCCCTAAAGGTATTGCGGAAGTTGAAGAGGCCTTGCGTAGTGTATGTGTGCAGAAACATTTTCCGGAATATTTCTGGGACTATATCAGCTGCCGGGCGAAAAATAGCTTTACTTCCTGGTGGGATGACTGCGGCCTGGGTAAATTCGATACCGCGAAGATTAAGGCCTGCGCTCAGTCTGATGAGGGAAAAAATTTATTGAGGGAGAATATAAGCCTGAATAAAGAATTAATGGTCATGTTCGGGCCAACTTATCTATTAAATAATAGGGAGGTTTTTAGTTCCAAGGGTGTTCCTTCTAAAGAAGACCTCAGAAAGATTATAAAGAGGTAAAACTGATAAGAGGTGATAAGATGGCTAATAAACCAAAGATTTATTTAATTGACGTTACCAACCGGGACGGGGTTCAGACATCGCGGATCTGTTTATCCAAGCTTCAGAAGACAATGATCAATCTGTACCTGAATGAAATGGGGGCATATCAGAGCGAGTTCGGTTTTCCTATCACCCACCATGAGACTAATTACCTTAATGCCAACCTGGAACTGGTTAAAAAGGGAGTATTATCTCCTATCCATTTAGGGGGGTGGCTTAGGGCGATCAAGGAAGATGTCCGGCAGGCGTATAAGTTGGTGCCTGCGATAAAACATTTAAATTTATCTATTTCTACCTCGGATCAGATGATTGAGCATAAGTTTAAAGGTAAATTAGATTACGCTTCAATAATCAAAGAGATGGCTGAGGCGGTTAAAGAGGCTCGTAAATTGGGAGCGCAGACTATCGGGGTTAATGCCGAGGATGCCTCGCGTTCGCGGATGGAGTACCTGATTGAATTTGGCCAGGCAGCCAAGGCCGCGGGAGCGGACCGGCTTAGATATTGCGATACTTTAGGTTTTGATTCTGCGTTTAGCATCTATGACCGGATTAAGAAAATAACCGAAGAAGTGCAGATGCCTATTGAAGTCCATTGCCATAATGATTTAGGTATGGTGGTGGCTAATTCAGTTGCCGGGGCAATGGCGGTTAATGACGCTGGGTATGATGCTTTTATTAATACCTGCATTAATGGGATGGGTGAGCGGGCGGGTAATGCGGATTTAGTCGCGGTAATATTGGCGCTAAAATATGGCAGTCAGATCAAGGATAAGTATCGCCTGGATGAGAAAGTAGATTTAAAGATAGCCTGGAAGATCTGTAAATATGCCTCGTACGCCTTCGGCATACCTATACCGATAAATCAGCCTGGCGTAGGCTCAAATGCCTTTGCCCATGAATCCGGTATTCATGCTGATGGGGCATTAAAGGACAGGCGTAATTATGAACTTTATGATTATGAGGAATTAGGCCGGGGCGAACCGGAGATTATTGAAACCGGCAGGAAGATTACTGTCGGCGAATATTCCGGGATCAAGGGTTTTCGGAATGTTTATGATAAGTTGGAGATAGTTTTTAAAGACGAGAAAGAGGCTACCGAGATCCTGGAACTGGCCCGTTACGCCAATATACATAACCAAAAACCCTTAGTGGACGATGAGTTGAAATTTATCGGAAAATATTCGGATATCGCCCGTAAGATATTCACCATGTCGCCAGAATAGGGACAAATATAGAAGTAGGTAGAGGAAGAGGTATAGGTAAAGAAAAACAAAGACAAAATCTCTACCTATACCTTTACCTGTACCTTTTATTAATGCAAGGCAATAATTAATATAGGGATCGTATGAATACAGTAATAGTTGGGGCTCAGTGGGGAGATGAAGGTAAGGGTAAGATCATCGATATTTTATCCGCGACGGCTGATTATATAGCCCGTTATCAAGGCGGCAGTAATGCCGGCCATACCGTGGTAGTCGACGGCAAGACCTTTATCTTCCATCTTATACCGTCGGGAATATTGCATAAAGGCAAGGTCTGCTGTATAGGAAACGGCGTAACTATTGATCCCCAGGCCCTGATCGAAGAGATCCGGGGCTTAGAATCATTAGGGATTAATATGAAGAACAGGCTTAAAATATCTTATTTATCCCACATAATTTTTCCTTATCATAAGATCATGGATGAACTGCGCGAGGGAAAATTGATCCATAAAATTGGGACCACCCGCAGGGGTATCGGGCCTTGTTACGCGGATAAAGCCAATCGCTGCGGCATAAGGATGGCCGACCTCTTAAACCCAAAGGTATTTAAGGAGAAATTAAAAGATAACCTGAAAGAGAAAAATGAAATATTTAAAAAGGTATATCATCATTCGGGTTTTGAGTTTGAGTCTCTGTATAAAGAGTATTTAGGCTATGCCCGAATCTTGTCCGGGTATGTTTCGAATGTGGCGATATTATTAAATAAGGCGATCAAGGATAAGAAAAATATTCTTTTTGAGGGAGCGCAAGGGACCTTTCTGGATATTGATTTTGGGACCTATCCTTTTGTTACTTCTTCTTCGGCTATTTCCGGAGGTTCTTGTATAGGCAGCGGAGTATCCCCGGTATTTATAGATAAGGTTGTCGGGGTGGCTAAGGCGTATACTACCAGGGTAGGCGAAGGCCCTTTCCCAACTGAATTTTCAGGGGATTTTGGTAAATTTATCCGGGAAAAGGGGCATGAATTCGGGGCTACTACGGGCAGGCCGCGCAGGTGCGGTTGGCTGGACAGTCTGATGCTTAAACAGGCCATACTTTTAAATGGGATATCAGAATTAGCCTTGACTAAGTTGGATGTCCTGGATGGGTTAAAATTGATTAAAATAGCCATAGCCTATAGATATAAAGGTAAGATGTTCAAAGAGTTTCCCTGCGATCTGGAGGTATTGTCGCACGCTTTGCCAATATATAAAGAAGTTTCTGGTTGGAATGAAAATATAAGCAAGACAAAGCGTTATAATGATTTACCCCGCAACGCCCGGAATTATATCCAGCTGCTTCAAGATATCCTGGGGGTTAAATTTTCCCTGGTTTCAGTTGGTTCTTCCCGCCAGGAGACTATTTTTATCTCTTGACTATAATTTGAGGTTATGATACTATAAAAAACACTGTAAAGAACTAGGAGGTTGTGATGAAAAAGCAAATTTTATTTATGATATTGATTTCAGCCTTAGGCTTGAACGGGTGCACTTTTGTTTTTCAGGGGGGGAGGCGTTCAGATCTGCAGAAGATCGAGAATTTATCCAAGCAGGTAGATGAATTAAGCCAGGTGAAAGACATTCTGGAGAAAAGGTTGTCCCAGGAGATCAAGGATAAAAACGTCCGGCTTAAAATGATGGAAAAGGGCCTGGTAATTACTTTTGTAGCAGATATATTATTTGATTCCGGGAAGGATAAGATCAGGCTTGAGGCGATGCCGATACTGGATAAAGTTGCCCGGGTTTTACAAGAGAATATCCCGGAATTTAAGGTAGGCATAGAGGGGCATAGCGATAACGAACCTATTAAGGTATCCAGCTGGAAGTCAAACTGGGAGTTATCTACTGCCCGGGCCTTAAGCGTTTTACATTATCTTATCGATCAAAAGAGTTTATTGCCTGAGCGTTTGTCTGCTATAGGTTACGGTGAATATCATCCGGTCAGCGCTAATGATTCCAAAGAGGGCAGAAGGCTTAACCGCAGGGTTGAGATCGTGATTCTGCCTAAGACTACTAAGGTTAAAGAGATTAAGGATTCCGAAGGGCTTAAGGAACCGAAGGAAAACATTAAATAATCGAGGTTAAGAATGTTAAGAAAGTTGAGAATGTTAAAGAGGTTGTCGGATTTATTTCCGCAACCCTCTTAATTTTTTTAATCTATTTAACCTTTTTAACCTGTTTTTATGAGGGCGATATAAATGGAGGAGGATATCCGGGGTAAACTTTTTCCAATATTGGTTTTACTTACGTTGGTATTTTTAATAACTACGATTAAATCCTGCGGAAATATTCAAAAGCAGAAGAATATGAAAGATAAGGAGATGTATGCCCGTCTTGAGGCTGAAGAGAAATTACAGGACGAAAAAAAGGGCCGGGATTTCCAGCTAATGGCCAAGGATAAGGAATTACAGAATGAAAAAGCCAGCCATGAGGCGACCAAAAAGCTATTGGATCAGGAGAGATTGGTCAGTAAGGATTTGAAAGAAGGGATGGTTAAAGTTACCCAGGTTAAAGAGGCCCTGGGAGAGGAGTTTAAAGACGCCTCGGTAAACAGCAAATCAATAATCAATAAATGATTTAAAAAAAGAAGACGGCGCAAAATAATAAATTGTAGAAAAGAGGGGATATTTAACCCTTTTTTTGTTGCGGCGCCCCAGGTAATCGTAGTGCTAAGTATTCCGCTTACTGCGGAAGGAGGTAATGAGATATGGCTATGACAAAAATACGCAAAATTAAAGACAGGCTTTCCAAAATAATTCCCAAGAGAAAGTCTACTCCGGCCTCAGTTAAACGTAAAGTTTTAAGTCGCATACGTAAAGGCACTATTTCTAAAAAGAATACTATTGAGATGCCCCTTAAGGATATGTTGGGGCTGCAGCAGATGGAGATAGAAAGGGCTAAATTTTCTTTTCTTCAGGCGAAACAATTGCCCAGGCCCATGCCTCATGATTTGCCCGGAGGATATAATAAGGATGAGATTATTTTACAGATTCGCGATCCCTGGTGGTTGCATTCTTACTGGGAAGTGACCTTAAATACCTGGGCCAAGTTAAAGCAGCAGCTTAAAGATATATTTCATTCAGCTAAAAAAACGCTCAGGGTTTATGATGTCAGCCAGATTATTTTTAATGGCAAGAACGCGCATAAATTTTTCGATATAGAGATTAATCATGATGCCAATACCTGGTATATTGATGCTGCCGGTCCAGGGAGGTCATGGTGTGCAGATTTTGGTTTAAAACTTCCCAACGGAGAATTTATAACCATAGTTCGTTCCAATACAGTTCAATCTCCGCTTGATGGGCCATCCTGGATCAGCGATGAAGAATGGATGATTCCTGAAGAGATTTTCGGCAAGCTTTACGGTATGGGTTTTGGATTGGGTCAGAGTTCGCCCGTAGGAAAGGCCTGGCAGGAGAGGGTAAAAAAAGCCTTATTCTCCGGGATCTTGGCTTCTCCGGGAATGGCCTCAATGGCCAGCCCGGTTAAAAAAATTCCCAAGATCAGGAAATTTTGGTTAGTTGTGGATTGCGAATTAATTGTCTACGGGGCTACTGAACCGGACGCTAAAGTATCCGTTCAGGGTAAGCCGATAAAATTAAGGCCGGATGGGACTTTTACTTTACGTTACGCGCTTCCTGACGGAAAACAGGTAATTCCGGTTAAGGCTGTTGCTAGCGACGAGTTGGAAGAGAGGACTATCACTCCGATAGTATCCCGCGAAACCAAGTCCAGCCAAGTGCTGAAGTGATAATTTTGAATTGACACGGATATACACGGATAAAATAACGGATTTACGCGGATAAATTTACGCGGATAATCTGTGAAAATCCGTATAATAAATCCGTGAGAATCCGTGAAAAAAAAAGAAAGATAGACATGTCTAATAAAGGATACCTTTGTTTAGTCCTGCACAGTCATCTCCCCTATGTCCGGCATCCTGAACACGAGGATTTTCTGGAGGAAGATTGGTTTTATGAGGCGATCACTGAAACTTATCTGCCACTGATCTGGGTCTACGAAAAATTAATGGAAGACAAAATAGACTTTAGGATTACCATGTCGGTAACCCCGACCCTGACCGCGATGTTTTGCGACCAGCTTTTGCAGGAACGCTATGTAAAACATATCAATAGGCTGATCGAACTGGCCCATAAAGAAATAGAAAGGACTAGTTGGCAGCCGGAATTTCAACGTCTGGCAATAATGTATCTGAATACTTTTTGCCGGGCCAGGGATACTTTTGAAAAATACAAGAGGAATCTAGCGATGGCTTTTAAGAGGTTTCAGGACCTGGGAAAACTGGAGATCATTACCTGCGGGGCAACCCATGGATATTTTCCGCTTATGGATGTTTGTAAAGAATCAGTAAGGGCTCAGGTCAAGGTAGCTGTCAGCCATTATGAGAGCGTATACGGCAGAAGGCCCAGGGGCATCTGGCTTCCGGAATGCGGTTTTCAGCCGGGCCAGGATGAGATCCTAAAAGAGGCAGGCCTAAAATATTTTTTTTCCGATGCCCACGGAGTTTTACACGGCACTCCCAGGCCTAAATACGGGGTATTCGCCCCGGTGTATTGCAAGGGCACGGGTGTTGCCTGCTTTAGCAGGGACCTGGAATCTTCCAAGCAGGTTTGGTCTTCGATCGAAGGTTATCCGGGGGATTATAATTACCGGGAATTCTACCGGGATATCGGTTTTGACTGCGAGTATAATTACATCCGGCCTTATATCCATCCTGACGGAGTAAGGATTGCTACTGGGATAAAATATTATCGTATAACCGGTACGGGAAACCACAAAGAGCCTTATGTCCCGGAATGGGCCACTGAAAAGTGCGCGGAACACGCCGGGAATTTTATGTTTAACCGCCAGAAGCAGGTTGAATACCTGAATGATTTTATCGGCAAGAAACCTTTGATAATTTCTCCTTATGACGCAGAATTATACGGGCATTGGTGGTATGAAGGCCCGCAGTGGTTGGATTTTCTGATCCGTAAGATCTCTTGTGATCAGGATATAATACGGTTGATTACGCCTTCGGAATATTTGGCTGAG
The DNA here is from genome assembly GCA_043812955.1 of Candidatus Omnitrophota bacterium. GTDB lineage: Bacteria > Omnitrophota > Gorgyraeia > Gygaellales > Profunditerraquicolaceae > JAHKAP01. Next base: position 15,838 of record JBDRLN010000018.1, on the reverse strand, counting down.
AATCCGCGTAACCAGGTGATTACTCCTTCGATGTCCAGCTGGGGATGGAAGGGTTATTCTGAGATGTGGCTGCAGGGCTCGAATGACTGGATCTACCGGCATTTACATAGCGCATCCGGGCGAATGACTGAGCTCGTCAGGTCCTATTCTAATACCAACGGTTTATTTAAAAGGGCATTAAACCAGGCTTTACGGGAATTACTTTTGGCCCAGAGTTCAGATTGGGCATTTATCATGGGCACGGGAACGCATACTTCTTATGCAGTCCGCAGGACCAAAGACCACATTTTGAATTTTACACGCCTATACGAAGACATAAAGTCAAATTCCATTGACCAGGAATGGCTAACGGAAATCGAATACAAAGATAATATCTTCCCGGAAATAGATTATCGAGTCCATCAGTAGTTTAAAGCTCAAAGCGAAAAACGTAAAAATAAAACGTTTTGAACTTTGAGTTTAAATTAGGGGACGTTTCTATTTTTCAGGAAATTTTATAGAGAAAAATAGAAACGTCCCCTAGAGTAATATGATAGATAAAAAAAATAACCCTAAGCATATCGCGATAATAATGGATGGTAACGGCAGGTGGGCCCAGGCCAGGAGGCTGCCCAGGGTTATCGGTCACCGCGAGGGGATAAATCGGGTCAGGGAGATAGTCAGGGTTGCGCCTGATCTCGGGGTCAAGGTACTTACTCTTTTTGCTTTTTCCTCGGAGAACTGGAACCGGCCTAAAAAAGAGGTTGACGCTCTTATGCGTTACTTAAAAGATTTCCTGGATAATGAAATCAAGGATTTGCATAAAAACAATATAAAGGTATTGTTTATCGGCAGGAAAGACCCTTTTCCAGAAGATATCCGGAAGAAGATGGCAGCGGCAGAAGAAAAAACTCATAGCAATTCCAAGATGACCTTGGTATTCGCTTTAAATTACGGGTCACGCCAGGAGATAGTGGACGCGGCAAAAGATTTTGCCCATCTCGCTCTGAAGGGGAAGGTTAGGATTGATGATTTGGATGAAGAGGTTTTCGGGAGATTTCTTTATACCGGGAACCTGCCTGACCCGGACCTACTAATTCGTACCAGCGGAGAGATAAGGATAAGTAATTTTCTACTCTGGCAGCTTTCTTACGCTGAATTCTATTTTGTGAAAAAATGCTGGCCGGATTTTAAGAAAGATGATTTAAGAGAGGCCATTGAGGCTTTTACCGAGAGGAAGAGGAGGTTCGGGGGGATAGATGCTAAATAAAAGGATCTTAAGCTCAATAGCGCTGATCTTGCTTGCAATACTGGTAATATTCAGCGATTGGCTCTCTGGCCTGGTGATCACTTTATTGATAATCCTGGGGCTTTATGAGTTTTTTACGATGTTGGAGAAAAAAGGCATCAGTATTTACAAATACTTCGGCATCGGCATGGGCGCGGTAATACCGCTTTCGATCTTGTCCCGTTTTGAACTGACTAAGAGCTGGGAGCTCTTGTTAATTGTTTTAGCTTTATTATTTTTAATAATCATGCAGTTTAAGCGCCGCGAGTCAAGCGGGGCGGTAGTGGGGATCTCCACTACTATATTCGGAATTCTTTATATCTCCTGGTTTTTGAGTTTTTTGATCAAGATACGTTTCTTAGAAAACGGGACAGCTTTTCTGGCCGGAGTAGTCATTATTACTAAATTAACCGATATGGGGGCATTTCTGGTAGGCTCGCGTTTTGGCAAACATCCGCTTATCCCGAGAATATCTCCTAAGAAGTCGGTGGAGGGCGCGGTTGGGGGAGTAATGCTTAGTGTTTTAGGGGCGATGGTTTGTAAATCGTTTTTGCCTTTTTCCTATCTTCATCTTTTTATTTTGGGTTTGGTATTAAGCGTATTGGCACAGTTAGGGGATTTATCCGAGTCCCTGATCAAAAGGGATTGTCAGACCAAGGACTCTGGTTCCTTGATACCGGGAATGGGCGGGGTCTTAGATTTAGTAGATAGCCTTATTTTTACCGCTCCGGCATTCTATTTTTATATGAGCATTGTTTCAAGATAATGAAACGGGGCCAGAATTATTTTTTTGAGCAAGTAAAAAATAATTCTGGCCCCAATAAAAAATGAAAAATATAGTCATATTAGGATCAACTGGTTCCATAGGTCAGAATGCTTTAGCAGTTGTGCGTAATCTGCCGGGAAGGTTTAAGGTTTTAGGTTTAAGCGCTAACTCTAAGATCGATATCTTAGCCAGACAGATTAGGGAATTTAAACCTGCGTTTGTCAGTATAAATAATAAAGAGGCCGGGCTAGAGTTAAAATCCCGGGTAGGAACCTTCACCAAAGTTTTTATCGGCGGCCAGGACCTTGAGTTTATGCTGGAGGATAAAAGGATTGATTTGGTGCTTTTGGCTATAAGTGGCTCAGCTGCGCTCATACCATTATTAAAGGCTATTGAAAAGGGCAAGGAGATAGCCCTGGCAAATAAAGAGGCTTTAGTTATGGCCGGGCCGATTATCATGCGCAAGGCTTTAGAGAAAAAGATCAGGATTATTCCTATAGACAGCGAGCAGTCGGCTATCTGGCAGTGTTTGGATGGTCAGGATAAATTTGAGTTAAAAAATATTTATTTGACTGCGTCAGGCGGGCCGTTTAGGAAATTAAATAGGCTCGAGTTTAAGAAGATCTCGGTTAAAGATACGCTTAAGCATCCCCGCTGGCAGATGGGCAGGAAGATTACCGTAGATTCAGCCACTTTGATGAATAAAGGCCTGGAGGTGTTGGAGGCGATGTGTTTATTTGATACTCCGGTTGAAAAGATAAAAGTGATAATTCATCCGGAGGCAATAATTCATTCCATGGTTGAATTCGCCGATGGGGTAGTGATGGCCCAATTATCAGCTACTGATATGCGCATACCTATACAATACGCGCTTACTTATCCCCTGCGGCTGGCTGGTAACGCAGGCAAGGTTGATTTTTATAAATTAGGCAGGATGAATTTTTATAAACCGGATTTTAAGAAATTTCCCTGTTTGGCGTTGGCATACTTGGCGGCTAAAGAGAAAGGGAGTGTCCCGGCGGTATTGAATGCCGGTAATGAAGTAAGCGTTGATGAATTTTTAAGAGGTAATTTAAGATTTACGGATATCCCTGAGGTAATTAAGAAGGTCATTGATCGGCATAAAAAGATCGGTGGTCCGGATATAAACCAGATTCTCAGGGCTGATAATTGGGCCAGACAGGAAGCCCATAAAATAGTTAATAGTCGATAGTTCATAGTTAAGAGAGCTAGGTAAAGGTAAAGGTAAAGGTAAAGGTAAAGGTAAAGCAAGGTATAATCATTAACTGCATAACCTAATAACTGAACGGGCATCCTAACCTAAACCTGACCGCAAGTATTTAAGAAAGGAAGATATGATCTCATTTTTTATATTTATGTTTATCTTGGGGTTGTTGATTATTGTGCATGAGTGGGGGCATTTTATTGCTTCCCGGCGGGTGGGCGTAAGGGTGGAGAAGTTTTCCATAGGTTTTGGCCCGAGGCTATTCACTAAGGTAAAAAATAAGACAGAATATTCGCTTTCAGCGATTCCCTTTGGAGGCTATGTAAAATTAGCCGGGGATAACCTTGAGGAGTATAAGGGGGGAAAGGACGAGTATTTCTCTAAGTCAATAAAAGAGCGTTTTAAGATAATTATTGCCGGAGCGTTTTTAAATTATGTCATGGGATTCTTGTGTTTTTGGCTTATATTCTTTATTGGGTTTCCTACGCTGACCACTAAGGTCGGGGGTTTGGTTGATGGTTTCGGGGCCAAAGAATCCGGGATAATATCCGGAGACAAGATCGTCAGTATTGATAATAAAAAAACGCTGACCTGGTCTGAATTACAGACTGCGGTGCAGATGCGCAAGGATAAATCAAGGGTAAATGTTTTGGTTTTAAGAGAAGGCCGGGAATTTATTTTTTTCGTGCCGATAAGAGAAAAACCCCTACAGGATGCTTTAGGGGAGAAGCGGAATATCGGCTTATTAGGGATAACTCCGGCTGATGAGATTATAAAGATCAAATACGGATTTTTTAAGTCTCTTTTCTTAGGGATAAATAAGACTTTAGACTTATCGACGTTGACTTATCGGGCTTTAGGGAGGATGATTTCTGGAAGGTTATCCATAAAGGATTCGGTAACCGGGCCCTTAGGCATGTATTATTTGACTTCTAAGGCTGCCAGCTTAGGATTGGCTGCTATGCTGCATCTAATGGCTGCTTTAAGTATCAGTCTGGCTATATTTAATTTATTGCCTTTGCCGGCATTGGATGGCGGGCATATTGTATTATTGGCAATAGAGAAGATAAGAGGTAAGTCTTTAAGTCAGAGGGCGGAGAAGATTTTTTCTAATGTCGGGATGAGTTTATTGATCACCTTGGCGGTGGCGGTATTCTATAATGACCTGATCCGTTTTGGCTGGATCGAAAAGGTAAGTAAATTATTTATCCGATGAAAATAATCAGGCGTAAAGCTAAAGTTGTCAAGATAGGCGATCTGACTATCGGCGGGAATAATCCGGTGGCGATCCAGTCGATGGTTAAGATCAAAACTGAAAATTTCTCCGGAGTTATTAATGAGATAAAAGAGCTGGAAAATTTTGGATGCGAAATCATCCGCCTGGCAGTAGAAGATATGGCGGATGCCAGGGCATTAACTAAGATCAAACCTAAAGTTAAAATACCACTGGTCGCGGATATACATTTCGACTATCGCCTGGCTTTAGAGTCAATAGACAATGGCGCGGATAAGATCCGGCTTAATCCGGGGAATATTTATAGGAAAGAAGAAATCCGGGCAATTGTAAAAAAAGCTAAGGTTTGCGGAATACCTATAAGGGTAGGGGTTAATTCTGGTTCGCTCAGGAGCCCACAGTCCACAGTCCCTGCCTGTCCGGCAGGCAGGCACAGTCCACAGTCTCAAGCTGATAAAATGGTTAAGAGTGTCTTAGATTATATTAAAATATTAGAGGGCTGCGGATTTTATAATACCGTGATTTCTTTAAAAGCCTCAAATATCCTGGATACGGTTGAGGCTTATCAAAAGATCAGTAAGTTATGCGTTTACCCATTGCATTTAGGGGTGACTGCTACCGGCGCTTCAGCCAGCGGGATAATAAAGTCTAGTGTTGCAATCGGGGCTTTACTAATGCAGGGTATCGGTGATACAATAAGGATATCTTTGACTGATACCCCTTTAGAAGAAATAAGGGTTGCCAGGGGTATATTGGAGTCTTTGAGGTTGCGCAGGTTCAGTCCGGAGATCATCAGCTGTCCGACTTGCGGCCGCTGTGAAGTGGATTTGATTAAGATAGTAAAAGATATAGATAGAAAATTAGCTCAGGATACCGGATACCGGACACCCTGCCTACCGGTGAGGCAAGCGGACACCGGGAAAGTCGATAAAAAACCACTTACAGTGGCGGTTATGGGATGTGTGGTTAACGGACCGGGCGAAGCCAAGGAAGCGGATTTGGGAGTTGCCTTTGGGAAAAAGGCAGGGCTATTGTTTAAAAAGGGCAAGCCAGTAAAAAAGATTAAAGTTGATCAGTGCGTGGATATTTTATTAAAGGAGATATCCGCCTTCGCCCCCTTAATTGATGCTTAAGAACTTTTATGGGCTACGGCGGACGTCAGTGGATTTTTAAATAGAGGTGTTTTGTGTATTGGACAAAAATTTTTATTCCAACTTTAAAAGATACGCCACAAGAAGCTGAGTCAGTCAGCCATCAGCTGATGCTAAGGGCAGGCTTGATTCGGATGTTGATATCCGGGGTTTATTCTTATCTTCCTTTAGGGCTTATGGTTTTGAATAATATTAAGAATATTATACGCCAGGAGATGAACGTAATAGGTGCTAATGAGTTATTGCTTCCGGCTCTACAGCCTCTGGAATTATGGCTGGCCTCAGGCAGGGATCAGGTTATGGGAGAGGTAATGATCAGGTTTACTGACCGTAAAAAAAGGAATATCTGTCTCGGGCCTACTCATGAAGAGGTGATTACTGATCTGGTTAAAAATAATGTCTCTTCATACAGGCAGCTGCCTTTGATACTTTATCAGATCCAGACTAAATTCCGGGATGAGATCCGGCCGCGTTTTGGTTTAGTTAGGGGTTGTGAGTTCATTATGAAAGACGCTTATAGTTTTGATAAGGATGAAGATGGTTTAAATAAGAATTACAAAATAATGTATGACGCGTATTATAGGATTTTCAAACGCCTGGGCCTGGATTTTTTAGTTATTGAGGCTGACCCGGGAGTAATGGGAGGCAATCTCTCTCATGAGTTTATGGTCCCGGCTCAGATCGGGGAAGATGTAGTTTGTTTCTGCCCGGGCTGTAAATTTACCAGGACTTTTACTGATGAGAGAGACACAGTTTGTCCGAAATGCAATACGGGCATGAAGAAGATAAATGCCATTGAGGTGGGCCATATTTTTAAACTAGGGACTAAGTATAGCGCGAGTTTAGGGGCTAATTTTATGGACCAGCAAGGCTTGAGTTTACCTATACTTATGGGTTGTTACGGCATAGGGGTCTCAAGGCTCATATCCGGCATCATCGAACAGAATCACGACGCTGAAGGGATAATTTGGCCTAAAGAGATAACTCCATTTCAGGTTATAATTATGCCTTTGGATGTGACTGATCAGAAGATCATGGATAAAGCCAAGGGTGTTTATCAGGCGCTAAAGGATCAGGAGGTCAATCCGCTCTTGGATGACCGGGATGAACGGGCAGGGGTTAAGTTTAAAGACGCGGACTTGATCGGTATACCCTTTCAGGTAATAATCGGCAAGGAATTTTTAAAAAACAATAATTTGGAATTGAAAGTGCGTAGGACTAAAGAAAAGATTAGCGCTCCTGTTGAAGAAATTATAAGGAGGATAGTGGATAATGGATAGGAAAGAAATATCTGAGAGATTGAATATAATGATCGATGAAAATCTTAAATCCCAGGGGCTGGAACTGGTGGAACTTATCTGTAATTATCAGGGCCAGGGTTTGTTTTTGAGGATCCTGGCGGATAAGCCGGAAGGCGGGATTACTATTAAAGAATGCGCGGAAGTTAACCGGCGCTTAAGCGCGATGTTGGACGAGGCCAATATACTTGAGCAGGGTTATATTATGGAAGTTTCTTCACCCGGGCTTGACAGGCCATTGTCCGAAAAAAAAGATTTTTTACGCAACCTAAATAAAAAGATCAGGTTTTTTCTATCTGAGCCGATAAATGGCTCGGTCGAATTGGAAGGGATCATCCGCAGAGCGGATGAAAATTCAGCTTACATTGAAATAGAAGGAACAGAAATAGAGATACCTTTTGTAAAAATAAACAAAGCTAAGCAGAAAATATAAGGAGAGTTTTTATGAGTCAGGAATTATTAAGCATAATCGAGCAATTGGAGAGGGAGAAGGGGATAAAAAAAGAAGTCTTGGTCGCGGCAGTGGAGAGCGCTATTTTGAGCGCTGCCCGCAAGGTGATTGATACTAAGCCCGGAGAAGAATTAACTGTTAAAGTTGATCTGGCTACCGGCAAGATCCACGCATTTAAGAATGAAGAAGAGATCACTTCTTTTGATTTTGGAAGGATTGCGGCTTCAACTGCCAGGCAGGTAGTAATTCAGAAGATCCGCGAAGCGGAAAAAGACGTTATTTTCAATGAATTTCAAGCCAGGGTAGGCGAGCTTACCAGCGGCACAGTCTACAGGTTTGAAAAAGGCAATACTATCATCGACCTTTTGGGTAAGGCCGAGGGGATCCTTTTAAAAAGGGAGCAGTCCAGTAAAGAAGAGTTTAAGCAGGGACAGAGGATCCGGGCTTATGTTCTAGAGGTAAGAAAAGAGCTTAAAGGCCCGCAGATTATTCTTTCCCGGGCCCATCCTAACCTGGTGAAAAAATTATTTGAATTGGAAGTTCCGGAGATATACGACGGGACAGTAGAGATAAAAGCCATTTCCCGCCAGGCAGGAGAGCGGACCAAGATCGCGGTTGCTTCCAAAAATGAAAAAGTGGATTCAGTAGGCGCCTGCGTGGGGATGCGGGGTAACCGAGTGAAAAATATCGTTAATGAATTACAAGGCGAGAAAATCGATATTGTGCGTTATAATGACGATATCAAAGAATACATCAAGGCTGCGCTTTTACCGGCTGAAATATCGGAGATAAAATTAGATAAGAATAGTAGGCGGGCTGAGGCGATTGTGGCTAATGACCAGCTTTCTTTGGCTATTGGAAAGCACGGACAGAACGTGCGTTTAGCTTCTAAGCTTGTTGGTTGGGAGTTGGATATTCGAACCAAAGAGACTGCTGCGGCCGTTGCTGCCGCGGCAGAAGCTTTAGCTCTGGCTAAATTGGCTGCTGAGGCACCTAAAGAAGAGAAGGTAGAGGTAAAGGTAGAGGTAGAGGAAAAAGCAAAAACAAAGACTAAGAAAGCAAAAGCCGAACCTAAAGCCAAAATTAAGACCAAAGCAGAAGCTAAGACCAAAACTAAAGTTAAAGCCGAACCAAAACTTAAAGCTTCGGCTAAAACAAAAGCCGCCAAGCTAAAGGCTGAGCAGAAGAGTAAAAAAACATCAGCCGCGAAAGAATAGGATAATATGACCGAAGATAAAAAAAAGAAAGCTAAAGTTAAAGCTAAGGCAGGAAGTAAGCCTAAGGCTCAGGTTAAGGCAGAAAATAAGCCTAAGGCTGCGGTTAAGCCTAAAGCAGTTAAGAAAAAAATTACACCTGCGCCTAAACCTAAAGTAATTGAAAAGCCTAAATCAATTAAGGCTGCTCTACATAAACCTAAAGTTACTCCTCTTGTAAAAGAGGAGATTAGTCCTAAGGTAGAGGTAAGGCCAAAGATAGGGACGTCTAAACCAACAGTTGCCCAGCCTCCTGAACCTATGGTTGTCGAAGTTCCTAAGCCTGTTGTGGTTCCTGCTCCTGTCGTCCCAACTAAAGAATTAGAATTGGAATTACCCATTACTGTAAAAGACTTGGCAATCAGGCTGGGGGATAAATCTTCCAACCTAATAAAGAATTTAATGAGCATGTCGGTTATGGCAGGCTTAAATAATCTTCTAAAAGAAGAGATAGTGATTAAGGTTTGCGAAAAATACGGTTTTGCGGTTAAAAAAGCCCTGGCTAAAGAAGAGATAGCTTTAGAATTACATGTAGATGTAGATTCTCCGGAGCAACTAAAAGCCCGTTCTCCTATCGTTACTTTAATGGGCCATGTTGACCATGGCAAGACTTCGCTTTTGGACGCTATCCGTAAGAGTAAGGTCGTTGATACAGAACACGGCGGGATCACTCAACATATCGGGGCTTATCGGGTAGCTCTGCCTAACGGTGAAATAACTTTCTTAGATACTCCCGGCCATGAGGCTTTTACAGCGATGCGCTCAAGAGGAGCCAAGGTTACGGATATGGTAATTTTAGTAGTGGCTGCTGATGACGGTATAATGCCTCAGACTAAAGAAGCGATCGATCATGCCCGGGCTGCCGGAGTCTCGATAATCGTAGCGTTGAATAAGATTGATAAACCCCAGGCTGACCTGGACCGGGTTAAAAAACAATTATCCGCCTTAGATTTGACAGCTGAGGATTGGGGCGGCAAGACCATTACTGTGCCGGTATCAGCCAAGACCGGAGAAGGAATAGGCACACTTTTAGAGATGGTGCTTTTAGATGCCCAGATGATGGAATTAAAGGCTAATCCTAACCGCCTGGCTAAAGGTATTGTGCTGGAAGCAAAACTAATTAAGAGTAAGGGCCCAATAGCGACACTCTTGGTGCAAAACGGTACTTTGCATTTAAACGATAATATTATAGTGGGTAAATTTTACGGGAAGATCCGGGCAATGTATGATGACCGGGGCCATTCAGTTACTAAAGCAATGCCATCTTTTCCGGTTGAAGTTTTAGGCATATCCGGGGTTCCGGATGCAGGCGAACAGTTTTATGTAATTGAGGATGAAAAGACAGCCAAGAACCTGGCTTTGCAGAGGCAAGAGCAGGAAAGAAACCAGCAGATAATTTCAGTAAAGAGGATGGGACTGGAAGACCTGTATTCCCAAATCCAGCAGGGAAAACTTAAAGAACTTAATTTGGTAATTAAAGCTGATGCCCAAGGATCATTAGAGGCGATTAAAGATACCTTAGGCAGGATAAATACCGAAGAGATCAAAATGAGAATTATCCATGACGGTATTGGTAATATCAATACTTCCGATGTGATCCTGGCAATAGCTTCTAATGCCCTGATATTAGGGTTTAATATTGTTGTAGATGAACAGGCCAAGGAGCTGATTTCTAAAGAAGGCCAGGATGTGCGGATCTACAATATTATTTATGAGCTGGCTAATGATATCCGAGCGGCTTTAACCGGAATGCTGGCGCCTAAATTAAAGAAGGTATTTTTAGGCCGGGTAGAAATTAAGAAAGTATTCCGACTTTCTTCTCACGGAGTTATTGCCGGCTGTATCGTATCTAAGGGCAAGGTTATCCGTTCAGCTGAAGCTGAGCTGGTGCGTAACGGCACAGTAATTTATACCGGAAAGATATCTTCTTTAAAACGGTTTAAGGATGATGTTAAGGAAGTAGAAGAGGGCTTTGAGTGTGGTGTGGCGTTACATAATTTCGACGCGATCTTAGAAGGCGATGTGATCGAAGCTTTCCAGGTTCAGAAGATCGCCCGCGTCCTTGAGGAATAGAAGATAATGAAGGTATAGGTAAAGGTAGAGGTAAAGAAATACGTTTTTCTATACCTATACCTGTACCTCTACCTAGGTAATTTAAATAATATTATGAATAAGAAACGAATCCTTAGTGGAATGCGGCCGACAGGCAAACTGCACTTAGGCCATTTAGCCGGCACCCTGGATAATTGGGTCAAGCTGCAGGAAGAATACGAATGTTTTTTCATGGTGGCTGACTGGCATGCCTTGATGAGCGAATATGAGGCCCCTTCAGTTTTAGCTGAATCCGGAATAGATAATGTAATAGATTGGATCAGTTTTGGAATAGACCCAAAGAAAACAACTCTTTTTGTCCAGTCCGAAGTATCCACCCATTTAGACCTGTATATGATATTCTCTTGCCTAACCCCTTTAGGATGGTTAGAGAGATGCCCGACTTATAAAGAGCAGTTAAGGGAAATAAAGTCCCGGGATCTGCATACCTATGGTTTTTTAGGTTATCCGGTGCTTCAGGCAGCGGACATTTTAATTTACAAAGCTCAGAAAGTCCCGGTAGGCGAAGATCAGCTTCCCCATCTTGAGCTTACCCGTGAGATTGCCCGCCGTTTTAACAGCTTGTATAAAAAAGAGGTTTTTCCTGACCCGGAGGCGATATTAACTAAGACCTCCAGGCTTTTAGGTTTAGACGGAAGAAAGATGAGTAAGAGTTATGATAATACTATCAATCTTTCAGACTGCGAAGAGGTGATCAAGAAAAAGATCCAGACCATGTTTACCGATCCGAAAAGAATCAAATTGTCGGATATCGGCCACCCCGACACCTGCAATGTATTTTCATATTATTCGATATTTCATCCGGATGTTAAGAATGAAGTCTATGATTGGTGCTCTCAGGCTAAAGTAGGTTGCACTGATTGCAAGAGAAGGCTGGCATTAGGGCTATGGGATAAATTAGCTCCCTTTAAAGCCAAACGCAAAGAATTAGAGCAGGATAAGAATAAGATCAAAAAGATTTTAGCAGAGGGCAGGGGAAAAGCCCTGGAAGTTACTGCTAAAACTCTGCGGGAAGTAAAATCAGCGATGGGGCTGTCTTGAGCTACAAAATCAAATTGGAGATTTTCGAAGGTCCTTTAGATCTGCTTTTATATTTAGTTAAAAAGGACCATTTAAATATTTATGATATTCCGATAGCCGCGGTAACCAAGCAGTATATGCAATATTTGGAACTTATGCAGTACCTGGATTTAAATATTGCCGGAGAGTTTCTGGTGATGGCGGCTACATTATTACAGATCAAATCCAAGATGCTTTTGCCGGCCCAGGAAGGTGAACAGGTTTTAGAAGAAGGGGATGATCCCAGGCAGGACTTAGTCAGGCAGTTGTTGGAATATGAGAAGTTTAAGGAGGTAGCGGAAAATTTAAGGCAGAGGGAAATAACCCAACGGGATATATTTAAAAGGCCGAAGACCGGCGAACCGGTTATCCTCCCCGAAAAGCAGGATGAGGATGCGCCTCCGGTTTATTTTGAAGCCAGTATTTTTGATCTGATTAGCGCTTTTTCCAAGGCTTTAGAAGACGCGCCCAAGGAATTATTCTATCAGGTTATTAAAGATGAATACACGGTTGAGGATAAGGTGCATAATATCCTGCATCTTTTGCTGGTTAAATCGGCAGTATCATTATCGGGGTTATTCACCCAGGCTAAAAGCAAAATGGAGATTATTGTTACTTTTTTAGCTATTTTGGAGCTGATAAAATTAAAAGAGATCGTGGCCCGGCAGAAAGAAGTCTTTGGGGAAATTGAAGTTGCCCGTAACGACGAAAACATAGTACCTTATAATAAAAGACAAGGCAATGAAGCCTAACAGGAAAAAAACTAATTCTGAGTATATCTACGCCAGCGACAACCCCGTAGGTCCTGAAGGGGTTATCCCTCCGCGAAGTTTCCTTAAAGCCAAACAAGAGACCGAAGAAGATGTAGTTTTAAACCTTTCTTTAAGGCCGAATAAACTGACTGATTTTATCGGCCAGAAAGATATGGTGGCTAATTTAAAGGTCTGTCTGACCGCTGCTAAGCAGCGCAAAGAACCTTTAGAGCATATTCTTTTTTCCGGGCCTCCGGGTTTGGGAAAAACCTGTTTGGCTCATATCATCGCCCATGAAATGCATTCCAAGATCACCGCAACTTCCGGTCCGGCAATTGAAAGGGCAGGGGACCTGATCGGGATATTAACCAACCTGGACACAGGGGACATGCTATTTATGGATGAGATCCACCGTTTATCCAAAGTGGTTGAGGAATTTATTTATCCGGCAATGGAGAATTTTGAGATTGATTTTGTGATTGATAAAGGCCCATACGCCAAGACTATAAAATTCCACTTAAAGCCTTTTACCTTAGTTGGAGCAACTACCCGCACTGGATTACTGACCTCGCCCTTAAGAAGCAGGTTCGGAATATTTCACCATTTAGATTTTTACAAAATAGAAGATTTAGCTGAAATTATTATGCGCTCGGCAGATATACTTAAGGTTAAAATTGAAAATGAAGCAGCAATTGCAATTGCGAAAAGGGCCAGAGGCACGCCCAGGATCGCTAACCGCTTACTACGCCGGGTCAGGGATTTTGCCCAGGTGGAGAAGATTGAGAAAATTGATGTAGCGGTGGCTTCCCGGACCCTGAATGAATTAGGCATTGATAAATCCGGATTAGATAATTTAGATCGCAAGGTCCTTAAACTTATAATTGATACTTATGAAGGCGGGCCAGTGGGTATTGAGTCAGTGGCTGCCAGCCTGAATGAAGAAGTCGACACCCTGGTTGACACTATAGAGCCTTATCTCCTCAAGGCCGGATACTTGAAACGTACTTCCCGGGGCAGGCAAGTGACCAAGCTTACCTATGAGCACTTCGGGATTGCGCATAAAGATAATCAAAAAGAATTATTCGATAAATAGCACATTCGCGGGTGTCTTAGCCTGACTTCCGCAGGATTTAAGTTTTCCCCTATTATTTTGCGGGTTCTGCCTTGGGTGTCTCTCGCCGCAAATTTGCGGCTGTGAGCCACCCAAGTCACCCGCAAACTAACCGGGGACCCCTTAACCCATCCTGCTTAAGCCACCCAAGCCACCCGCCAAGAGACAAATTTATCGAATATTTTTTTTGTTGATGGGGATAGGGGTCAGGATAGGGGTCAGGTCCATTGATTTTAATCTTATGTGGTATAATAAGTTCCAGCTAGGCAGTTTTCACTTTTTAAAACTATGAGGCGGGGCTGTATATAGTTTTGAGTCGGGCGAGGGCGGGGTAGGTATTAAGAGAGGAGGAATAATAATAAAATGGCATTGCGAGAAGACATTGAAAAACAAGGTAATTGCTTTTTAGGTGGCGAAGTTATTTACCGCTTTTATTCATTCCTATCCTGTTTATTGGATTGAAAGATTCCAGGATATTAGAGAAGATTTTTGGTGATTCTGTGAGTGATTTCTGGGAAGCTTGTGCTATTGTAATTTCCTTTACGGGCTTACTGGTTCGTTGCTTAACCGCAGGTTATGCTCCCAGGGGAACGTCAGGGAGAAATACGAAATGGCAGGCAGCCGAGACCTTGAATACTACTGGAATGTATTCTATAACAAGGAACCCTCTTTATCTCGGCAATTTTATTATCGTTTTAGGCATTGTTTTATTTATCCAGGTATGGTGGATCGCCTTGCTGATACTGATTGGTTTTTTTGTTTATTACGAGCGGATTATTTTCGCCGAAGAGGAATTTTTAAGAAATAAATTCGGAGTTCAGTTTACTGAATGGGCTGACAAAACACCGGCGATCATCCCGAATTTTAAGCCTTGGAAAAGATCAGCTTTGCCGTTTTCATTTAAAACTGTATTTAGGCGGGAATTCTCTACATTATTCTCTATTGTAGCGGCTTTCTTTTTTCTCGAGGTTGCCACTAATTTTATAATCCAGAGGAATTTTTCAGTGCGTAGTTCGTGGATAATATTTTTTATAGCAGGACTGATTATTTATTTCATCGGCTTTATATTGAAGAAAAAAACAAGATTACTTAATGTCGATGGAAGGTGATGAATTGGAACTGGGGACGTTCCCCAAAGGGACACCCTGTTAATCGGTAAGTAGCTGTAGGAAAACAGAATAAAACTGGGGGATGCTTTTATAGTTTTAAGCCGGGGTGGAGGCGGTTTGATGAAAGGAGTAGAATAAATATGAAACTACACAAATCAAAAACATTCGAAGATTTGATTTATGTTCTAGCTTGCATATTTTCATTGGGAACAATCTGGATTCTGCGGATAACGATCACACAAGCTATAAAAATGGCGTTGGATGACGATTAAAACTAGGGGATGAGGGGATTTATTTAAGGCTTAGGCGATGACGCGAGAAAAAATTACGCGAAGACAGAAGGATATATCAAGACTGCTGAGAGAAAGAAAGCAGATGTATAGGGATAAATTGAAAACCTTTAAGAAGAAATAAGGGACACCGTCGCAGATAAAGCTAAAGGTGTCCCCTAAAACTAAACTAGGGGACGCTTCTATAGTTTTGAACCAGAATGGATGCGGGATAGGGATGAAGAAAATAATCTGCTATTTATTTTTATCTATGTTGATTAGTGGGTGCGCCTCGGTTTTATATAGAACAGATGATAGTAAATTTTTTTCGTCTAAGGTATATCCCGGTGTAAGCAGTGATTTAGAGCTGATGGACGCGTGTTCAGCAGATAATTCATCTTATGAGTTGGCGTCGCCAGAGTTAAATACGATAAGCAGATTAATATTCTTCTCTGCTTTAATAGACACGCCTTTTTCATTTGTCTTAGATACAATATTGCTTCCCTTTGATATCTTTCAACCTAAAATTAGGGGAAAGGGATATAGTTTTTGGCCGGGGTGGAGGTGGAGCGGGGGTTGAATAAAAGGAGGAGAAATGGATAAGTTAAAAATTGGAGAGTTAATAAGTAGTGGATTTGAGATTTTAGTAAAGAATCCATTTCTTTTAGCGTTAGGAATAGTTGCAAATCTATCATTGATATTGGTGGATCCAAAGATAACCCCTAAAGGCATATTAGGGATTATTATCTGGTTGTTAATAGGCCCGTATTTTATTGGATTA
>JBDRLN010000017.1:0-3578 GCA_043812955.1 Candidatus Omnitrophota bacterium | reverse complement strand
CTACCGCGCTTCTTGAACCATCTGTGCCGGTAACAAAGTAAGCGCCTCCCATTAAGGAATCAGGGCTATATATATAGGTAAAACTGCCGGAGGCATCGCTAACTACGTTTAGGGTGGTTTGGGTACCGTTAGGGTCAACTATATTTAAGGTTATTTCTTGGTTAGGAAGAAAACCGGAACCTGAAATGATTGGTTTACCGCTTGGTGAGTAGTCTTCTTGGTCAGTGGTTATAGTTACTGTAGGGGCTGAACTCGAATGATAAGTGAATGTAATGGTTGCAGGATTATATCCCGGAGGAGCCCGGGCGTTTAATAGACCGTAAAACCCTAATTGCTCAAAAGCTCCTACATCTAAAGAACCGGCATTGCCGGAGCCACTACCTGCTGAAACATCAATTATTGCGCCTTTATTTACGTAAGTGCTTCCTCTAGTAGAATCAATCCTGATCCTTCCGCCGTTACCTATAATACCCATTGCCCGGGCTTGGGTAGAGCTGCCGGTATCAACATCAGTAGAATCCTGGGAAACTATATCTATTGCGCCTGCAGTACCTGCTTCTTCAGCATTAGCTGCAATTATCCCCTGTTGCAGGATACTGGGTGCGGAAATCGTAATAGACCCGGCATTGGGATTTTCAGTAGTGCCGCTAGCAATAATGCTTCCGGTATTGATAACAGACTTTATTGCTACATCTCCTTCACCAACTAATTCTACTACCCCTTTATGGTTAACTAAAGACTTGGCTTCAATGACACCGCTATTATTAACCGCATAATCAAATACCTTATTTAAAACCTTGGCAGCTAGAACTACCTTGCCGCCATTAGCAATAATTGTTCCGCTATTTTCAACCGCGCTGGTTAACTTATTGCCATTTGAATCAAAGATCTCTTCTTTTACTGCGTCATTAATAACTACTGAAATCATACCAACTGAATCTAAACCTAAGGTAATCTTTTCACCGGCTGCTAATACTACTAAACCCAAGGTAGTTTCAATGGTGCCGCTGTTAGCTGCTGCTGAACCTAAGAGAACAACCTGACCAGATTCTCTGACCTTGATATAGCCTTTGTTGATTACGGACTTTCCGGCTTTATCTATCCATTTGCTGAAAATGTAGGAATTGCTATATTTTTCCGGATGGAGAAAATTATCATTGGTAATATCTAAAGTGGAGGCGATAAAAGATGCGGCTTGGATATTTGCATTGGCCCCAATGGTAATACCACTGGGATTAACAAACATGACTGCATAATTTGACCAGAAAGAACCGCCCCAGTATGAAGGGTTACCGCTGGTGTCGCGCAATAAGGCTGATGGATCAGCTACGCTTCCGGTGTAAACAAGCCTTAAGGAATCGCCATCAGCAATGTTTAAACCTTCATTGAACTCCATTATTAATTTGGCTTCCCCGCTTTCAATGACTCTATCTGCGGCAAATAACAAAGAAGGGCAGAACAATAGAACGGCTATTGTTACTGCCCAGATATTCAATTTCGTTTTACGGGAGAACTTCATTCGGTTTTATCTAACTACTGAGGTTTCAAAAACTTTTATTCCTGTGAAAACGCTTTCTTTTATGGAATGTAACATATTTCTTGACCTTTGTCAAGGTAGAGCCAACAAATAATTACTAAAAGTTCTTGGTGACCTGAGCCCAGGTGTGCAGGTGGTCGCTATCCGAGGGTGTTTTGTCCAGAGGCCAGCCTAAATCAACCCTGATGGAAAAATCTTCCGGTAAATTAAAACGGACCCCAAAGCCGGCAGAACGCAAAGTAGTGTTCTTTCTTTCGCCTGCTCCCGGCCGGCGCAAGCGGCTGTTAGCCCAATCATAAAAGAACGCCACGCGTAAAGCTTCATATAGTTTGGCTTTTGAGAGCGGGACCCTTATATTTTTAGGAATTGGATATACCGGCAAGGTCCATTCAGCGGTTGTAGCGTATCCGCTATCTCCTACTGCCTCTGCCGGAGGATAACCGCGGACATTAGCAATTCCGCCAATCTGGAACTGCTCCGCAGAAGGTAAAATATACGGGGAGAACTGAACCTGGTTCTTCCATAACAAATTAGTAGAGAAAGGTAAGTTATGCGACCTAAAGAAGTTAAGCATATTTTTCACAAACTTTCCGCCTGCTCCAGGACGGCTGGAATTAGAATCCGTCTCACTCATCCCGCCCATAATATTCGGAATTCCAGCATCAAACTCGTAGGTAAATAAAGTGCGGCCTAATTTATCGGATGTATCAATGTCAAACCCCAGTTTGGCTACGCGTAAACGGTCATGGCTAGTTACCGCATCCATCTGGGAATTGACCATATCCTTATAATCAAAACCAAAATTAAGATTTAAGACGAAATTTTCTATATCTATCAGGGCATTATTCGCGAATAAACTATAAACCTTAGTCTTACCGCGGACATTAGAATCTTGGAGTTCCTGCCCTAATTTTACTTTGCTAAAACTGGCAGCCGCTCCTAATTTCCAGGTGTTGAATATAGGAAAAAGATAATTAAAACTATCTAAATAGTAATCTTTCGGAAAAAAGTGATCCAGCTTATTCATCTGAAACTGAAGATTAAGGGTATCGCCAAAACCTAAAAGATTATTATGGCCAACTTTAAGACTATAGCGGTTTGAACCGATATAACGCGAGCCGTAATTATCCCAGGTAAATCCTGCATGTATGGGAAGCTTATCCTTTACCTCCAACACTATATCGGTTTGCCCGGCTTCCTTGCCCGGCACCAGCACTGCCCGGCTGAGCACATCAGGAGATTCATTGATCTTTGACATATTCCTTCTTAAGATTTCATAATTAAAAGGCTCTCCTTTTTTAAGGGTGATCTTTTTTAATAACAGTTTAGATTTAAAAAAACGGTTTCCTTTTACTTCTGTTGTGCCGGTAATCCCCTCTAAAACACGGATATCTAAAACCCCCCCTTCCATTTTTTGGGGAGGCAGGTAAGCGCGGGTGGTAATATAAGACTTCCTGCGGTAAAGATCAGTAATCTTATCCGCAATCTGATACATTTCCCGGAGCGTAAGTTCTTTATTTTCAGAAGCTTGAGTGATTGCTCTTATTTCCTGCTCAGAAACAAGAGTAACGCCTTGAACTTGAATAGTTTTAACTAAAACTTTCTCGGAGGGGCCTGGCTGAACCGCTGGCGCCGGTGCTTTTTCTTCGATTTGGGGAGCAGGCTTTGGCTCTTCGATCTTCTTTCTTAAGGCCTCTTCTTTTTTCTGAAGCTCATCAGTGCGGATTTGCTGTTCCGGAGTTGTCTGAGCAAAGCTAATACCGAAAGGTAAAATTAACATTAATACTAGGATTAGATATTTACGCATAGGTTTATTTATGGGTTAGATGTTGGTTATATCAAGATTATTTCAAGAATTTATAAGCAGTCTATTTTCATAATATTGCACAATTATCATAATTATAAGTAAGAAACTGGATTTGTCAAGGCTTTTTTAAAAATTGATAACTAACTTTCCTTTTTCTATAACATAAGCAGTATTAGGCGGTTTACTTCCAGGATAAACCCTGATGTAGGCTTGGGTCAAAGCATCCAGAAGCTC
>JBDRLN010000016.1:0-4677 GCA_043812955.1 Candidatus Omnitrophota bacterium | reverse complement strand
TAGACTGGCAAATGTTTCCAGCCATCCCGAATCAAAAGGAAACAGATCATCATCAAATACCACATAATTGAATTTATGCTTCTCTTTGGCGATCCGCAATTCCTTAACAATATTATCCGCGCTTCTTACCCTGTAATAGGCATCTTGTTCCCTGTGTATTTTTTTTAGGCGGTTGTTATAGCAATAACCGCAGGAAAAAAGACAATTCCTGCTGGCCATAGTTCGGTAATTACCGTTAAAATCAAACCCGATATTTCTATATAATTCTTTGTCCGGAAAAGGAACGCTATCTAAATCGTCGATTGGACGCGCCAAATCATTTATAACGGGATTACCATTTCTCTTAAAGCCTATGCCTTTGATATTATCGGCGGCCTTGCCTTGTTCTAACTTATCAGCTAACTCTACCAACGCATCTTCGCCGTCCCCTGCGCAAATAAAGTCAACAAAATCATTTTTTAGGACATCCCCTGGTAAAAACGTTACATGGATACCGCCGAAGATTATAGGTTTATTCGTAATTTTTTTTATCTCGGATGCCAAGCTGCAGGCCCAGGGGTACGTATTACTAACAACGCTGAAAGCTATTAAATCAGCTCCGGAAGAAATGATCTTATCGATAACGTAGCTTCGGAATGAAAATACCTGGTTTAATATCCGGTTGTGGGAAACATCGTCATTGAATAAACATGGGTCTAATATTAAGGCTGTTTGATGATGATTATTTTTAAGCGACGCGGAAAGATATTCAATGCCGAGGGATTCTATAGAAGGATAAACAAACCCAATTTTCATGTTACTTTGATGGTCTTTCTATTATTGCCTGTTAGCCAGAATATCCTGATACTGCTGCTGGATCAACCTTGACTCCGGGCCATAATCAAAAGATTGAGCTTTATTTGCGGCGTTCCTGCCCAGGCTATCCCGAAGGTCCCGGTCTTTGTATAACTTCAATATCGCCTCGGCCAAAGACGCGCTATCCGCCGGTTTAACCAACAAACCATTCTCTTGATCTTTAATCACGTCCCTGGCGCACGGCAGATCGCTGAAGATTACCGCCTTGCCTGCAGCCATAGCTTCAATAAGCGCCAATGGCAGCCCCTCATAAAGAGAAGGCAAAATAAAAACATCGCAAACCCCCAGGTAACTTTTCACCTGGTCATAGGCAACTGTACCTGTAATCACTACCGATTCTGCCAAATCCATTTTAGAGATCATCTTTTTAATATTTGTCAATTCTCCACAATCAGGTCCGACTATCAACAGCTTCAAGTTTTCTATTTTATATTCTTTAATTAAAATACCCAGGGCCAGTATCAGAAATTTGATCCCTTTTCTAGGCAATATTCTGGCTAAAGTAAGCAATGTGAATTTACCGCGCAAGCCATACCTGACTAATAATTCATTATCTATAGCTATATCCTGGAATTGTTTCACATCTATACAGCTATTTTGACGGCTAATTTTATTAACGGCTATTTTATCTATCCGCAGGATCTCTTTACGCTGCGAATCAGAAGGATAATATATCTTATCAGCCCTTTTTAAAAGCCTCTTACCTAAAGAATGGTCATAAATTACCTTGAGGAACTTAAAAATGGGGCTTTTGAATTGATACCCGTAGACGGTCAAGACCAAAGGGATATTAAACCTTGAACAATAAGAATAAGCTGTATCGGTAGTATAAGAGCCATATTCAAAGGCATGTATCAGATCGGGTTTTTCTTTTGTTAATAACGAAAAAAGGTCCGGGGTAAAACGATAGATCTGCAAAGGGTTATTTGAGACTTTCACCGATATCATCGGTATGGTAATACGGCTGTAATTGCCGATCTTTACTCTACTTTCTTTGCTTATATTCCTGCCGCCGGACATGACCGCTACTTCGCAATTACCGGATATAGCCGAAGCCAAATAATGGACGTGATGTTCCCTGCCGCCAACAAATTCCGGGTAAGATGTATGAACCACCATGGCTATTTTCATAGGATACACAGACCGACGCTAATTATTTTTTTCTTAAAATTGGTCATTATAAATAACCCTATCCGCATCCAGGCCCAAATCGTCAATTGCTTTTTTTTCCTTAACAAAAAGCGTGTTTCCTCTAGACAATATGTCCGCGTTCAAATAATTATCTCTCCTGATAGCTATAAGGCTGTTGCATTCTTTATTACATGCATCGTCTATATTTTGCATATAAGAGCCATACCCGCGCGCGCAGCTGCAATACCGGGAAGTATTTAAATAATAATAAGGAAGGTATATATGCGCCTTAAGGTTATTTTTCTTAAGTTGCCCGCGGGTTTTTAGCAAATGGTTAGAATTATTGAATTCCAAAGCTGTTATATTTCTATTTTTAAGAAAAGTGAGGAAATCCCAGGGGAAAGAATAGTAAAAATCATTTTCTAATTTTCCGGATCCTGCAGATACCGGGTCTTGATAGTTAAATTTTGATAAATAGCGGGAGATCAACAGCCTGCCCGCTATGACCCTGAAACAGGCGGGATAATCTTCCAGCAATTCTAAAACTCCCCAATCATTAATAACCAATTCGCAGGCAATACTGTTCAATAGAATATAATCCAGCAGGACCTTCAGCCTGTCTATCCCCTCTCCGGTTAAATAAGAGGTAACTAATGTTAAATTAGCGTTGCTCCCGGCGCATTGATCCGCAGTATTGCGGATAGTCTTGCTGTCAGGCAGGCATCGCTGGCAGAATTCATCACCAATATAAATATAATCAAAACCTGGAGGAATAGGATTATCCGGTTCTGCGCGCAAAAGAAGCGCCTTTTCTTTAAAACCCGGCATTTTTAACATCAGATAAATGATAACAAAGTTTATTACGGCAATTTATCCGGTAAACGAAACCATGGTTTCGCCTGCCATATTCGGATAAATTTGTTTCTGTAATTAACCCGCTTTTGATCAGATCCATAAATGACTTCATGAATCGTATATCTTTAACCTTATCAATAGTTAATGAACCGCGGCCGCAAATCTTGCCCGCCGCGATCCCATATTTTATAAAAAAATATACTGAACACAAAATACAGGTATGCGATGAAAAATGCCTTTCTAACGCTACCTTTTTTATTTTTTTATCTTTAACATAACTTCCGGGCCCCTTTTTAAATACCTCTATTGAATAAGCCCTTCTGCAAGGGAGTCTAAATAAACGCCTGGATGACCACAATATTCTTCCAATCCTGTGCCTTAGCCATTCAGGAAATGGACTGACTATTTGCTTAAGGCAGGCCAAAATATAAGTATAACGATATTTATAAAAATGTTTTAAAAATGGTTTGTAATCCAAACTATGGAATAAACAATAACCGTTTATATTTTTACAGTTCGCATTATTAACAAATACCTCCAGGTCGATTTTAATGTCTTTTGCTTCCGATGAAAGGCGCTCGATCTCCCGTAATGATAACTGGGCAGGGGGCAAAACAATTCTGTCAACTCCTAATCTCTTATAGAATTTAAGGGCGGCGTAATTAAAACACGGGGTTAGCGAACTTAAGACTATTTTTGAGGAGTTGTTCTGTTTTCTAATATATGGGATTAAATTAATATCCGCGATTATAAACCCATCTACCCCTGTTGCGATTGCCCGGGAAACATCTTTAACGGCTAATTGAAAAGTCCCTTCTGATAAATAATCATTCAAGCATAGAAAAATACCGACTCCTCTACTCCTGGCTTTGCGTAACGCGGACCCTAAATCTTCAAAGCTGTTTAAATTCCCGTAAAACATATGCCTGGCATTAGGAAAAACGCCCTTTTTTTTCCATTCCGCCGTATTAACTCCGCAATACAATTCATCGGCCCCTGCATCAATTAAAGTATCTACTTCTTCTACTGTATCAAAAGGCGCGGCAATTTTCATATAAATACCTTTTATTCTTCGACTACGGGTTCGGAGCCACCTAAATCAATAGACCTGCTGAACTTTCCCGTAGGTCTTCCTACCTGAGTCCATTGTAACCAATATCTATCCGGCATACCTATGCGCTCAGCTTTAATAACATAAAGTTTCATCTGTTTTGTACTTTTATCTTTAATAAAATAATTATAATATCTATTTGTAATAAAATTTGGGTTGTCAGTATCCAGCTTATCAAATGACGCCGCTATATAAGGCCCCGTCATGGAGCGTTGATCATACCAGTATCCCTCCATTGAACCTCGCAAAGAACCTATATTAATTGACGCCTCCGCGGATCTAGCCTTTTCAATGGTTTTGGCATATTGAGGTAACCCTATGGAAACAAGAATAGCTATAATTATAAAGACTGTAAGAAGCTCTATAAGCGTAAAACCTTTTTTATTCATATCAGTATCTCCTCGTGTCTTGAATTTTGCTTGACAACTTTAACCTGAATGTTTCAAGCGGGCCTTTGCTTCTTTCAATCTTTCTGCAAATTTATCTTTTTTAAACTCTTTTGTCCAACCCCTTATAGTAATACAGCCACCGAAACGAACGAGATGGTGTTACGCCAAGGCCTGTACCACTTTTTCCATCCTGACTTAATATCATGCAAAAAGAAGATTAAAGCTGGAAAGGAAAATATATGCATGCCTATCATAAACATATAGTTAAATTGATAAAACTTGCCCATAATGTTTCTAATAGCTGCTTGCATATCTTCGGCGCTCATCGGTTCATCC
>JBDRLN010000015.1:0-2267 GCA_043812955.1 Candidatus Omnitrophota bacterium | reverse complement strand
CTGATGTTACCAGTGTTCGATTTATGATCGCCGCTTCTCATACTGCGTCGTTATGCCGAGAAATAATCGAACAAAACCCTGACATTTTCTGCGATTATTATAGATATAAAACGCCAGATTTAGAAGAAAAATTGAGACTCGCAAAAAGATATAGTGTTTATTAAGCTGTATTTCTGTGATAATATGATAGATTGGACACGTCAAAATGAACGAGAAGGCAACGCACTACATTGAAATATTTTTCTAGATACTTATCATTTATAATTTTCATTATTTTCTGGCAGGTCTGTGCAGAGTATATCTATCCACAGTTTAACCCTATGGCTCATAATGTTCTTCCTTCTCCGTGGGAGGTAGTGCGGATGGGAGCGGAGTTATTCAGGAGAGGAGAGTTGGTAAGACATATATGGGCTACCGTGAGGCGGGTTGCAATTGGATTTTCATTAGCAGTTCTGATTGGAATTTTTTTAGGGGGTTTAATGGGTTTAAATAGCGCTATGAAGGAACGCTTGAAATTGATAATCGTCCTTTTAAGGCCGATACCGCCCTTTGCCTGGATTCCTTTAGGACTGATCTGGTTTGGGATAGGGGAAGCGGAGATGATAATGATTATTATTATCAGCAGCGTTTTTTTTGTGGCCATACACACTCTTTATGGAATAGAAAGAATTGATTTTAGATTGAAACAGGCAGCAAAAAGTTTAGGGTCGAATCGTTGGGATTTATTGAAAAGGGTAGTTCTGCCAAGTTTATTGCCAGAATTATTTTATGGGATGAGGCTGGCTTTGGGCTTTTGCTGGGTTGCGGTTGTGGGGGCCGAAATAGTTGGTTCTGTTTCTGGTTTGGGTTATTTAATTTTAGATTCAAGGAATCGAGGCCTTCCCCAGATGGCTATTTTAGGAATGATGTTGATAGGTTTTATTGGTCTGAGCATGGATTGTATATTAGTCAAGGTTAAGAAGACATTTTTACCGTGGGATAATAAATGACAGGACGTCTTGCGAAAATCGCGCATAGAGTAAAAAAATTTGATTTGATTATATTTGTGTTATTTTCATGGGAAATCTTCGCGCGATTTATTTATCCTCGATTTGAACCTCGAGCGGCAGTTTATTTACCAGCTTTTTCAAGTGTCTTAAAAGAATGCTGGCAACTTCTGGCCGATGGAATTCTCATACAGCATATATGGGCTAGCCTTAGACGCGTATTGATAGGTTTTTCATTAGCTTCTTTATGCGGCATAACTTTAGGATTCATTATAGGTCTTTCACAAAAAACATATGAACAATTGCATACACTATGCCAGATTTTTCGGCCTATACCTCCTGTAGCATGGATACCGATTAGCTTGCTTTGGTTTGGAATAACAGAGGCGCAACAGTATTTTATTATTTTTATTGGTGTCCTTTTCCCTATTTTGTTTAATACCCTGCAAGGTGTCCATAGCGTGTCCAGTCAATATAAACTCGTAGCGCAGACTTTAGGGGCTCGAAGATTCCTGCTTATAAGGCGAGTGATATTGCCAGCAGTTCTTCCAAGGATAATTTTTGGATTACGCTCAGGGCTTGGATATGCCTGGTTTATAATAGTGGCAGCCGAGTTTGTTTCAGCGCCCAACGGCCTGGGCTATCTTATTTTAGAAGGAAGAAACATGATCGTTACAGAGAGGATTTTTGTAGGCATGATAGCCATAGGAGCAATAAATCTTTTTTTTCATTATCTTTTAACTAGATTTGAAAATTGGCTTGCGCCTTGGCGGAAAATAGCCTTTATTTTTTAATTATGGCCAAAGTAGAGTTTAAAAATGTATCCAAAGTTTACCATGATAGCAAAGACGATCGCAAGATACTGTCTTTAAAAGATATTTCTTTTTTAGTGAATCCGGGTGAGATCATGGTGTTAATTGGTCCGTCTGGCTGCGGCAAGACCACGATCTTAAACCTTATAGCCGGTTTTATTCAGCCTACAGAAGGAAAGGTATTATTTAACGGCCGGCCGGTTACCGGTCCTGGAGCGGAACGGACGATAATCTTTCAGGAGTACATTCTCTTTCCCTGGTATTCAGTCCGTAATAATATCGAATTTGGTATGGTTGCTAAGAAGGTCCCGAAACAACAAAGGCGGCGGATATCCGACGAGTTATTATCCTTGGTCGGCTTAGAGCGATTTGCTGATTTCTATCCCCACCAGTTATCCGGAGGGATGAAACAGCGTGTTGCTTTAGCGAGAGCGCTTGCCGTAAATCCGGAAGTCCTTTTGATGGATGA
>JBDRLN010000014.1:0-4279 GCA_043812955.1 Candidatus Omnitrophota bacterium | reverse complement strand
TATCTTTGTATTGCGCAAAATCAGTCCGGAGTGTTCCTGAAGAAATAGAAAGATCCGTATTAGGGTATATTGAAAATATGCTGACTTTGGCAAAATCAACTCGGCATTTAATATTCAACTCCAGGGTTTCTATATCGGAATCGATAGAGCCTCCGGGTATGCCTATGATATTAGTTGTGCGCATCCGAATGCCCTTTTCTTTGAATAACCTGGATTTAGAGATGATATCCTGCCTCGTCATATCCCTGTTTAATACTGAATTTCTTAAGTATTCGCTGCCTGTTTCCAGGCCGAAAGAAACGCTATGGCAGTTAGCGTTTTTTAATAAAGAAACTATCTCGGGAGTAACTAAATTTATCCTTACATAGCAGGAAAAAGGGATATTTACGTCTCTTGCGTATTTATATGAAAATTCCTTGATCCAATCCGGCATAAGGATAAAAATATCATCGTAAAAAAGTATAAAATTTACTTCCTGTTCTTTCCTGATCGCCCTGATCTCCTTGATCACGTTATCAACTGACCTCCTGCGGTAAATATTATCTTTACCATAAACGCGGCGGATAGTATTGTTATAACAATAAGGGCAGTTATAAAGGCATCCCCTGCTGGTAATCATACTAACCCGATCGAGAAAAAACGGCGACTTTATGCGAAAAAGTCCGCGGTCAGGAAAAGGCAATTCATCAAGATTATCAATAAGCGGACGGGGGTCATTTTTATATATCCTGCCTCCGGCTTTGACCCATAGATTTTTTATATTGCTGATGTCCCTGCTGTTCTCCAGGCTGTCCGCCAGCTCCAATAACGGGTATTCTCCCTCCCCAACACATACGGCATCCACTCCTTCGTTATCCAAAATCCCGGGATCAGATGTCGGATACGGGCCCCCGAATATTGAAAAAACCTTGAATGTCTCTTTTATTTTTTTATTAAGTTCAAGGTAATAATTACAATAGTAACCGAGCGCGCTATACGCCAATATGGTCGGGATATCGTCCTGAAGCTTTCTGAACAAGAAATCGTAATCGGCTTTTATTAATCCTGCTTCATATCCATGGTCTTTTAAAATGCTGGCAAGATACATTGCGCCTAATTGCTCGTCTTCGATTTCTTTTAAAACAAACAATACCCGCATATTTTTGTTACCGATCCTGCTCATCTTACTTCCAATCTATTGATCAAAAGGCTTAGCGTTTGTACAATATGAGGCAAGATATCGCTTAAAGATAATTCGCATTTCGTATCTTTAATCTCCAGATAATCAGCAATAGCGCGCAATCGATTATCTGTTTTTAACAAATAAAACAGTTCGCCGAATAAAACCCAGCGGAATTTCTTCCCCTGCGAATATTCATAAATGGCATCAATTTCCCCGCCTAGCGCTCTTTTAAAAAGCATGTAAGGAAAATTAACACCATATACCATCGCCGCTTCTATTGTGCCCCAAAGCCTGGGGTTAGCGTCAATAAGCTTAGGCGTATCATCCCGTTTATCTATAATATACTGCAAACTTATCACGCCTTCCCACTCCAGCGATTTCAATAGCTTCAGGGAAGGACCCGCTATTGATTCATCCCTGATTGATACGGACGCTATACCCGGGCCAAAACGCAGTGGATATTGGCGGATGGTTTTAGTCATAAATATAGCCTTAGGATCACCCTTTTCACAGTAGGCGTAGAAATTAGCTACTTCTCCTTCTATATATTCCTGAATAATCGGAAAGCTGGCTTCGCGGCCTGAATCGCTGAGAAATAAATTTCTGGTCCTATAGATCTGATCCGATAGTAAATCAGGCGCTGAAACCATGCCAATGCCAAAACCTCCGGCAGATACGCGCGGTTTTACTAAAACAGGATAAGGCAGATCCTCTCGCAAGCTTCGAGCGTCATCAATACTATCTAAATAAAATGTTTTGGGGATAGAGATATTTTCTCTTGAGGCATGCCTCATAAGCGTATATTTATTATTTATCAGTTTAAAAGCCGTATAATCCGGTAAAGGCACTAAATTAGTATGCGGAATATAATCTTTCTTGTTTTTAATTATAATTTCAAAACTCTTATCCAGAACCGGCATCAACACATCAGGCTTATGTCTCTTAACATTATCCAAAATAATATCATTATAACCGCTATTATCTGGACACAGGAAATGCGCCGCGGTATATTTAGAATAAAATGCCCGGGAAAGAATGGAGGGTCCGCCCACAATGACCCTTATTTTTTTTCGGCCCAGGTCCCTTGTGAGGGCCAACGCCACCCTGGTATTGCCATCTAAAATCATTACGCTTTTTTTATACATACCTATTCTTTAAAACCGGAGCGCTCTAATACAGTTCCGCCCCGGAATATCCGGCTATTTTCATTTTTAAGGTTTATATGGCGCATTATGCAGTCCTTATGATTCAAGGCGGTATAAATGCGGGCATGTTTCATCCTGGCCCAGATATCGCTTAATCTATCCGTCCTGATATTCCCATAAGAGACAGGGACAAATCCACAGGGCTGCACTTCCCCATATGGAGATATATAAAAAAGCCTTTTTAATAAGGCATTGCATTCAGTCCGGACATTGCATACGCCTTCGATAAAAACATATGATGGATCCAGCAAATTATAAATATAGGATTTATCCTGCTCGCTGAATCCTAATCCGGCTGCGTTAAATAACCTTCCCGCCGGGATAGCCAGGAGTATCCTTACCCCCCTGGCCCCTTTTGCTTTTGCCAATCCAATTATCCGCTCGATATCTCTACTCTGTATATTTTCCTTTGTAGCATAAGTAGAAATGATAATATTAACGCCTGCCGCTACCCCCTCCTCT
This sequence comes from Candidatus Omnitrophota bacterium, assembly GCA_043812955.1. Taxonomy (GTDB): domain Bacteria; phylum Omnitrophota; class Gorgyraeia; order Gygaellales; family Profunditerraquicolaceae; genus JAHKAP01. The sequence goes on along the minus strand of JBDRLN010000014.1, from coordinate 1,450 downwards.
ACGCTATTCATCGCTTCTTGAAAAGAACCGGCGCATTTGCGCAAACGGTCATGAATCTGATGGTTTGAGCTGTCAAGGCTTATATTCAGGAAAGAAACCCCGCACTTCCTCAATTTATCCAGTATCTGGCGGTTTAATAATAAACCGTTGGTGCTGATGGATACCATGATACCTAATTCTGCGGCATACTCAATAATCTCCATGATATCCTGCCTTAAAAAAGGCTCACCTCCGAAAAAAACAACAAAGTAAACCCCTATCCTGCGAGCCTGCCGCAAGACCTCCTTTACTTCGCCTGTATTCAATTCGACCTTGGCTGGATCAAAATTTAACTTTACCCCGCAGTGGACGCAATCCAATTGGCACCTATAGGTCAGCCCAAAAACCAGCGTATTGACACTGTCCCGCTGGATAAACCGGTTGAGAAATTTGTGGCGCAATACATAGACTTGACGCAAAAGGGGCAATGGCCGCAAAAAGACCTTATACTGATAATACAATTTTTTAAACCGATTAAAGATATCCATGATCAGGTCCTGGCAAAGAATCCCCTATTTTCTAATAATTCTTCACTAATTTTATAAACATATTTTTTTATCCCTCTTTTAAAAGACATCCAGCTCGCTGGATATAAGCGAAAACAAGCGCAATACCCTTCCCAAATAAGATTACAAAACTTATAAAGATAGCCGAGTGGCAGCTTTATTAAAAAACGCGCCAAATAGAACAAAACCGGAAATTCGATTATAATGGCAAAAAGATTACGCAGGTTTATAAGCTGGCGCCGGGAATATTTATTTTCTAAATTCAATGCCGAATGATTATTTTTCGTATTTGCGCCAAACAGCGAACAGATATCAGTCTCAGGATAGGGCATAAGCATCTCCACGCTGGAATAATCGGTTTTACACATGATATTGAGCCTTAAGGTTTCGAGGTCGGTATCTATAAAGCTTCCAGGCGCGCCGATTATGTTACTCGCTTTTAATCTGATCTTATGCGCCTTGATCAGTTTCGCAGCTTCAATGATCTGCAGCTTTGACATATTTCGTTTATAAATATGGTTGCGCAGGTGATCGTCGGCTGTTTCAATTCCCATCGACACACTGAAACATCCGGCTGACTTTAGATACTGGATTGTCCGTTCGTCAACTAAATCTGCCCTCAGGTAGCAGAAAAATGGCAGGCCTATATATTTTTTATATTCTTGGCAAAACTCCTTGAGCCAATTACGCGGCAGAATAAAAACATCATCGTCAAAAACAACAAATTTCAGGGGGAATTCCCTTTTGAAGCGGATAATTTCTTCTATAACGCTTTTGATGCTCCTTTTGCGTATCTTGGCAGCCTGGTCATTATAAAGCCTGTTGTAAAAAGAATGACAGCAATAGCTGCAGCTATAGGGACATCCCCTGCCTGTAATCAAATGCATTTTTTCTCTGTCGAAAAG
>JBDRLN010000013.1:0-10238 GCA_043812955.1 Candidatus Omnitrophota bacterium | reverse complement strand
GATTCCCTATTTTATAGCCTTTAAGCCTTAAATCCCGCAGACTCTCCATAATTCCTGCGGCCTTGTCAGTATCCTGCGGCCAGAGAAAGTTGTTTTTCTCTTCAAAAAACCAATCGCCGTTCATGGGTTCGCAAAACGGCTGGGTAATCGCCTGAAAACTAATCATCTCCAGCCGCTTATCGTTATTAACCCATTCAACCAGCTCAAGTAGTTCTTTAAGGTTACGCTCCATAATGATAGTAAGTATAGATATTGTGGGTTTACGCTCCCTGCGATACTTATCAATATGCCCGATAGCCTGCATTATCTTTTCGTAGCTGCTATCAATACCCCGGATAAAATCATGTGTAGAGGCATTCTTACCATCGAGCGAGAAAGTAATAGTCCCCAAGCCGCTTACAGCAATTGACTTAGCCATGGAATCATTGACCAAAAAACCGTTGGTAACCAGATTAGTTTTATACCCTTCAGAAGAAATAAAACCGATCAAATCGATTATGCCTTCAGTCATTAAAGGCTCCCCTCCCGATAAGTGGAACTCAAAATCAGGGCCGACAAACCCCCGCAAAGATCTTACAAACTGTTTTTTTTGCTCCAGAGTTGTCTCTTTGCTCTTGTCATCATTGATATTCCAGATATAACAGGTCTTACACCGGAACATACAGCGATAATTAAGCACCCAGCAACAATATTTAGGCTGACGGATATAATCTTTATCCATATAATCTAACCCTGTTCTTTATGTTTAATCGCCTCTACGCAAGAGGCAATACACTCCTTAGCGCACTTAGTATCTGGATTTATATTTAAAGCCTGCTTGAATTCTTCTTGGGCCTTGTCAAACTGCCCTAACCCTTGATAACAACACCCCAGCCCCATATGATAATATTCATTGTCGGGATGAATCTTAAGCATCCAGTTAAATTCATCAATAGATTGATCAAATTTTTTTAGGCTTTCATAGCAGTAGGCAAGGCCTTGGTGAGCATAATAATTATCGGGATTAATCCCGATGGCTTCCTTAAACTCATCTACCGCATCGGCAAATTGTTTTTTGATTTGATAACATGCCCCTAAGCCATGATGCGCATGTTCATTCTTAGAATCCAACTCCAACGCCTGATTAAATTCATTTAATGCCTCATTTACCTTTCCCTGGTCGAAATAACAAAAGCCAAGTCCCAGGTGGCCGTGCGGACTATTAGGGTTTATCTCTAAGACCTTTTTGAAATTATCTATCGCCTGGTCAAACTGCTTTAAATCTTTATAGTAAAACCCCATCTTCTGATGGCGATGTTCTTCTTGGGAATTCATCATATACTAAACCGGATTTCTAGGACGAATAGAGAGAAGGTTCATCTTCTATATAACAACAATTAAGCAGCAAATGACAATTCGTTTTACACTCATCTACCTTATTCCTGATCAACTCTGCATTCTGCGAATGCCATAATTCTCTAATGTCATCTTTTCTGATATTACCGATAAAATCTTTAAAAAGGCATAGTTGCACAAAACCATACGCATTGATGCTTATCGCCCTGCCTCCCACGATACACTTGGCTTTATTCACTAATTTTTGCGGGTTATTAAAATAAGCCTTGTACGCCCTCAAGTGTTCTACCCGGTTGCTGATTTTAGACCCATTTTGCCTTAATCTTATTAGCTCATCTAGGATCGAAATTACCTTGGTTTTGTCTTTTGGCCAAAGGTAGTTATATTCATCTTTCCAGTCATCAGTTAAAGGCCCGCTATAATTAGGTTGAACCACCACCATAAAATATATCCAATCAATTTTTTCATCTGCATCAGCTAATTTAACCACGCTCAACAGGTCATCCAGATTTTCATTCATTATGATACAACAAAGGCCTTTTCTGGTATGCTTTGCATATTTAGTCAAATTATCAACAGCCTTCATTACCTGCCGGTGAACACCTTCAACTCCCCGCATTTTGTCGTGGACTTCAGGACGATGACTATCAAAAGACAGGCTTACTGCATCTAATCCGCTATCTGCGATTTTTTTAGCCATCTCCTCATTAATCAGATAGCCATTAGAAGCCATGGTTGTCTTAAATCCTTTTAGTTTAGCAAATTTAACTAAATCCAATATGCCGGGCATGGACAACGCCTCGCCTCCGCCAAAATCCATCTCAAAGCCTGCGTCCACCAATTCCCTAAAACCAGATATGAAATTCTTCCATTCATCCAGAGTAGGGGCTTCCCCCGGCTTAGGCATTGGTTCAGACCATTTATTGCACATTTTACAGCGCAACATACAATAATCTGTAGCCGCTACACAACAAAAAGAAGGTTTTAAAATATTTATTTCATTTAAACTTACCTTTTTTAATCCGACTTCGCTGGATTCATCCATTCAATCCTCCCGCCGTCTCTACCATAAAAGGATAATCGCCCTCAAAAAAACAGTTAAGCAAAAAATGGCAATTATCACCACACTCCCTCACTTGGCTTCTGACCTTATTGGCAACCCGGGAACTCCATACCTGCCTAAGATCATCTCCATTTTTAATATTACCCAGAACACCGTAACGATAACATAAATATATATCTCCGATTGAACTGGCATGCACAGCTCTATCCAAATTGCACGGACTCTTTTTTACGAATTTCGCGGGGTTTTGAAAATATAACTTAAAAGCCTCTAGCTGCGGAATAGAATCACCTATCCAGTGGCCAAGCTTTCTTCGCCTAATCAACTCATCTAAAACCTGCTGAACTTTTTTACTATTTTTTGGCCAGATGAAATTATATTCTGTTTTCTTAAACCATTCCAAATCGCAGGGCGTATTATTCTGCTGCATAGGAGCCATAAACAAAATGGAATTCATCTTGTCCCTATTCATGTTTACCCACTGCGCCAAATCAATAATACCATCAAGGCTTTGTTCCATAATTATCGTGCATATCCCTATGTGGATATCTTTGGAATACTTTCTTAAGTATTCAATGGCTTTAAAAACCCTTTCGGCAACGCCTTTCCGGCCCCGCATGCTATCATGGACTTCAGGCCTTAAGCTGTCTAAAGATAAAACTATGCTATCTAAACCGGAATCCACTATTCTTTTAGCCATATCCTCATTAATCAGATAACCATTAGAAGCTATTGCGTTTCTAAATCCCAAACCTTTCGCATAAGACACTAATTCCAAAAGATCCGGTCGCATTAAGGCCTCACCCCCGCCAAAATCAATCTCAAAATTTTCATCCACCAGATCTCTTAACTGCCGGATAAATGCCTTCCATTGTTCAGTAGTGGGTTGAGATATGCCTGCGGTACCAGGGTCCTCTTTCCATTTCTGGCACATCTGGCATTTTAACATACAGGTATCAACAATACCGATACAGCAAAAACCGGGTCTCAAAATCTCGGAGCTATTTTTTAAACTAACTTTTTTCTCTAAACTACTCTGCATAATGCTTCCTTTCTTATCCTGATAGCGGATCAGCCACGATTATATTTTAAAAGGATATTCTTCTTTAAAAAAACAGTTGAGAAGAAAATGACAGTTATCCTTACAGCCTGTTATATCCTGCCGGGCTTCTTTGGCCTTGCGGGAGTTCCAGACAAGAGCGACATCATCAGTTTTTACGTTACCCAAAACTCGCCACCGGTAACAAAGAAAAATATCTCCCGATGAACTAAAATGCAACGCCGCATCCATGTTACATTGTGATGCCTTTACAAACCGGGCGGGATATTGATAATAAAGCTTAAAAGCTTCCAACTGTGATATCTGATTCGCGATCTTTGATTTTCCTCTTTTTATCTTTACTAACTCATTAATGATCCTGTTTACACTTACCGGGTCTTTTGGCCAAAGTTCCCGGAATTCTTCTTTATCATACCATTTTGGCTCGGGCGAGGTGTTATTAGGCTGCATAGCTGCCATAAAATAGACCGAATTAAGCCGGGAGTCATTTTCTACCCAGGCTTCCAGGCCTAGAATATCTTCCATGTTTTTCTGATAAATAACGCAACATATCCCTTTGTAAAGCCCGTCGCAATATTTATCCAGCAACTCCAAGGCATTCATCACCTGCCGGTATGTCCCCTTTTTTCCCCGCAAATAGTCGTGAGTCACCTCACAAAGGCTGTCCAGGGAAATAATAACGCTATCCAAGCCGGAATCAGCTATTCGCTTAGCCATTTCTTCGTTTATTAAATAGCCATTGGTTGCGATATTGGTTTTAAACCTGTTTTGCCTGCAAAAACTTACCAATTCAAAGATCTCTTTCTTCAAAAGAGGCTCTCCGCCGCCGAAATTGATCTGTAATGAATTTTCTCCCAGTTTCCGCAGCGAAGAAATAGCCCGTTTCCAATCCGAAATCGAAGGCTGCGCTATTTTATCCTTGATAAAAATATCCTCTTTCCATTTCTGGCACATCTTGCATTTAAGCATACAGGCGTCGGTAATACCAATGCAGACAAAATCAGGAGGTATACAATCAAATCTAGGGACAGAAGGAAACAGCCCCCGCATTTCTTCCCGCGCAGTTCTTCCAATTTCTTTTATATACCGTAGTGAACGCATAGTTAAAAGTAAGCCAGGATATTTACCCGCTAAACTGTCTCCAGTCAATCTTTTTACGCGCGCAACTGTTGCGCCAGGCCAGATATTTAAAGCCCCTATAAAAAGCATAGAATAATCCGCCGTTTTTACAGTACGTAATAAATTTCTGCCAATATGTCTGCGCCATGGATCGCTCCTTCCTACTTAAGTTTGTTTTTTCGCGCCCGCTTGATCATACTGCTGATACCGGTTAAAATCCTGCATTCTCCCGGACTCAAAGAAACAAGTTTGCCGTGCAGGTCCATATTATGCCCTATATTATCACAACTTTTAAAACACCCCATTTTGGAATCAGGATCATTGCCGATCAGGGAGAAAAAAGGATCATCCCTGGCCATTTTAATTGTCTTCTCCCTAAATAGCCTCTGCAGATTATTATTCCAAATGGTTTTAAAATCTTCCTTGAGAATATTGCCGACCGGAAACCTGTGTGATTTTAAACAGGAATTAACATTACCGTCCGCCAATATCCGGACAAACGCCCATCCGGCATAACAGGGAATCTTACCGATAATATCGGAGTCGTACTCTGCGGATCCTGATCCGCTGCTTGAAATCCTGCGTATGAATTGTTCAAAACTAAGCAGCTTTATCTTGTCCGAGAGCCCGTTATTCTCGTATTGTTTCTTTATCCCGGAACAACTTTCAATCAACGCATCTTTTTCCCTGTCATTTAAGAGTAAGGAATCTGTTTTACCGGGGATCGTATCGATCACTGTAAATTCCACGGCTTCCGAACGAGTATCCAATGCAAAATCAACCATGGCTTTTAATTCATGGTAATTCTTATTAAAGACAACGTTATAAATCTTTATGAAAGGACGCTTTTTTTTAATCTCATTAAGATACTGCAGCGTATTTTTGATCTTTAAGAAAGTCCCTTCGTTTTTATTGGGGTGCGTAAGCGCGTACATGCCGGGAGTCCCTGCCCAGATGCTCACAGTCAACGAATCTACTTCTTCTGCCGCAAGTTTTCTGGCCCGCTTTTCATCAATCAATGTAAAATTTGTATTAATGTAACATTCTAATCCCCGCTTTTTGGTATGCCTGATTATCTCCATGATCTGCGGATGCATAAAAGGCTCTCCTCCTCCGGCATAATAAATATGGCGGGTGCCCATACGGTATAATTCATCTATCAGCGCAATTACCCGTTTGTAAGGGAGGGTTTGGTTTTTTATGTCCCGAGGGATCATTTTCTCTCCTAATAGAGGAGAATTACACCAACACCCGATACAATCATTATTACAGTTATTTGTAAGGTCTATCTGGGCGGAAGCCGGGCCTTTATAGGCGTAAGAAGCGTCTAAAATACCTAAAATATCCAGATATCTGGAAAAAACCGTTTTAAAAGGCTTATTAAAAATATTCCCCATCTTTCGCGTTTTTATAATGGTTTGTTATGTTTTTTACGTTTGCTGAAATTTTCTTCAACGATCTTGATCCGGCCGGAAAAAACATCTCCTGCTTGCTTGATCTCCAGCATCCTCGCTCCTAAAACAGGACTGTTCCGCACGCAAGCAGCTATACCGTTATTTAAGGCAGCGTCCAATAAGATTGTCGGGATCTCTCCTATAAAATTCTTTCGGCCCCTTACCCCTACAAGCTTGGTTTTTGGGTTACGTAATTCTACTTCCAGATCATCAAAAGCAGGATAGAAACCGCCTTCTCCCCAAGAATCTACCCATTTTTGATACTCATCTGATAAAATAAGCGTAAGCCTTGACTCGCCGGCCTGCGTTCCTACGTGCCCGTTATGTATTTTAACGCTCCAATCTATCTGCTTTTCATCAATGATCTCGAAGTTCCAATCTTCTTCAATATTGTTATCGACATATATTTTCTTTAATGCTATCCGGCTATCTACATCTTTTTTAAAATCCGTAAACACGAATGCACCGCTTTTTATTTTTTTGCCTTCTGATAAACCACTGGGGCAACTTGTAAAACCACCCTGTCTAGTCAGCTCTTTATTATTCCAGAAAAGACGTATCCCCGTGGCGTTAAAAAATAGCGCGACCCTTCCTGTAGCTATAGAATTTACCCGGTCAGGGCCTTTCTTAAAACGCTCCTTAAGATGATTTACCCTTATTAAGACCGCTGCCATAACCTGGCGGCATGAAAAATTGAGCAGTTTGACAGCTGTCAGGAAAATTCCGCGCTTTTTCAGAGAAAACAATACCAGCCCGGGTAGGGAAATATTCAGCCTTTGCCCCTTAAGATAACGCCGGTTTAAATAATAACTACGCCACTCGCCATAAGCAATCCTAATGCTTTGCTCTAATTCTTTTTTACTCAAATTTTCAGAACAAATGACGCTCTTATTATTACCGTCATACTTAGACCAATCTTTTGTAAGTAAACGTCCGCTCCTTTCAATTTCCTGGTAAAATTCCGTACCCGGAAACGGCGTAGCTATGGAGAATTGTACGGAATTAGGATCAAGGTTAATAGCAAAGTCGATTGTCCGGCGTATGCTATCCTTGGTTTCTCCGGGAAGGCCGAAGGTGAACGTTAAATGGGTCTTGATCCCAAGCTGCTGCGTATACCGGATAATTTTCTCTGTTTTCTTCAAATCCATATTTTTATTTATACCATCGAGTAGGCTCTGGGTCGCTGATTCAACTCCATACTTAACGGCGTATAACCCTGAGTCTTTCATCCTCTCCAGCATCTCTTCATCCATAAGATCAGGGCGGGCCATGATCGCCCAGGGGATACCTGTCAACTTCTGCTTCTTGATCTCATCGCAAAAAGCAAGCATCCTGGGCTTTCCGCAATTAAATGTATCATCATCAAAATATACGGATTTAAAACCCAGATTGTTTATCAAAAACTTCATTTCTTTTATTACCTCTTCTACTTCCCTAAACCTATAATTATTCCCCTGGTACATCACCTGCGGCCAAAGGCAAAACTTGCACCTATAAGGGCATCCCCGGCTGGCAACCATCTGTACCGAAGGAAGCGGCATATTGCCGGGAGCATCATTATAATTAGCCATAGGAAGACCGTCCCGTAAAGGCCAGGGAAGTTTATTTAAATCGGAAAGATCACGCGGCTGATTAACAACTGTTTTACCTTCATAGCGATAAACGAGCCCGTGAACATCACTTAACTCTTTTTTATCCCTTATATGTTGGGCTAAATCCAGGAGCGTAAATTCATATTCGCCAAAAATAATATAAGTGATAAACGGATAGTTTTTGATAAAAGAAGGTTGTTGTATATTTGCATCCGGTCCGCACAAGACAACAGGGATATCTTTGTTTATTTTTTTTATCAGCCCGATATCATGCTTCAGGGTTACGGTTGATGTTTCAAAAATACAAAGATCAGGTTTAAGACTACACAGCCTGCTGATACAGGCGCCGTAAGTCAGCTGTTCGGCGATCGCGTCGACTAATATAACTTCAAAATTATTTTCCTTTAATAATGCCGCCGCATAAGCCAGGAAAAAAGGATAAGGAAGATATCCCTGCTCATGCCGGGCCCTTAAATGCGGCCAGCGCGACCCGGCCCTTACGCCCGATCTGCTTAAACTATACCAGGGCAGATTAACCAGCACTATCCTCATAATAAACTCTCTTTATAAAATTTGTCCAGGCGGTATTTACTCATCAGCTGATTGATCCTTAGGATAACCTGATGCGTATCGCAATGCCCGCAAAAAGCATCAAATAATTTACTTCCGTTTAAAAGATGCCTATCTTTATGCTTCATTAGATGCTTCGCGTAAACCCGGACTTCATCGTAACGGCTGGAATTCCAAACCTGGGCGAAACCTTTCCCTTTTAATATGTCGATTATGCGCAGATGGCAGCACATACTTAATTCTCCCCTGGACAATACGAGCGAAAAAAACCATCCGACCGGACAGCCGATATTAGAAAATGCATTTCCCGACCAATCCCCATTTTCCGGATTATAATGCTTGAGCTGAAAATGAATATTATCCTGTAATTCTATCCCCCTGGATTTAAGAAACGGCTCTACTCGTTTAAGAGATTCTTGCATTACTTTGATATGACCGGACTTTAATTTCAAAGACCTGATATTCTTATCCAGCCTTACCAGATAAAATCTAACCTTATCAGCCCCGATGGAAGCATCGAATCTGGCCATTTCTTCCATTTCTTGATAATTTAAATTATGTATAACATGGGTCATTTGCAATAACGGTATATTTTTCCCTGCTTTATTGCGCGCATCAATAAGATTCTTCAGATTTTTTCCTATTCTGCTGAATGTTTCCCTGGACTGCCTTGAGTTAATCAGGGCATATGTCTTTGCTGTACCCGCGGGCAGACTACAGAATATTTCATTTACCTCCAGGTTGATTATCTTAGCCGCCTTCTCTTTGTCTAAAAGTATCCCATTCGTAAAAAAAAGTGCCTTTAGCCCTTTGTTCCTGACGTAAGTAATCATCTCTATAAATCTGTTATCAAGCATAGGTTCTCCGTCACCCTGGATAATGACCTCATCGCATAATATCCTTTCCGCATCATCTATGATCTCTTTATATAAATTAATATCCATTTTAAGATTATCCATCCGCCCCGAACCCTTGCGTTTAGGAGTATGAATCCAGCAATGGACACAATCAGTATTACACCGATGATATGTATCAAGGACTATTGTCTGAGGGCCTATGAAAGGATGTTCCGCGATTACTCCAAGTAATCTTAATAAATCCTTTTCATTATACTGATTAGATTGCGAAGAGACGGTATATAATAATTCCGGCAAGCCTGCATCTTTAAGAAAGAAATATATTTTATGCCGGCTTAAACGCTGGTTAAGTTCATTCAAGTAAATGCTAAAGTTGGTATAAAGATTGCAGGCCGGCAAGAAAGCTACGCCGAGACTGCGTAAATCTATACGCTGCCCTATAAGCGTAGCTGCATATTGCGCAATTACGTGCAAACAGAAAAAATTATATCTTGATACGCCAATATAAACAATACCTTTGCCCCTGCTATTTTTTATTTTTTTAATATTCTTGGTAAAATCACCGGACAAGCCGCCAATCTTATCATTAAGCCCCTGAGAATCTCCATACAAACAAAAACAATTTTTCTTACTCAATTGAAAGTCAGTCGAAACTTTTTTAAAATATCCGACTATTCTATTCCTGGCTTCCTCTTCCTCAAGTTTTTTTCTTTTAAGCTCCTCTTCCTGCCTGCGCCTGGCTTCTTCCTCCTCGAGTTGTTTCCTTTTAAACTCCTCTTCCTGCCTGCGCCTGGCTTCTTCCTCCTCGAGTTGTTTCCTTTTAAGCTCCTCTTCCTGCCTGCGCCTAGCTTCTTCCGCTTTTCTCTTGTTTTCTTCTTCAAGCTGCTGTTTTCTTTTAAGCTCTTCTTCTTTCCGACGCTTGCTTTCTTCTTCTTCCTGTTGTTTACGCCTGGTTTCTTCTTCCTCCTGCTGTTTTCTTTTAAGCTCTTCTTCCTGCTTACGCCTGGCTTCTTCCTCCTCCTGCTGTTTCTGAGCCCTTATCTTAGCCAGAATATCTTCAAGTACGGATTTATCCGGATACAATTGGATGAGAATCTTAAAATGTTCATAGGTCCCTGGTTTTAAGTATTCATCGGCTTCTTCAACCTGGGCCTCAAGCACGCGGGAAGACAAGGTAGAGTCGGTATT
>JBDRLN010000012.1:0-83992 GCA_043812955.1 Candidatus Omnitrophota bacterium | reverse complement strand
GGAATTTTGGATGTTTTTACGGGTGCGTAAACGCTGGTGGCTCACGCCTATTATAGTAATGCTTTTATTATTAGGTTTATTGATTTTCTTTGCCCAGTCTTCGGCTGTAGCGCCTTTTATCTATACGCTTTTTTAATTGGGAAAATAAATGAAGAAATTTTTGGTTGTCGCAGCAGTAATAATTCTAGGTTTATTTATTATTAGCTATTTTAACACTAATCCGGATTCAGCTTTGGGCATTTTAACTAAAAGAGGCACAGGCTCGATCGGAGACCTTAAATACCGGGTTTATCTTTTAGGGATAATGCCTGTTGGCGAAGCTGTGCTGTATTCTGCAAAATCAGAAGATTACCAAGGGGAAGCAGCATATCATTTAAAAGCAGAAGCCAGGGCCTTAAAAATATTTTCTAAGCTTTTTAGCGGTTTCGCGGTATTGGATTCATATATTGATACTGCTAATTTTAATCCTCGGTTATTCAGGCAGAAAGTAGTAGTCTCTGGTAAGCCGGATATCAACAAAGAGGTTTTTTATGACCAGAAAGAAAATGTTATGACTTTATTAGGAGTAAAGCGCCAAGTCATGCCGAATACTCAGGATCCGCTGTCGCTAATATATAATTTCCGGCATATGGATTTTGATAAAGTTAGAGATTTCGATCTAAGCTTGAATACCAATCAGAAGAATTATATGATCAAGGGGACGGCTTCTGCGGGAAAGATAAGTTTAGGCAAGGCTGTTTATAAGACTGTCTTAGTCAATGCCGAGATCAGAAGGCGGGATAAAAATCCCTATCATAAATCCGGGATTAGTATAATACTCTTAAAGGGCAAGGAGAATGTGCCCCTGACGATAAAGATTATTGCCAGCGGTTTTTTGATCAACGCAAAACTCATTGAGGCGAAATGATCAATTTCTTTTTAATGAACCTTATTACCGGATATTGCGCGTATCTTTTGGTTTATAAGTTTTTTCAGTTTTCGGATTTGATCGATTCACTGATTGCGGTGTTCCTGCTTTATTTTTCCCAAATCATAATCACTGAATTATTTTTAGGTATTTTAGGAGCCCTATCCCTTAATAACTTGATTTTATTTAATTTACTTATTCTGTCATTTATCTTTTACCTGAGCCGGGATAACCGGTATATGCTTAATCCTTTATCAGGGGCAGGAAAGGCCTTAGCCAGATTTTTTAATAATAAGGTTTTTTTGTTTATTATCTGTTCTATAACGGCATACGGACTGGTAAAGGTCTTTATAAACTTAGTAAACCCTCCTTTTGGCTGGGATAACCTGAATTACCATTTTACATTTCCGGTAGAATGGTTAAAACATGCTAATCTGGATACGCCGATTACCATAAATGATGACCCCGGCCCCACATATTATCCTATAAATGGCAGTCTCTGGTATCTTTGGTTGATATTCCCTTTTCGGAGTGTATTTATAGCTGACCTGGGCCAGCTTCCCTTTTTTATTCTCGGGTTTTTGTCGGTATACAATATCTCCCGCAAGCTGGATTTAAAAAAAGAACTATGTTTTTATGCTGCCGGATTATTTGTGCTTATCCCTAATTTTTTTAAGCAGCTACAGGTTGCTTATGTGGATGTTATAGTTGGTTCATTGCTTTTGGTTTGTTTAAATTACCTGTTTTCTTTTGGGAGGAAACTATTATTCCGGGATTTTTTGCTGTTTTCAATATCGCTGGGATTATTTATAGGCGTAAAGACTACTGCTGTGCCTTTTAGTATTTTACTGATAGTGCCATTTTTATACTTCTGTTTAAAGAATATCAAGAAAGTGGGAAAGTATATCCCTGTTTTTATGATCTTGATTATAGCCCTGGGAGGTTTTAGTTATCTGAGGAATTTTATACAAACCGGTAATCCGTTGTTCCCCTTAGATTTTAAACTTTTTGGCACTACGGTTTTAAAAGGGGTTATGGATATGCCTACTTACCGGGCCCATTTTGTTATCCAGGATTATAGTTTATTCAAAGCTTTGTTCCACGAAGGTTTAGGCGCCCAGACCTTGTTGATTATTTTTCCCGCGGTCTTCCTATGCCTGCCGGTTGCCTGGATAAAGAAAAGAAAAAGCCTTAATTTTAACCTGGTTTATTTTATGCTCCTGCCGGTATTGTTATACCTGGTTTATCGTTACATAATCCCCTTGGCAAATTTAAGGTATTTATACGGATTTTTAGGCATCGGGATGATCCTGGGTTTTTATATTTGCCAGGCCATTGATCTGCCTAAGCGCTGGGTGAATATTTTAACCGTATTTTGTGTCATAACCTCTATGGCTGAGCTGGCTAAAAGGAATGAATTAGCTGTTTCCGTTATCTTGACCTTTTTATTTTTCTTCTTATTTATAAAGCTATCAGATAAAATAAAATTTAAGGTTAAATCCGGGTTTGTCTTGGCGGCGGTTATTTTGGGGTTATTTTTATTGAGTTTTCTGGAGAAAGATTACCTAAAGAATGAGTTTCCCGGGTATGTAAAAATGGAGAAGTATTCAGGTTTTTGGATGGATGCTACCCGGGCCTGGGAGTGGTTGAATAATAATACTAAAAAGGATAACATCGCCTATACCGGAAGGCCGGTTCCGTTTCCTTTATACGGCACCAAATTCAAGAATAATGTTTACTATGTTTCTCTAAACCGGGTTGACCCTCCAAAACTGCATTATTTTCCGGATAGCCGTTATGTTTGGGGTAGGGATTATATTGGTCTTCAAAAAAACCTAGAGGCTAAGGGTAATTACCGCTCTGGAGCTGATTACAGTATCTGGCTGAATAATCTTTTAAGGCGGGATACCGGTTATTTATTTATTTATTCCCTGCATCAGACCGAAGAACTGATGTTTCCCTTGGAAGATGCCTGGGCGAGTGTTCATCCAGAAAGGTTTCGGTTAGCATTTAGTAATGATACCATCCATGTCTATAAGATAGTAGGAAGTAGGTAGTAGGTAGTATGTAGTATGTAGGAAAAAAAGATGATAAAAATAGTAGGCAGTAGGTAGGGTAAAAATGGCAAAAATAGAGAGTTTTAGAGATTTAAATGTTTGGAAGAGAGGTCATACTGAATCATGAAATTAGCCATTATTGTGCCGGCGCATAATGAAGAAGAGAATATCCTGGAGACTATTACCAGGATAGAGGATTCTGTGGTTAATATCGATTATGAATTGATAGTGGTAAATGATCATTCTCAAGATAGGACTGCTGAGATAGTGACCGGTTTGTGCTTGAGATACTCTAATTTGAGGCTGGTGGAAAACAGCCTGGATAAGGGTTTTGCCAATGCTTTAAGAACCGGATTTAATAATTTTAATGCGGAGGCGGTAATTCCAATAATGGGAGATCTTTGCGATGATCTATCCACTATTCCAAAGATGTTAGAAAAACTTGATCTTGGTTTTGATATTGTTTGCGGATCGCGTTATATAAAAGGTGGCAGGCGTATTGGCGGCTCGAAAAT
Organism: Candidatus Omnitrophota bacterium; assembly: GCA_043812955.1. Lineage (GTDB taxonomy): Bacteria > Omnitrophota > Gorgyraeia > Gygaellales > Profunditerraquicolaceae > JAHKAP01. The sequence continues at coordinate 80,513 of JBDRLN010000012.1, read as the reverse complement.
AAAAGGTGTTTTATCCTGCTTTGCCGGCTGGTCAATACATTGCCTGTTGGGTTTACCCACTCATGATATTGCCAATGCTTTTAAAGTGTACCGCAGTGAGGTAATTGATAGTATAGATATAAAAGCCTCCGGATTTGAGATTTCTATGGAGATTCCGCTGAAAGGGCATTTTCAAGGGTTTAAGATGACAGAGGTACCTACTTCCTGGAAGGAAAGGGCCAGGGGCGAGTCTAATTTTAATATATTCAAGCTCCTGCCTAAATATATTAAGTTATATATTTGGGCCATCTTTAACCGCATCCACCCCGTAGGTGGGCGCCACCCCGTAGGTGGGCGCCACCCCGTAGGTGGAGTCCACCTACGGGGTGGATAGGGTAAATAGAGAGTAAATATGAAAATAGGTATAGATATACGTTCGACATTAAAAAGAAAGACCGGGATCGGTTACTATACGCTTAATTTGATAAATAGCTTAGCTAAGACGGATAATCGCAATGAATATTATCTTTATAGCGAGATCGGGTTATTTAATCGGAAGAAAAAATTACCGGATCTTCCGGGACCAAATTTCAGACATAAAATAAACCGGTTAAAATTAGATTCGGCTTTTATTTTAAGCGGCCTGGACCTAATTTGTACTTCCAGTTATGATCTATCTTTGCCTAGTAATACTCGGTTAATTCTGGTTATCCACGATTTAATTCACAAGGCCTATCCGGAAGGGCATACGGCTCAAACCGTTAGCGAGGTGGAGTCTAAACTAATCCCGGCACTGATGAAGGCTGATCGAATTATCGTTTCTTCTTTGACTACCAGAAGCGATTTATTAAAGTTTTACCGGGTTGATCCGGATAAGATAAGGATGGTTTATCCGGGAGTAAACGAGGATTTATTCTTAACCCCGGATATTTCCGAAAGCGCTCTGCAGGGCTTAAAGGATAAATTTAAAATAAATTCTCCTTTTATTCTTTATGTCGGGACTCTGGAGCCGAGAAAAAATGTGGAGGGATTGATTGAGGCCTATAAGATATTAAAGCAAGGCGGCGGGTTTAAATACCAGTTGGTTATAGCGGGGATGAGAGGCTGGTTATTTGATCGAATATTCAGGCTGGTGGATGAATATGAAATGCGGGACGATATTATTTTTACCGATTATCTCGTTCGCCAGGACTTGAAGGCTTTATATAAGATAGCTTCAGTTTTTGTTTATCCTTCTTTCTATGAAGGGGTGGGCCTGCCGGTTTTAGAGGCTTTTAAGCTCGGAGTTCCAGTAGTGACTTCTAATTCCTCTTCTTTAGGAGAAATTGCCAAAGACGCGGCGATTTTAATCGATCCCTATAAGCCTGAAGAGATGGCCCGGGCTATTTTAAAGGTAACCCGGGACGAAATATTTAAAAAAGTGATGATAGATGAAGGGCTAAAAAAAGCTAAAATTTTTTCCTGGAATAAGGCAGCCAGGGAGATGTTGGGGGTTTTTAATGAATGTGCGTAAGGTATTAATAATCAATCCGTTTGGCCTAGGCGATGTATTGTTTACTACTCCCGTAATCAATACCCTTTATGCTAATGTCCCGGGGATAAGAATAGGTTATCTGTGTAATTCCCGCTCAGCTGGAATATTGAGTAATGATCCTTTGATAGATCACATTTTTATCTATGACCGGGACGAGTTTGAATCAGTAAAGAAAAAATCTTTTTTTGCCTGGGTAAAAAAAGGGATTGGTTTTATCAACTCTATTAAAGATAAGCGTTTTGACTTAGCTTTAGATTTTTCTTTAAACAGCCAGTACGGTTTTTTTTGCTGGCTGGCCGGGATAAAAAAGAGAGTGGGTTTTGATTATAAGGGCCGGGGTTTATATTTGACTGATCGGATAAAATTTGCCGGATACCTTAATAAACACGTAGTCCAGTATTACGCGGATTTATTAAAAATTCTGGGATTTGAGTTAAAAGATAATAATTTAAAATTATATATTAATCCGAAGGACCAATTAAGGATAGATAATGTTTTAGCCCAGCATGAGGCAAGCGGTACGGATCTATTGATTGGGATAATCCCCGGCGCAGGCAGGAGCTGGGGCCAAGACGCCTATCTTAAACATTGGCCGGCGAAAAATTTTGGTTTATTAGCGGATAAATTAATTGAAAATTATCCGGCTAAGATTATAATAATGGGTGATTTTAAGGAGACGGATATTGCTAAAGAAGTGATTTTCAGCATGCGTCATCAGGTGATTGATTTATCCGGCAAAACAAGTATTGGTGAATTATCCGCCCTAATAGGCAAAATGAGCTTAGTTATTGCTAATGACGGTGGACCGTTGCATATGGCTGTTGCTTTAGGAGTAAAGACGCTTTCTATATTTGGGCCGGTAGATGACTTAGTCTATGGGCCTTTTCCGCCGTATGCCAAACACGTAGTGGTTACCAAAGATATCTATTGCCGGCCCTGCTATAAGAATTTCCGTTATCCGGTTTGTCATAATGACCACAAGTGCCTTGAGGATATAACAGTAGATGATGTTTATGAGCAATTAAGGAAGTTAATATGAAAAAGTATAAAAAGAATTTTCTTCTCGAGGCAGTAGTTAATCTTTTTACCAAACTTCCCAAAGGCAAGGTATTAGATTTGGGTTGTGGAGATGGAGATTATGCCAAGAGATTAAAAGATTTAGGTTTTGATGTTATTGCAGGCGATATTGATATGGCCCGATTCAGATACAAGAATGAAATTGAATTTAAGCATTGCGACATAACCAAAGAAATGCCTTTTTCTGCCAATTACTTTGATTATGTCCTGTTAATGGAAGTCGTAGAACATTTAATAAATCCCTATTTAGTTATTCCGGAGATCAATCGTATTATAAAAAATAATGGGTCATTAATTTTATCCACTCCTAATATTTTAAATCTTAAATCAAGATTTCGTTTTTTAGTCGAGGGTGCTTATGAATACTTTAGAGAGCCGCCGTTAGATCAAGTTAAAAATCCCAAAGAAGTTATTTTTAATTTACATCTTGTTCCCTACAGATACCACGAATTGGAATATTTATTATCTGCTACTGGTTTTAAGATTGAGAGTATACTTACGAGCACTTATGATGCTAATTGGGCGTGGTTTTTATTGCCGATTATTAAATTCCAGTCATGGCAGAAAGAGAGACGGGCTCTGAAGAAGGGCAATATAAATTATAGAAGGATAAACAAAATTTTATTATCCAAAGAATTACTTTTTGGCAGGCATTTGATTATTAGGGCCAGGAAGTAATACTGGGGTGAAATTAATGGCTAATCTAAAATTGTCAGTGGTAGTTATAGTAAAGAATGAAGAGTCAAGAATTGAAGGATGCTTGAGTTCGGTGTGTTGGGCTGATGAGATTATATTAGTAGATGATGAAAGCTCGGATAGGACAATTGAAATTGCTCAGCGCTATAATGCTAAAATCTTGCGTCGCAAAATGGATGTGGAAGGAAGGCACCGGAATTGGGCTTATGCCCAGGCCAGAAACCTATGGGTTTTCAGCTTGGATGCGGATGAAATAGCCACACCGGAGTTAAAAGAAGAGATTTCACGAGTTTTAGCAAATAATCCTAAAGAGAATGGTTTTACTATACCGCGCCGGAATTATATCGGTGATCATTGGGTTAGATTCGGGGGGTGGTATCCTAGTCCTCAATTGCGACTTTTTAGAAAAGATAAGTTTCGTTATGAAGAAGTTGAGGTACATCCGCGGGCGTTTCTTGATGGCGTCTGCGGGCATTTACGCGCGGATATGTTGCATTATTCTTACAAGGATTTGGAAGATTTTTGGGCTAAGCTGAATAAACAGACAACCTGGGAGGCGCAAAAATGGAACAGGATGGGCAAGCCTATGCGCTTAGGAAGATTTCTTTATCGGACTATTGATCGGTTTGTGCGGGTATATATAGTAAAAAAAGGTTACAAAGACGGCTTTATCGGTTTTATAGTCGGTTTTAATGCCGCTTTATATCAATTTATCAGTTATTTAAAATACCGCGAGATGCACCAAACCCGTTCCACCCCGTAGGTGGGCTCCACCCCGTAGGTGGAGGAAGGTAGAAAGGATTAAGAGTGGAAAAGATACCAGTGTTGGACCTTAAAAAACAGATTGCTCCCATTAGGCAGGAGATTGACGCTGCGATCAAAAATGTAATTGATAATACCAGTTTTGTTTTAGGCAAGGAAGTAGATGAATTCGAGAATGATGTTAAAATGTATTGCAAAGTTAGGTGCGCGGTCGGCGTTTCCAACGGCACTGACGCCATAAAATTAGCCCTGGTAGCTCTGGGGATCAAGCCCGGAGACGGGGTGATCTGCCCGACTTTTACTTATTTTGCCACTGCCGGAGCAATTGCCGCAATAGGGGCAGTTCCGGTTTTCGCGGATATTGATCCAATGACTTACAATATTTCTTTAGGGGGTATTATAAATGCGCTAAAAAATCCGAAAGTAAAAATAAAAGCCATTATTCCGGTGCATCTTTACGGCCAGTGTGCGGATATGGATGGGGTTTTAGATATCGCTAAAAAAAATAATTTAAAAGTGATTGAGGATAATGCTCAGGCATTCGGAGCGGAATACACGCCTGCCAGACAGACAGGCTTTGGTAAAAAATCCGGAACCATAGGCGATTGCGGGACAGTAAGTTTTTTTCCGGGTAAAAATTTAGGCGGTTTCGGCGATGCCGGCATGGTTTTAACCGATAACCCGGATATAGAGTCGAAATTGAAGATTTTAAGAAACCAGGGCAACAAGGATAAGTATCATCATTTAGTTTTAGGCTTCAATAACCGTTTAGACACAATCCAGGCGGCAATATTAAAGGTAAAATTAAAATATCTGGACGATTGGAATAAGAGAAGGCGGGCCAACGCAGATTATTACAACCACTACTTTAAATCATTGATGGTTAAAATTCCCTTTGTGCCTGAGAGAAATACTCATATCTACCATCAGTATACCCTGCGTTTAGACGTTTCCAGCGCTGAGCTTATGAATCATCTAAACAGTAAGGATATTGATGCCCGGGTTTATTATCCGGTCCCCTTGCATCTACAGGAGTGTTTTAAGTATTTAGGATACCGCATAGGCGATTTTCCGGAGTCGGAGAAAGCCGCAGAAGAAGTTTTGTCTATACCGGTTTATCCGGATTTAACTCAAGGGCAGCTGGATTATATAGTGGGCTCGGTAAAGGAGTTTTTTGGAAGATGAAGAGAGTGATATTTCTGGACCGAGATGGGGTAATTAATAAATATCCCGGAGACAGGAATTATGTTACCTCTGTAAAGGGTTTCCGGTTTATCAGGGGAGCTAAATTAGCCCTGCGCCGCCTAAGGCAGGCCGGTTATAAGCTGTTTGTAATATCCAATCAGGCCGGAGTGAGTAAGGGGATATATTCAAAAAAAACCCTGGATGAAATAACCCGGAATATGCTCAATAAATTAGCCAAAGAAAAAACCGGGATCCAGGGAGTTTATTATTGTATCCACCGCGAAGAAGATAATTGCGCCTGCCGCAAGCCCAAGACCGGATTAATTGAAAAAGCCCTTTTAGAACATAAGATCCCGAGGAGTTCGCTTAAACATTCTTTTTTTATCGGTGATACCCAAAGAGATATCCAGGCCGGCAAGATTTCCGGCTGCCGCACGATCATGGTTTTTTCCGGAAAAGAAAAGTCAGCTAATCAAAAAAATTGGGATATCCAGCCTGACTTTACAGCGCAAGATCTATCTCAAGCCGCGGATATAATTTTAAAAAAATAATGAAAATACTAATCGTCCATGCTTCGGCAGGCGGAGGCCATCGCGCCGCAGCCATTGCTTTGTCAGCCGGCTTTAAGGATAAATATCCGGATGTTAAAGTTGAAGTTTTGGATATATTACAATTTAATAATCCGGTCTTTACTTATTTCTATAGCGTGGGTTATAGTATCCTGGCCATCTATCTGAAATTTATCTGGATGGCCCTTTATTATTTAAGCTCTTATACTTTTGTCCGCGGTATTTTTCAATTTATTTCTCTGGTACACAGCCAGAGGTTTGTAAATTATCTTATCCGGGAAAATCCGGACGTTATCTTATCCACTCATTTTCTGCCCCCCTTTATAGCCTCGTGCCTTAAACTTAAGAATAAGATCTCGTCGCGGTTAGTAACTGTAATTACCGATTTCCGGGCCCATCCTATTTGGATAACTTCTAAATGCGATAATTATGTTGTAGCCTGTGATTATACTGTCCGGGATTTATTGCGCCGGGGAGTGGATGAGGCCAAGATCAAGGTTTTAGGCATACCGGTAGATAAGCAATTTGTCGATCTAGGTAAAGGTAGAGGTATAGGTATAGGTATAGGTAGAGATATGGGTAAAGAAAATAGCGCGGCAGAAGGGGAATTCAGGGTTCTGCTGGCTACCGGCTCATTGGGCTTTATGCTGATGGAAGATATAGCGGATATGCTGCATAATGAAGTTAAAATGACTATAGTCTGCGGTAGAAATAAATTTTTGTTTAAGCGGTTAAAAAAGAAAAACTATTCTAATGTAACTTTGCTGGGTTTTACTGACCAGATGCCGGAGTTGATGTCTAAAGCCAGCCTTTTGATTACTAAGCCCGGGGGTTTAAGTATTTCCGAAAGCCTGGTAATGCAGATTCCTTTGATATTTATTGACGGTATACCCGGGCAGGAGAGCGGGAATTCCGAAGTATTGGTAAGGAGCGGATGCGCCTGGCAGGCCAGGAGACTCGAGGATATCCGGGATATAGTTATGGATTTGAAAAATAACCGCCAGAGGGTTGATCTTTTGCGCGGTAATATTCAAAAGATCAGGAAGCCTGATGCAGCGCAGGAGATTTGTAAATTATGTATGCTAAAGTAGTATTTGGGCTGCCTCTGGATGGCCCGTTTGATTATCTGGTTCCCCAAGGATTAACCGGGCAAATAAAGATCGGAAAAAGGGTTAAGGTTTCTTTCGGCCCTAAACGGATGATCGGATATGTAGTGGGGGTTAATTTAAAAAGCAATATCCGCAATATTAAACCCATCCTGGAAATTATCGACGATTATCCTGTCCTGGATGAAAATTTGCTTAGGCTTTCCAAGGAATTGTCCGAATATTATTCCTGTTCCTGGGGAGAGGCGATTGAGACTGCTATTCCTGATGGTTTGCGCAAAGGGAAAAAAGCCCTTATAGCAGGATCTATTGATAGAAAAAATCCCAGTGCTGATTGTAAGCCTAGCAATACCCTGATCCTTGGTCTGGATAATAGCGCGCGTTGGGATAGATATATTGAGCGGATAAAGGATGTTTTAGCAATAAATAAGTCGGTGATCGTAATATTGCCGGATATCGAAACTGTATTAAAAACCAGGGACCTTATCAGTTCAAGATTAAATATGCCGGTTGGTGTCATGTATCGCAAACAGCCGGATGAACTGGGGGAATGGATTAAGCTAAAAAAAGGCGGGATGACTGTTATTACGGGTACCCGGTCAGCAGTTTTCGCGCCCACGCCGGATTTAGGCTTGATAATCATTGATAAAGAGCAGGATTATGCATATAAACAGGATCAGGCGCCCCATTATAATGCCCGGGAAGTAGCTTTTATGCGCGGCGCAATTGAAAAAGCAGATGTTGTTTTGGGTAGTTCGACTCCTTCGTTAGAGAGTATATATTTTTCCAGACAGGGCAGATTAAAGTATGAACCTATTATCCGTAGGGGCGGAATGCCGGAAGTAAAAATAATGAATATTAAAGATTTTCCCGCGGTTAGTAAAAAGGGAGATATCCTATTAACCCGTTATTTGCAGGATTCTATACTTGAAGTCTTGGCTAGGCAGGGGAAAGTTTTGATATTTTTAAACCGTAAAGGTTTTGCTACTTTTGTCGCCTGCCGTCATTGCGGTAAGGCTTTAAAATGCCCGCGTTGCAATATTAGTCTGGTATTCCATTTTAAAGAAAACCTATTAAGTTGCAACTACTGTAATTTTAAGCTGGAATCGCCTCCTAAGATCTGTCCGGAGTGCAATTCCGGCTATATACGTTACTGTGGTATCGGGACAGAGAAAATAGAAAGCGAGCTCTCCCGGATATTCCCCCAGGCCAGGATAAAGTTAGTGGAGGCCGGCAATGATATTGATATTCAATCAGCAGATATTTTTATCTCCACCCAGGATATCATCAGGCATACTGCTTTTAAGTTTGATCTAGTCGGGGTATTAGCTATAGATAATTCCCTGAATCATTTTGATTTCCGGAGCTCAGAAAAGACATTTTCTATTCTGGCGGGTTTAAGCGAATTAACCGATAAATTGATAATAATCCAAACCGGGTACCCAACCCATCATGTTTTCAAAGCTATTGAAACCGGTAATCCGGATATTTTTTATGCTGAAGAGTTAAAACAAAGAAAGCCTCTCGGGCTTGCGCCCTACAAACATCTGGGGGCGGTAAGGCTGAGAGGTAAAAAAGAAAATAAGGTAAAAGAATCCGCCCATATTTTATTCGATAAATTAAATAGAATTAAAAATAAAAAGGGGACCAAGGTAATATCGGTCAGTCCCGGAGTCCATCCTAAACTCAGAGGGAATTATTATTGGCAGGTGCTTTTAAGTTCGGATGACCCTAAGGGAATAGTTAAGTTTTTAAAAATAAACTTAAAAGGTTTTAAACATTCGGGTATAATAGTTACGGTAGATATAGATCCAGTTTAAATACAGCAGGTAGTAGATAGCAGGTAGGTATCAGGGAAAACCCTATATAATAACTATTATTTACTAAATCAGTAGGTAGTATGGAGTAGGTAGGTAATAGGGGAAACCCTATATACTAACTACTATCTACTACCTACTATATACTGAATTATGAGAATAGTATTTTTTGGAAGCTCACAATTTGCAGTGCCAGCGCTTGAGGCTTTATTAAGAGCCGGGCATGAAATCTCCTGCGTTATAACCCAGCCGGATAAAAAGCAGGGCCGGGGAATGCGGCTGGCCCCTACTCCGATTAAAAAAATTGCTATCAGTTCAAAACTCAAAATTTATCAGCCGTCTGAGATCAACACTCCTGAAACAATCAAACTGCTTAAAAACCTCAATCCGGATTTATTTGTAGTTATTGCCTATGGCCAGTTTCTTGCGGAGGAGATTTTAAATATACCCAGGATTTTGCCGATTAATCTCCATGCCTCTATATTGCCTAAATATAGAGGGGCAGCTCCGATTAATTGGGCTATTATTAACGCAGAGAAAAAAACCGGTAACAGTATTATTAAAATGGTTAAGAAGATGGATGCCGGACCGATACTCTTTCAGGAAGAGACCAAGATAGCTGATAACGAAACAGTGATTTCTTTGGAGGAGAGGTTATCTCATATGGGAGTCGCTCTTTTATTAATTTCAATAGATGCTATTGCCAGCGGGATATATAATTTGTTAGCCCAAAATGAATCTAAAGTCACTTTTGCCCCGCGTTTAAAAAAAAGCGATGGATTGATTGATTGGGGGAAGCCGGCCCAGGATATTTATAATTTAATCCGGGGCTGCCTGGAATGGCCCGGGGCGTTTACTTATTATAAAGGTAAAATACTGAAAGTTTTTCAGGCCCAGGTTATAAGGACATTAAATAAACATACGCCCGGAGAGTTGGTTAATGTTTCTAGTAAAGGTTTAAGCCTAGGCACCGGCAAAGGTATTTTATTAGTTAAGGAATTGCAAATAGAAGGTAAGCGCAGGATGAGTGCCCAAGAATTCCTTATCGGATATAAACCCTCTATAGGTGATATTCTAGGTAAAAAATAGTTGCGCGGGTTTGAACTTGTGTTATAATCTTAAAGTTAAATTATAAAAGCAGGGACGGTTCTGAAACTGATCTTAAACTGTCCCCGAAAAAGGGACACTTTAGCTTTGATTTCAGAACCGTCCCCGAATTGAAAGAGATAGATGCCGGAATTAAGAAAAGATCCTATTATCGGACGCTGGGTAATTATTGCTACTGAACGGGCTAAAAGGCCGGATCAGTTAACTAACTTTGCCCAGGAAGGGCCTGTTGAAAAACCCTGCCCTTTTTGTCCGGGCAAGGAATTGGAAACTCCCAATGAAATATATTCGATAAGGCCAACCCATACTCCTTCTAATACCCCGGGATGGGAATTGCGGGTTGTGCCTAGTCTTACCCCATTTTTGAGGATTGAGGGAGAACTTGACCGGACCGGCAAGGGTTTATACGACTTGATGAACGGTGTCGGCGCCCATGAGATAGTCGTTGAAACCAACCAACATATGGCTAATATCTGCGATCTGCCTGAAGAACAGATCAAACGGGTTATTGCCTGTTATATCGACCGGATCGTTGACCTGGAAAAAGACGAACGCTTTAAGTATGTTTTAGTATTTAAGAACTATGGCTGGTCTGCCGGCGGAGGAAAGGTCAGGCATTCCCGGACCCAGTTAATTGCTACCCCGATTAATCCCAAACGGGTAAAAGAAGAATTAGTGGGCGCAAAAGAATATTATGACCATCATGAAAGGTGCGTTTTCTGTGATTTAGTCAAGCAGGAATTAGAGTCAAAAGACCGGTTGATCCTGGAGATCGACGGTTTTATTGCCGTAGTTCCTTTTGCTTCTCGGTTTCCTTTTGAAGTCTGGATTCTGCCCAAGAAACATAGCTGCGATTTTGTCCGGTTAGATGATCAAGAGAGGAAAAATTTAGCCCGGATATTAAAACAAGTTTTATTGAAGATAAAAACAGGTTTAAATGACCCGCCCTATAATTACATTGTGCATACAGCGCCGTTCCGTAGGAAAAAGATGGGATACTGGAAGAGTATTGAAGAAGATTATCATTGGCATATAGAGATTACTCCCCGCCTGACCCGGGTAGCCGGGTTTGAATGGGGAACGGGTTTTTATATCTGTCCGGTGCCACCGGAGAGTTCGGCTAAATTTTTAAGAGAAGTAGAGATATCCTCCAAGGGAGGATAGATCTACTCAGCACCTTCTGGAAGATTAAATGGCTTTAAGACGAATGGTTTTAGAATTATGAATAATAAAGAAGGTGTTGGGTTAACTCGTAACATAATGAATAGAGGCGCTCGTTAATGTCAGAATTAAGAAGAGATCCGATCGCCGGCAGGTGGGTAATAGTGGATACTGACCATCCTAATCTGCCTAAAGATTATGATATTGAATCTCCGGCCTGGAGAGATGGGGTTTGCCCTTTTTGCTACGGCAATGAATCCCAGACCCCTCCGGAAATAATCGCGATCCGCGAATCCGGAACTTCCCCTGATACCCCCGGATGGCTTACCAGGGTGGTTTCGAATAAATATCCTGCGCTTCAGATCGAGGGAGATTTGGACCGAAGAGGCTTGGGTATTTACGATATGTCTAATGGCGTAGGCGCTCATGAAGTTATCATCGATTCTCCCTACCACCATAAGGATATACCGGATTTATTAAATAATGAAGTCGAGAATATCTTTTCGTTGTGCTGCGTCCGGGCCTTGGACCTGATTCGGGACAGCCGTTTTAAATATGTGATGGTGTTTAAGAATTACGGCCCGGCTGCCGGGGCTTCGTTGGAGCATCCACATACTCAATTAATTGCTTTACCAATGGTGCCCAAGAATGTCAAGGAAGAGATTATGGGGGCGCGTAAATATTTTGAATACCGGGATAGGTGCATATTCTGCGATGTTATCCGCCAGGAAGTTCAGGAGAAGGAGAGGATAGTCATAGAAAATAAATATTTTCTGGCTTTTTGCCCTTTTGTTTCGCGTTTTCCTTTTGAGGTCTGGGTTATCCCCAAGGCACATAATAAATATTTCTGCCATATGTCTATGGAGGAAATTCCGGCGTTAGCAGAGATCGTCAAGGAGTTGATCTCCAGGGTGAAAAAGATTTTCGGAAATATAGCTTATAATTTTATTATTCACAGCGCGCCTATTAACGGCGATGGCGAAATGGAAGGTTATCACTGGCATCTGGAGTTTATGCCGAAGTTAACTAAAGTTGCGGGATTTGAATGGGGTACTGGTTTTTATCTGGTGCCTACTCCGCCGGAATTAGCGGCAAAATTCATAAGAGAGGAAAAAGTTAGTTAATATATCAACCATAATTCCACCCCGTAGGTGGAGCCCACCTACGGGGTGGAGATAGGTTAAGGAGGAGTAGAATGGCGGTAAAAGTAGGTATTAATGGTTTTGGAAGGATTGGCAGGCTGGTAGCCCGGGCAATACTTGAGAAAAATTCTAAAAATTTGGAGCTGGTCGCGATTAATGATCTCTGTGATGCTAAAACCAACGCCCATTTATTTAAATATGATTCCGTGCACGGCAGGCTTAACGCCGATGTTAAGGCTACCGGCGTTGATGAGATTTCGGTAAATGGTCAGATAATTAAGGTTTTAAGCAAAACTGATCCGTCAGAGCTGCCCTGGAAGGACCTGGGGGTTGAGATAGTGATAGAGTCAACCGGGTTATTTACGGTGAAGAAAGACGGAGTGAATAAAAAAGGCAAGACGGTAAAAGGGGCGGAAAATCATATAACCAAAGGCGGGGCGAAAAAAGTAGTTATCTCGGCTCCGGCTGAAGGCGAAGATATCACTATTGTTATGGGAGTTAATGAAGATAAATATGATCCCAAGAATCATTTTGTTTTATCTAATGCCTCTTGTACTACTAATTGCCTGGCTCCAATAGCCAAGGTGCTGCAGGATAAATGGGGCATCCAAAAGGGATTAATGACTACGATCCACTCTTATACTAATGACCAGAGAATACACGATATGGCCCATTCTGATCCCCGTCGGGCCCGGGCTGCAGCCATTTCAATGATCCCGACTTCTACCGGAGCGGCTAAGGCGATATCGTTAGTTATACCTGAACTTAAAGGTAAGCTAGATGGTTTTGCTATCCGGGTTCCTACGCCAAATGTTTCGGTAGTTGACTTGACCTGTCTTTTAGGCAAAAAGGTTAGCGCTGAAGAGATCAATGCGGCAATGAAAGAAGCCGCAGCCGGAAAGATGAAGGGAATCCTAGAGGTTTGCACAGAGCCTTTGGTTTCAATTGATTTTAACCATTATCCGTTAAGTTCTATCTTAGATGCCGCGAATACCAAGGTTATCCAGGATGATTTTGTGAAAGTCCTCGCTTGGTATGACAATGAATGGGGTTATTCTAACCGGGTAGTTGATTTGTGCGAATATATCTTCAAGTGTGGCATATAGTTACGACAAAAGCCTTTTTTGAGGGTTTTCGAAAATAGGCATAAAAACATCAAACACTTCACATTTTTTGGTTAAGATATTTCATAAATATAAGAAAGTATCTTTCTCAAAATATGCATAAAAAGGCGGAAGCTGCAGGCTAATGCCGCGACTAAACTCATCCGCTTCGCCCAAAAAATAGGCATTACTTCCTTCCGGTACTAATTTCTTCGTAATCACTTCAAAGACAAAATTTTCCCGAAAGAAACAGTAAAATCCTAGGACTATAATACCTAGGTACAATTGATTCCATTTCGAATACTTCTATAATATTCTATAATACTAACATGAAGTTAGGGAAAGAGCATCTTTTTAGGATGCGGGAGAGTTTAACGGCCGGGATCGAAAAAGCGCGTAAGATAGAGTTGCAAAATAAATATTTTAGCTAAAATTGAGATGGGATGGTTGCGATGAATACGCCGGGCCCTGAATCAGCGATTCCTGCGGTAGAAAGCGGTACGCTTACCACTGTTGACCATCAGAAAATATCATTCCAGCATTTTAAGAATGGCGGCCTCGCCGTTATCATTATTGCGCACGGTTATTATAATAGCAAACAGTGCATGGTTTTGCAGCAGTTGACTCAGGCGCTTGGGGGAGAATACGATATTTTTATGTTTGATTTTCGTGGGCATGGCAAAAGCAGCGGGGTATTTACCTGGACGAGCCGGGAAGGGAATGATTTGCGTGCGGTATTAGATTTTATTGCGCCGCTTTACCCAAAGATTGGATTGATCGCCTTTTCTGTAGGAGCAAGTATTAGCATTAATGTCCTCGCCAATGATAAACGTGTGGATAGCTTTATCTGCGTCAGCGCTCCTTCGGAGATGTCGAGAATTGATTACCGGGTATGGGCCTTTGACTGGAAAGGAGACGTGGTATACATGTTATTTAATCCTAGGGGATGGATCGGCAAAGGAGTGCGGCCGGGGCCATTTTGGTTGCCTAAGGAAAGGCCAATTGATAACGTCGCTAAAATTACCATTCCGATTATGTTTATACACGGCAGCCGGGATTGGGTAATTAGGCCGTGGCATTCCCAGGCCCTATTCCAAAAGGCAGGCGGGATGAAGAAAATAATTTCTATTAAAAACGGTCCGCACGCAGAGTTCTTAATGCGGGATTATCCCAGGCAATTCGTCGCGGAAGTAAAAAATTGGTTCCTTGATACGCTATGAAGAAGGAAGATTTAGTTATCCATAAGATATTTGCTCAAATTTCTTCTCAATTTTCAGATAGGATATGCCTTCAAATAAAAAAAGGCTCTACCTGGGAGGGATGGACATATGGGGAAACTCAAGATCTCTCTCTAAGGATAGGCGCATTTCTAATAAATGAGGGTTTTAAAAAGGGGGACTTCGCTGGCTTATGTTTAGAGAATCGGCCGGAATGGGCAATAATCTATTTAGGCATAATGGCTGCGGGACTGGCCTGTGTCCCCCTAGATCCACAGTTGACCGAACAAGAAATAGAGAATCTCATCAATGACTGCGCCGCAAAAATCATATTTGTCTCCAACGCCGTTTTTCAGACAAAGAATATTAATAAGATAAAAGCCGGGCTGAACAAAATCGTTATATTAGACCTGGATATTGAAAAAGAGCGCCTTTTGGGTCTGGCGCAGGTCAAATCTACCTTGCGCGAAGGGCTCGTATGGCCCGAAGTTATTCCTGAAGATATCGCTTCGCTTATCTATACATCAGGCACCACAGGCTCGCCAAAAGGAGTAATGCTCACGCATAAAAATTTTTGCTCTAATTTTCAAAGTATCGACAAGCTGAAACTCTTCTCGGATAAGGATACTTTCATATCGATATTACCGCTGCATCATTCCTACCCTTTTATGATTACGTTGATCACGCCTCTTTTTTGCCGCGCACGGGTCATTTATACCTCAAGCCTTAGGAGCGATGAATTGCTGAATTTGATGAGAGAGTCCGGGGTAACGATACTGGTAGGGGTACCGCAACTTTTTTCTCTCTTTTTTACGAATATATTAGAGAAGATGAAAAAGATGCCGTTTTTACTTAAGGCGCCTCTTTTTGGGCTGATAGAGATATTGTGGCAGATAAGAAGGTTTAGCGGAATAAATTTAAGCAAGCTGGCCCTGCCGAAAATACACCGGCCATTCGGGCAAACTTTAAGATTTTTTGCCTGTGGCGGCGCTAAGTTAAATGAAGAAGCGGCGAGATTTCTTATGAAGATCGGTTTTACTATACTTGAAGGATACGGACTTACCGAAACATCTCCGGTGGTAACATTTAATCCATTAAAGAAGCAGAAGATCGGTTCTGTCGGCAGAGTGATCCCGGATGTAGAATTGAAAATCGATAATCCTGACGTTAGCGGCATGGGTGAGGTGGTGATCAAAGGCCCTAATGTCACGAAAGGCTACTATAACAGAGCGGACGAGACCTTGAGTGTTTTAAAGGACGGATGGTTTTACTCCGGCGACCTGGGCCTTATAGATAAGGACGGTTATCTTTATATTACAGGAAGGAAAAAAGAGATAATTGTTTTAAGCTCCGGAAAAAATATCTATCCCGAAGAGGTAGAATCCCATTATACTAAGAGCCCTTACATTAAAGAAATATGCGTTCTTGGTGTCGGCGGGGCGCAGGAGGAGAGGTTGACCGCCGTGGTAGTGCCCGACGCTGACTATTGCCGCAAGGTTGGGCAGGTCGATCTTAATAGTGTGATCAGATGGGAGTTGGAAAATTCATCTGAGGGGCTTGCTCCCTACAAACGCATCAAGGGCTATATTATTGTAAAGGAAGACTTGCCGCGCACGCGGCTGGGCAAGATAAAAAGGTATGAAATTAAGAACAAATATCTAAATGAGCTTAATGGTATAAAGTTAAAAGGCGTGATGGAGGAAATCCCCGCTACAGATGAGGATCTCAGGCTGCTCACTTTCGGTGTTGGCAGGAAGATAATCGAGGCCCTGAAAAAAAGCGCAAAGTTAGAAAGAGAGATTTCCCCCAGCGATCATATCGAATTGGATCTCGGTATTGATTCGTTGGGCCGCGTAGAACTAATAATCGCGTTAGAGCAGGCGCTTAATATCCGCATCCCGAATGAGTTAATGGCTAAGATTTTTACTGTTAAAGAGCTTATTCTCGATATAGAAAGACTGGTTCCAGGCGAAGGACTGCAAAGCGCGCCCATTCCAGAGCTCAAGAGCCAAACTTTATGGAATGAGATCTTAAACGAAAAGCCAGCTAAAGATATAATAAAAAAGTTAAATTTAGCTCCAAGCCGGATGACAATTTTAGGGATGTGGCTATTCGCTGAAATTTTACGCCTTGTGTCTAGGGTGATCTGGGGACTTAAGGTTTTAGGAACAGAGAATATTCCGAGAACGGGAAAGTGCATCTTGTGCGTTAACCACGGCAGTTACCTGGATGCGTTTATTGTTGAGGCTGCTATGCCTGCGAGTTTACGAAAGGGCCTTTTCTTTGTCGGTTTTAGAGCCTATTTCGAACAGTTCTTTATTAAGGATATCATAAAATATATCAGGGTTATTCCCATTGATCCGGGTATGCATTTCGTGGAAGCTATGCAGGCAGCTTCTTATGTTCTAAAGAATGACAAGATGGTCTGTATCTTTCCTGAGGGTCAAAGAACTATCGACGGGAATGTTAAAGAATTCAAAAAAGGGGTCGGGATATTGGCAAAAGAGCTGAATATCCCGCTAATTCCGGTATTAATAACAGGTTCATACGAATCTTGGCCTAGGACAAAGTCGCTCCCGAGGCCTTATCCGATCAAAATAACTTTTGGAAGGCCTTTTAATTTTGACGAACTTAAAGTAGAGGGGCTAAAATTGGGGGCCAAAGATGAATATGAAGCAATAGCCTTAGGTATAAGGCAAGAGGTTATAAAGCTTAAAAAGCAGGTAGCAGGTCTGGTATCATGATCATTTTTCTAAAACAGAGCGCGCTAAATCCTTGAGTTTAACATAGTCTTTTGGCTGATAATCAGTTGTTTCTATGGGAGGGAAGATCTTTACCTTCGCGGAAGTTTTGGTGGTAAATATCCAGCTACCTCTGGGTATGGCTGTGCCGGTCCCTTCAAACAACATTGGTAGTATCGGTACCCGCTCTTTTATCGCCAGCTTAAACGCGCCGTTACGGAAATCGCCCATCTCGGTTGTTTTACTTCGTGTCCCCTCCGGAAAGAAAAGTATTGATACCCCGCTACGTAACCAATGATGTGCTTCCCGGTAAACTTTCTTTATGCTGCCCAGATTGTCTCTTTGGAGCTTGATGTGTTTGGCCAGCGCCATTGACCATCCAAGAAAAGGTATCTTGAATAAACTTTCTTTAGCCACCCATTTGAACTGCATTTTTAACTGATAGGCAAGTACGATATCGCCTAGGCTCTGGTGGTTGGCTATTATTATATAGGTGCGGTTTTTATCGATATTGTTTAAGCCGCTTATTTTAATATTCCAATAAGGGTTGAGCGCGATCACTGCATCTGACCACCAGAAGCACTGCCTATGCGCAAGGGCGCGTTTTTTGTCAAACGGATAAAAAAGGGCAGAGCATAATAGCATTGCGAAGTACAAGGCAATGGTAAGCAGGGATCCCACTGTCCAGATGAGTATCGATAAAAATATTTTTTTCATATATCATATCATAAGTTTTAATGAGCAGATTGTCAATGCTAAATCTAGGTAAGAAATCGGCATTAACCATGTAGATGAATCGACGATGTGAACGGCGAGAAAGCTCGACACAGACTCTGGGGTCCGTTTCGTCAGAATGGTTAGCTGTCAATATCAAGCCGGAATCTTTCGGGAAGTTTTCGAGGATTTCTAGATCGCGCGGATCAAGGCGCAGACGATTATGCCAGTCAAGATCAAGGGCGTTCCAAATTGGCGGAAGAATCGGTGGATTTCATGTTGTTTGGCGACTTACTCTTAGATTTACCGGTAAAATCTTATTTTTATATTTTACCGATTACTAATGCCGCATTTTTGCCGCCAAAACCAAAAGAGTTTTTTAGGATTATCTTGGGGTTAGCTCTAATGGCTTTATTGGGAACATAGTTTAAGTCACATTCAGGGTCAGGAACCTCTTGGTTGATTGTCGGATGGATAATACCTTTTTCCAGCGCTAAGATAGCAGCGCAAGTTTCTATTGCTCCTGCGGCAGCAATGGTATGCCCAATCATTGATTTTGTGGAAGAAATCGGAATTTCTTTGGCTCTATTGCCAAATATTCTTTTGATTATCATTGTCTCTATTCTGTCATTATAGAGTGTTGAAGTGCCGTGGGCATTAATATAATCAACGTCTTGCGGTTGAATTTGAGCCTCTTGAATCGCTAACCTTAAAGCCCGTTCTGCCTGTTGCCCTTTTGGGTCAGGGCTGGTGATATGGTATGCATCGCAGGTAGAGCTTACGCCTAAGATTTCTGCGTAGATCGGAGCATTTCTCTTTTTCGCGTGTTCCAATTCTTCTAAGACCAACACCCCGGCACCTTCGCTTAAAACAAAACCGTCCCTTAATAGGTCAAAGGGGCGTGATGCGGTTTCCGGCGCGTCATTTCTTTCGGATAAAGCTCTTAACACACAAAAAGAGCCAAAAACCGGCGCAAAAAGCGGTGCGTCGCTTCCGCCGACGAACATAATATCCGCAGTATCATTTTGGATCAGGCTGCGGGAAAAACTAATCGCATCCGAAGAAGATGAACATGCGGTTGCCAAAGATAAACTTGGCCCCTGTAATCCGAATTCAAGGGAAATACAGCTTGCCGCAGCATCTGGAAAAGAAGCAATGGCAGTAAAGGCGCTAATTTTCATCGGGCCTTTTGCGCGGTAATTATTTTCATATTGTTCCAAGGTAAAACCTTTGCCGGCCATAGTGGTTGCCAGAATCACGCCGATTTTTTCCGGGTTAGAAGCGGCAAGGTCTAAATGGGAATCTGCAGAAGCAAGCTTGGCTGCCGCAATGGCCAGATGCGTGGTGCGGTCCATTCTCCGGGCCTTTTTTGGCTCAATAAATTGAAAGATATCCAAATCCACTTCTCCGGCAATTTGGGAAGGAAAAGGGGTAGGGTCAAAGCGGGTAATCCTTCTGATTCCGGATTTACCTTCGGTTAATGCAGACCAAAAATTATCTTTTCCCACAGTATTGGGCGCTACTATGCCCAAACCGGTAATCACTACGCGGCGCTTCGGCATTTTTAGATCCTTTTATTTCAGTAATGGAATTTATTAAATAAATTATATCACTGCCATCATTATTTACAAGAAATTATCATCGTCCTTTGTATTATTTTATATGCTAATTTAATTCCAATATTGTGTCAATTATACCCAGGTATAATTGATTTAATTCTGTCGCTCTCTATAATAGAGTCGGAACTATAGATGCCGAGAGCGGAAGCGATAAAAGGAGAGTGGGGGTTAATGCGCGAGAGCCACAAGAACAAAATTAATGTCAGTTTTTTTATATTTATTTTATTGATGAGCGTGCTAGCAATCCAGGGGTGTGTGAGCATGCGGCCACGCAACGCCGTGCCGCCAGATTCTGCCGGAAAAGTTACTATGAGCGGCATGCCGGATATCCGTGTTGATATTGATGATCCCGATCCGATCGCTATGCAGAAGAGCTTAGCGGATTCATTTAAAGAAGAAGCTAATTTTGATTATCCCACCGATCTGCTTGGTAGAAAGACCTATCCTGTGCTAGCCGTCTCAGCCGGCGGGCCTAAGGGCGCCTATGGCGCAGGGTTCTTAGTGGGGTGGTCTAGGAAAGGCTCGCGGCCGCTTTTTAAGATAATTACAGGCGTCAGCAGCGGAGCGATCATAGCGTGCTATGCTTTTTTAGGAAAAGACTATGACGGCCAGCTTGAGAAATTTTTTACCACGATTTCAACCAAAGATATAATGAAACAAAATAATTTATTCAGCATTTTATTCGGAAACTCCTTTATGAGCCCCGCTCCGCTGGTTAAAAAGGTTTCGGCCATTGTGGATGTGAAATTAATAGAAAAGGTTGCCAAAGAACATAGGCGCGGCCGCAGGCTCTTTATAGGGACCGTAAATCTTGACGCGCAGGAGTTTGTTGTTTGGGATATGGGGGCGCTTGCGTGTAAGGGCGGGGCCGATTCGGTGAGAATGTTCCAGAAAATACTTCTGGCCTCAAGCGCCATGCCCATGATGTTTCCTCCGGTGTATTTCAAAGTTTCTTCTGCAACCGGAGAGCTTTATGATGAGATGCATGTCGATGGCGGGTCGATGAGGCAGATATTTTATATCGACCGATTAACAAAAAATATGGAAGGAGCGGCTAATGTTTCTGGTATCGATCCCTCAAAATACCGGACGCAGATTTATGTTTTAAGTACTAGTTACATGTCGCCGATTAGGCAACGGGTAAAAGACAGTCTGCTAGGTATAGGCCTGCGTTCTCTTGAGACATTGCAGGCAGCGGCGTTTGGCGGGGATATCTACAGGATCTATGCTTTTGTGAAGAGAAAGGGCCTGGATTTCAATTTAGCGTATATTCCGGCCGATTTTAAGTCTAATCCAAAAGAGTTTTTTGATACAAAAGAAATGCAGAGGCTCTTTAAGCGCGGATATGATGATGCGTTCAATGGATATGAGTGGCATAAAACACCACCCGGATATGCGGCGGAGGATTAAGTTTCAGAAAAAACCGAATGAAAAAGATATTTTTAATATGGCAATAAAGTAAAGGAGATAAGGATGAAGATACTCTATGTGGCAGGTGCAGCGTTATTTTTAGGGTCACAATTTTTATGCCAAGTGTATGCAATCGAACTTTGTGAACCGCGGGATTATTATAACCTTGCCAATTCTAGCAAATGCAGTATAAAAGAAAATACGTCAGGCAACAAAGAGGACCCCAATCAGCTTGTGTTTGAGATTCTAAAAAACTATCCCTATAAGCAAAAGGATAAGTTTACAAAAGTATTGCAAAGAAAAATCGAGCTTGTAGATGCTAATATAACGCAACGACAACGCCAAGGGCAGACAGAAAAAGTTAAGGCTGATATAAATACGCTCGAGCATATAAAGCAAGGTCTTTCCGAGCAATTAGTGATGGTAAGTGCCGCTAATCAGGGTAATTGGATTAATGTAAGAGACCAGGCGCGCAAAGCGCTCGAAGAAGCCGCAAAAAGACTGCGTGAAGTTGAGTAAGGAATAACCCCGCACCTAAGGTGTAGAAAAATTGGGAGAGTTTATAGGCTATTGATCAAATACGATCAATAGCCTTTTGATTGCAGAAGGCAATGCACCGGCAGCACCCGAGCTTATGTATAAAATTTATTGAAGAGTTTTTTTTTAGTAGTAAAATATATCCTAAGGGTTATGTAGCCATAGGGTATTCTTCTTATTGGGCAAAAAGATCGGCAAACAACAATAAATGAAAATTAAAAAGAAAACGAAAAAGCCCGTATTGAGAAATAAAATCCGAAACAGGGAGAGCGTGCGTCTTGAGGAGGTAGTCGCTAGTTTACGTAAAAACCGTAGCGATTTGAAAGATAAAATCCGGCAGCAAACCGATGAGCTGAAGGTAAGAAATGGGCAATTGAGGATTGGGGCCGAGAAACAGATATGCTCAGAAGCGCAGATCCAGATTCGTATGAAAGAGATTGATGAACAGCGCCAGGAGCTTTTGCACGTCACGAGGGTGGGAAAACTTGCGGAATTTGTTTCGTCTTTGGCTCATGAGATTAGCCAGCCTCTTACGGCCATTCTTTCCTACGCTCAGGCTGCCAAACGCATGCTCGTAGGCAGGGAGCCTAAACTCCAGGAGATTCTTCAGTACATCATTAATGATGGCCAGCGGGCGACTGATGTCATCCAGCGATTACGCTCACTGTTAAAGAAGAATAAGCCTGAAAGGAAGCCCATAGATATTAATGCTCTTATTAACGAAACTATCGTGCTTATTGCCACTGATGCCACCGTGAGGAACAGTATCATTAAAACTGAGTTGGATACTAATATCCCGCTTGTCTGTGGCGACCGAATACAGCTGCAGCAGGTTTTCCTGAATCTTATTAGCAATAGTTTCGATGCCTTGGAGAGTAGTAAAGGTGCCCGTAACATATTGATTCGCACAAAGCTTTTAGATACCGACACGATTATCGTGGAGGTGAAGGATTCCGGATGTGGAATACCTATACACAATATGCCTAAGCTATTCACCCGATTTTTTACCAGCAAGCCAGATGGTTTGGGTATGGGGTTGTCTATCAGCCGTTCTATTATTGAGGGGCATGGCGGGCGATTGGATGTAAAAAATAATCCTGATCGCGGGGCAACTTTTTATTTTACCCTTCCTGTTAATAAGAAGGATGTTTAGTGAACAACCGCAGGCCTATTATCTATATCGTTGATGACGATGTTTCCGTGTGCAGGGCCCTATCCTTATTGTTAAAATCACACGGGTTTGAGGTCGAGACGTTTATGCGTGCAGCAGACTTCCTGGCATTTAAGCACCTTAAATTTCCGTCGTGCTTGGTTTTGGATATCCAGCTACCGGATATCAATGGATTTGCGCTTCAGGATGCCATGGCAGCACGGAAACTCACCATCCCTATTGTCTTTATTACGGGACATGGTGATATTCCGATGAGCGTCAAAGGCATGAAGGCAGGGGCTATTGATTTTCTTCCCAAACCCTTTACTAAGAAGAAGCTACTTAGTGCCATTACGCAAGCCATCTTAAAAAGCAAAGCTCAAGATAAAGAACAAGCCGTAATATCAAAGATTAAGCGCCGCATTAAAACCTTGTCTCCGCGAGAACTAGAGGTTTTTCGACTCGTAGCCAAGGGGATGCTGAGCAAGCAGATTGC
Source organism: Candidatus Omnitrophota bacterium (assembly GCA_043812955.1). Lineage (GTDB taxonomy): Bacteria > Omnitrophota > Gorgyraeia > Gygaellales > Profunditerraquicolaceae > JAHKAP01. The sequence continues at coordinate 57,391 of JBDRLN010000012.1, read as the reverse complement.
CCGAAAGCGGGGAACAGCCCTCCAGACGATCAAAGTTCACCGCAGCCGGGTCATGCAGAAGATGCAGGCTAAAACCGTGACTGAGCTCATCCGTTTCGCCGAAAAGTGCGGCATTACTTCCTCCTGAGCGTTAATTTCTTATCAATCACTTCAACGATACAATCTTCTCTACTAGCACCGTAAAACCTTTCGATTATACCCAGGTACAATTGATTTTATTCTGATATATTTCTATAATGCCATCATAAGCTATTTCTAATTCGATGTCTTATTTTAGGGGGGTTAGATATGAGAAACTTAATAGTTTTTTTCTTATTGATGGTGTTATCGGGATGCGGTTTTATCTTTCAAAATTTTGACCAAGCCGAACACATGGACTTAACGTATGGAATGTCCAAAGAAGAGGTGATCCGCAAGATCGGGGAGCCGCAAAAAATAAGTACGCTGGTAGTAGACAATAAAAAATATGAGGTTTGGGAATATCCGAATAATAATAGGTCAAAAATAGAGAAAATGAACGCGCTGGGCATTATATATTCAGAAGTATTTTTTCTTGACGGTAAGTTAGTCCAGCGGGATAAAAATAGGGTCTATGCTCAACCATCATATGAATTTCTAGAGACTGTCAATCCCGGAGGCGGAGTTAAGGCTGCTAAAATTACTGAACAAGAAAATAATCTTAAATAGTACAAATAATAGCATTACAAGTAAGATAAGGTGTAACGTAAGGATGGAAAAGAAAATGTCACCGGGGAATAAACAAATTTTTATTGTGGATGACGATATCTCAGTATGCCGCGCGCTCAGCATCCTGCTGGCTACGTACGGGTTTACTGTGGATACCTTTACTTCCGCAGGAGAATTTTTTTGCGCTGTGCCCAATAGCGTTCCCGGTTGTTTACTCCTGGATATCCATATGCCGGGATTAGACGGATGGGAAACGCAGCAGCAACTTATTAAATCAGGTTCTAGCCGCCCGATTATTATGATGTCGGCGGATAAAAATTATAGGCTTAATAAGAAGGCTATAAATGCAGGGGCCGTAGGTTTTTTACAAAAACCGTTTAATGACCAGGCGCTGGTTGATCTTATTAATAGTGCGTTTAAAAAGAAAGGAGAGATATAAATAAAAAACGGTAACAGGTAACAACAAAAAGCCTGCCTGTCGGCAGGCAGGGAGGAAACGAACATGGAATATAATACTACAGGATATTGGGCGTGGTTTCTCCTTATCGGTGCGGTGATCGGGTGGTTGGCGGGGCTGATCGTCAGAGGCCGGGGGTTTGGGCTTATCGCAGATATCGTGGTCGGGATTGTGGGAGCTATGCTTGGCGGATGGATTGCCAGAGGGATGGGAATATATACCAGTAGTTCGGTAGGCGCATTCTTAGTGGCCCTTGCTGGCGCAGTGATTTTAGTGGGCCTGACACGCTTGGTCGTAAGGAACGTATAGGTGCATGTTGTGTTTGTACACAAGGGAGAACAATATGAAAAAACTTACTTTATTGAGCTTGCTAGCCCTGATTTTAATGACTTCACTCTTAGGCTGTAACGCAATGAGAGGCGCAGGAAAAGATATAGAGAATACGGGAAAGCATATTGAAAATATCGGTAAATAAATTGTAAAATAAAATAAGAATAAGACCTGCTTCATCGGCAGGCGGGGAGGGTACTATGTTACGATGGGCAGCTACATTCTTGGTTATCGCAATTGTTGCGGCGTTGTTTGGATTTACGCGGATTGCAGGTTCGGCTATGGATATCGCTAAAATTTTGTTCTTTATTTTCTTAGTTTTGGCGGTTATCATCTTTATTTTTGGAAGGACACGGTCCGTATAATTCTTCGAAGGAAGGTCTATGGGAGGAATATTAGGGTTACTGGTTTTAGTTCTAGACATTATCGCCATTGTTGATGCTCTAAAAAGTTCAATGGACACTGGTAAAAAGGCATTGTGGATTATGCTGATACTTATCCTGCCTGTTGTCGGTATGGCGCTTTATTTTTTAATTGGCAAGAAGACATAGCTCGAGAGGTTAGGAGAGTTTCTTTAATAGGCGTTCCCCAACACTAAGGATACACAATATGAGACAAAAGAAATTATATCATTTATTTATAATAATAACCTGTGTTTTCGCAGCATCAGGGTGTGCCCATGTGCGACATGCTGTACCGGAAAATCTTGTTGGCAAGGCCGTCGTTGTCGGTATGCCGGATATACGCTACTATGAAGGTAAGCCCGATTCTTTCTATTTGATGCGGCAGAGCCTGGTAGATTCCTTTAAAGAAGAAGGCAAATCAGACTATTTAGTTGACGGTATCAAGACGTACCCTGTGCTTATAATCGGAGGCGGTGTATCCAACAGCGCTTACGGTATAGGGCTATTGCACGGGTGGTCAAAGGAAGGCTCTCGGCCGGTATTTAAGATAGTTACAGGCTATTCCAGTGGATCGATCATCGCTCTTGCCGCGTTTTCAGGAAAAGACTATGAAGACCGGCTTGCGGACCTGTTTACCTCAATATCGACCAAAGATGTTGTGAGACCAAAGAGTATTTTTGGCATTCTGTTCGGAGATTCTGTGTATAGCTCAGCCCTGTTCGCTAAAAAAATCGATGATATTGTGGATGAGGATTTAATGGCGCGGATCGCCGAAGAGCATAGGAAAGGGCGCAGGCTATATGTAGGAACCTCGGATCTTGACGCCCAGGGGTTTGTTATATGGGACATGGGAGCGCTGGCATCCCGAGGAAGCCTCGATTCAATGAAAATGTTCCGCAAAATAATTTTGGCCTCCTGCTCGTTTTCAGCTATGCTTCCTCCGGTCTATTTTCAAGTTGAAGCCGGCGGTAGGCGTTATGACGAGATGCATGCTGACGGCGGGGTTATTGGCGGGCTTTTTTATATTCATCAGCTAATGGAAGGGGGGGGATCTACGGTTCAATCATCCGAGATCAATCAGGAAGGATTCAGGACTCGGGTTTATATCCTAAATTGTTGTTATATGTCGCCGCACTCCAAACAGATAGAAGTAAATCTGCCGGCGATAACTTCGCGTTTGATTGAAACCAATGGAGCGTCAAAAATGGCCGGGGACACTTACAGGATTTACGCATTCGCGAAGGAAAGAGGATGGGATTATAATTTAGCGTATATTCCAGATGATTTTAAGCCTAATCAAAAAGAGATGTTTGATAAGCAGGAAATGAAGAGGCTTTTTAAGCGCGGATATGACGACGCAGCAGTTGGGTATAAGTGGCACAAGGCTCCGCCCGGACTTGTGGCAGAGGGTAAATAAAATACACCCGGCCGTATCGGATCGTCCGGTGTTACGCTTTTTGCGGAAGGAGGTGATTGAAAAATGGCAAAGAAAAGCAGGGGAGGCAGAATGACTGCAGCCAAGAGGCGTGCTAAGAAGAGTCCTGGCGGTAAGGGAATGGTTAAAAATCGTCGAGCAGGCCGAAACATCATGAAGTCTTAAGAGGATTATATTCTTGCTAGCGCCCCCCACCAATGATTTGCGGGGGCGTTAGTTGATATAGAGACGGTCACTCTAATAAACTATAAAAATGAAAATCGTGCTTATTGAGCCTCGCGCGTGCGAGGCAAATGTCTATAGTAAAATACCCATGCCCTTATTGGGCCCTGTTTATCTGGGGACTATTTTAAAAAATAGGGGTCATGAGGTCGAGGTATATAACGAAAATATCCTTGCGCCTGATTATGCGAGTTTAAAGGCGGATCTTATCGGTATTTCTATATTGACTCCAACAGCCAAGCGCGGTTATGAAATAGCCAAAAGATTCCTTAAAGAAAAAGTGATCATAGGCGGAGTCCATGCAAGTCTTATGCCTGATGAGGCGCTGGAGTTTGCCAGACAAGTTGTGGTAGGAGAGGCTGAGGAGGTTATCATTGATGTGGTTGAGGGTAGAAGGACAGAGCCGATTGTTTTTGGTAAGCCGGTTGCGGACCTGGATATCCTGCCAATCCCGGATTTTTCATTGATTAAAGGATTTAAGCTGCCTTCTCCATTGCACCCTATTTCTACCTCCAGGGGCTGTCCTTTTGATTGCAGTTTTTGTTCAGTCACAAAGATGTTCGGCCGCAAATACCGTTTCCGCAGCGCTGAAAATATTGTCAATGAAATGAAATCCAGGAATACAAAATCCTTCTTTTTCTGCGATGATAATTTTACCGCGCATACTAAACGTACAAAGCGCTTATTGGAACTTTTGTTAAAACATAAAATAAGTAATTGGAGCTGCCAGGTGCGTTGTGACGTTGCCAAAGATAATGGGCTGTTAAATCTTATGGCTCGGGCAGGATGTAAACTTGTCTGTATAGGCTTTGAATCTATTAATCCCAGGACTCTTAAGGCTTATCAAAAGAACCAAACCATCGAAGAAATTGTTAATGCTATTCGCTCTTTTCATCAAAAAAGAATAAAAATCCACGGCATGTTTGTTTTGGGAGGAGAAGATGATAACAAAAATACGGTTTGGGAAACCTTGAGGTTTGCTATAAAGCATAAAATAGATACCATTCAAATGGCAGTCCTCACTCCTTTTCCCGGGACTAAAGTTTATCAGGAACTGGAAGCTCAAAAAAGGATTTTCAGCAAAGATTGGAGCTTTTATGACGGCCAACATATTGTTTTTAAGCCAAAATTATTATCTGCCCAAGAATTACAACTTTGCGTGCTTAAGGCATATACTAAATTCTATTCTCTTCGCAGGTCAATTTCACTGCTCTTTAAGCTTCGCTTAAGAAATGCTATCTTTCGCTTCATGGGTTATTTTATTATTAAGCAATGGATAAGGCTAAACTCTGACAAGCATGGGTTGTTGCAGGCCCCATCGTCTTAGGAAGATAAATTTTACATAAGTATGAATACTAAAAAAGAGATAATCCGGTTTTTAATTGCGGGGGCTATTATCAATGCAACAGACTTTAGTATTTATTATATTTTATTTCATTTTCTTCCCTTTAGCTTATCCAAAGGCATCTCGTTTACGTGCGCGGGTATTGCCGGGTTTTTTCTTATTAAATTTTGGACGTTTAAATATAACAAGCCGTTATCGTTTGCTGAAGTCGGCCGCTATGCACTGATTAATTCTTTAGCCTTAGGCATTAATGTTTTAACAAATCAAACTATTCTTAGAATTTGGCACGGTGCTGTTTTATTAGCTTTAATCATTGCCACGATATTAACGGGCTTGTTTACCTATAGTTGCTTTAAATGGTGGGTTTTTAGAACCTTAAAGAAAGAGGGAGGTTATTTTGTGTGGTGGAAATGGTTCCCGTGGAGATTTTTAGTAAGAGATGCTGCGCGTAAGCACGGTTTTTTAGATCCTACTAAGCTTCTTTCTCAATTACAGAATTTTGCCCAACCCTCAGAGGTGGCAGTCCCGATGGAGCTGTTGCGTTTAGGTGCTGTCTTGCACGCTCGTGGTTTGATAAATAGTTTAGCCATCCAGCATAACCTGGATTGGATCTGGCCGTATTGGGTCGAATGTCAATATAACCCTCGTAACGTTGCGTTTATCCCCCGTTCTTTTTCTATGACCCAAATTAATCTCACCCATAGAAATTGGACAGCTTTGGGTGTTCCCGACAGTGCCGAATTTTCTCTTGTAGACCCTCATGGCCTGGTTACTCCCTATTACGATAGCTGGTCTATTGATGTTTGGATTATCCCAGAAGAGGGAGAGCCATTAATCCCGTCGCGTAGCCCAAGTGTATCACAAAAGATGATTATGAATAACAATCTTTGTGTGATTACAGAATCAAGTCTGGATCAATTAAAACTCCGGTTGGAAGCGCAAGTTATAGGTTCGATTCAAGCGCCTCTTTGCCAGGTTAAAATCACAGGAACTGCTGGCGTCAAGGCGCGGTTAATTGTTTCTCTCAGGCCTTATAACCCCGAAGGGGTGAGCTTTATAAATAGTATTACACTCTTTGAAGATTCGTTAGGCTGGCAAGTAAATCGAGAAAATTTTGTCTATTTTGATAAGCCTCCGGATCAGTGGGTATTTTCGGATTATCATCGAGGCGATGTTTATAGCCGATTGTCTTGCAAGGAAAATGGAGCCCATCAGGGATTAAGTCAGGAGTCCCTTGGGCGGAATACTGAGCCCGCTGTTGGTTCTTGCGGCGGGCGAATGTATGAAAAAGAAATTTCATGTAAAGTGGGTATGGCCAGCGCAGCAGCCGTTTATATATTGGAGGCGAATAAATCAGAAGAAATTACTATGTCCGTACCTTTAACGAAAAACAAATATGAAAAAAAATCCCTTTTGAGCTATCAAGAAACTGCGAAACTAGCATGGAAGAAAAGTCTTCAAGGCGTATGTTCTTTGCAGATTCCTGATGAATTTTTTAAGTTTCTTTACGAAGCCGCTATCTACACCATGGTTTTGCATTCTCCCAAGGAAGTTTATCCTGGGCCTTATATTTACCGGCAGTTTTGGTTTCGCGATGCCGCTTTCATATTAAATGCCTTGTTATGTGTCGGGTTCAAGGAGCGTGTTCGACGCTCCTTGGATTGTTTCCGCGCCCGTCAGACAGCCCAAGGTTATTTCCTCTCTCAGGAAGGGGAATGGGATTCTAACGGCGAGGCCTTATGGATTATGCGTCAGTATTGCCAGATGTCAGGAAATATTCCGCCAAGAGAGTGGAAAGAATCAATTACTAAGGCGGGTAAGTGGATTTATAAAAAGCGTTTGCCTAGTAATTTACAATCTCCCCATGCAGGCTTATTACCTTCGGGATTTAGCGCCGAGCATTTGGGGCCGAATGATTTTTATTATTGGGATGATTTTTGGGGTGTTGAGGGATTAAAAGCAGCGGCCTTAATGTGTGCTGCTTACAAGGATAATGATGAGGCTAATTTGTTTGAAAAGGAGTCAAACGCGCTACTGGAGAGTATTAATCAAAGTTTAAAGCAAGTAGATGTTCGTTTAAAAAGGCCTGCGATGCCAGCTTCTCCTTATCGGCGTTTGGATTCAGGAGCGATCGGCTCTTTGGCTGCCAGTTATCCGCTCCGTGTTTTTAAAGAGAACGATCCAAGGATTTTAGACACAGCTGATTTTTTAATGAAAAATTGTTTGGTTCACGGAGGATTTTTCCATGACATGACCCATTCAGGGATAAATACTTACCTTACATTGCATTTGGCTCAAGTGCTTTTGCGTGCGGGGGATCCCAGGTATTTTGGTTTGATGACAGCGGTGGCAAAATTGGCTTCACCCACGGGACAATGGCCTGAGTCAATACATCCGCGTACGGGCGGAGGATGTATGGGAGACGGGCAGCAAGTCTGGGCCGCAGCAGAATGGGTAATGATGATAAGAAATTGTTTTGTGCGCGAAGAAGGCAACCGATTAATTTTATGTTCGGGAATACCGCTGGTCTGGCTTACGAAAAATCAAACGATTGCGTTTGGGCCTGCGCCGACAAGTTTTGGAGATATTCAAATTTCCCTAAAACCCCAGGGGCAAAATATCCTGGTCGAATGGCACGGACTTTGGTTTGCAAAAGAACCCCCGATTGATATTCAATTGCCTGGTTTAAAGAGCGTAAGAATTCCACCTGCAACAAATTCTCTGGAATTGAAATATGAGGCGGATAAATGATAAAAGACCTTAGGATTAGGTTAAAAGATTTTATCATAGTTAATTTGGAGAAGAAAATTTACCCGGAAGAGATTGAGGAGTTCTATAGTAAGGCTGGACCCGTCAAGGAGATGTGCGTTTTTACAGTCTCCGGAATGGGAGGCGCAGGGAAATCGAAAGTTCTTTGGGCTGTCATTCAGCCGGATCTTGATGAATTCAGGAAATTCGCCTCAGTGAATCTGCATTTAGCCATTAAGGAGAGATTTGATAATGCCTCACCATCGCTTCCTATTCATAAAAGGCTTAAAGGTTTTACTGTTACGCTTGAGGAGCTACCGCATGATCTGTTTGGCAAGTTAGATAGACATGCGGTTAAAGAAATATATGAACCTAGGGTGAGAGCAGGAATAGAAGGCGCTCTCCCGGTATTAGAAGAGCTTTCGGCTGCGGACCATCTATTGATAGAATCCGAGACCGGCATAAAAATTTCGGAATGTTTAAAGAAGATGTCTGGTATTAGAAGACCGATAATACTCGAGGATTCTTTAGAGCTGGATTTAGGGATTGATTCATTAGGCAGGGTAGAGCTGGCTTCGTGCCTTGAGTTAGCTTTTAACGCTGATATAAAAGACGAGGCAATCTCGAGAGCCTTTATTGTAAAGGATCTTATCCTGGGAATAACAGATGCGTTGAAAGGAGCTAAAGGCATCCGCCCTGAGGAGGATAAAAGTTTACCTTTAGAACCAGGCTACTGGAAAAAACATTTACGAGTCCTGCCGAAAGAAGAACATTTGGGGGCGCTGGAATTCAGTACCGGTTTTTCCGCCTGGCTGTTACGATTTAGCGTAACAGCTATAGATTATTTGATTTGTAGATTGTTTTTCAGAATTAAGGCAGAAGGAGCAGAGAATGTGCCAAAAGTCGGAGCTTATATTCTATATCCCAATCACGCGAGTGATCTTGATGGGCCGGCCATTAACGCAAGTCTGCCGCGTAGGCCAGTGTTTCAGCTTTTTTACTTCTTATTCATACCGTATTTTTTTAGGCCGTTTATAAAATCTCGCCTATTAAGGAATCTTGTAAAGATGATGAGACTTATTCCCTTTGATTATTCAACGCATTTTCTGGAGGCGCTACGTAGCGCTTATTTAGTATTAAAACGCGGTAAAGGTTTGTGTTTTTTCCCGGAAGGGTTGCGTAGTACTACCGGCAAAATCGGAAAATTTAAAAAAGGGTTCGGTATCTTAGCCAAGGAGACAGGGGCGTTGCTTGTGCCTGTAGCTATAGAAGGGGCTTATGAGGCCTGGCCCAGTATGGCAAAGTATCCCAAACTCCACCCGATTAGAGTCAGATTCGGCAAGCCGCTTCTCACTGAGGATCTAGAAAAGGAAGGGTTGGCCATGGGTGCGCAAAATTCTTACGAAGCAATATGCGTGGCAGCGAGAAAAGCGCTTATAGAGCTAAAAGCCGGTCCAACGGTAGGCGGAGATAAATAATGAATATTCTCATGATGACGAATACCTATTTTCCAATGGTAGGAGGATTAGAGCAATCGGTTTATTCTTTTAGCGAGGCATTTAGAAGTTTGGGGCATGAGGTTTTGATTGTTACTCCGGCCTTTGGGGGCGCGCCGCAAGAGGAGCAAGGCGTAATTCGGATTCCGGCTTTCCAAAAATTTGGCGGGACTGTTTTTTCCGTTAACTTTCCGATTTCTGGGCTCTTAAAGCGATACATGAAAGAATTTGTGCCGGATATGGTGCATAGCCACGGCCCGTTTTTCATGGGAGATTTTGCTCTACGCCTTAGTCGACAGCACGCCATACCGCTTGTATTTACTTATCACTGCATGTTTGAGCAGTACGTGCATGATTGGCCGGTTCAAAATGAGGGAGTGAAAAGATTTATGGTCAAGCTTGCTGCCGGATATTCAAATTTGGTAGATCAGGTAATCGTGCCTAGCGAAAGCGTACAGGATATTTTACTTAAAAGAGGCGTTAAGACTCCCATGGAGGTTATTCCGACAGGGATAGATGCACAACGTTTTTCAAAAGGCGATGGAATTGCTTTTCGAGAGCAGCATCAGATCCCTCCCGATGCCTTAGTGGTTGGCCATGCCGGTCGGCTGGCTCCGGAAAAGAATTTGGTATTCCTGACAAATTGTCTGGTTGAATTATTAAAAAAAGATCCAAAGGTACATGCTCTAATCGTGGGCCTTGGCCCATCGCAAAATTTGATCAAGGATACCTTTGAACAGGCTGGCCTTGAAAAAAGATTACATTTAACCGGGGTTTTACGTTATCAGGATTTGGTTGATGCTTATTTTGCCATGGATGTTTTCGCATTTGCTTCATTAAGCGAAACACAAGGAATAGTTCTTATTGAAGCCATGGCAGCGGGAGTTCCGGTGGTGGCGCTGAATGCTCCGGGAGCGCGGGAAGTAGTAGTTGATTATCACAACGGGCGATTGCTCAATGAGATGGATCAGCAAAGTTTTGTTGATGCCCTTATCTGGACTTTATCTCGAACCCCTGAAGAGTTACAAACCATAAAACAGATCATAAGAATGACGGTACAGAAATACCCGATTATGTCTGCCGCCAAACATACGTTAGAGATTTACGATAAAATTAGATCAAGAAGAGCTGTTTCTCTGGGCAAAAAAAATAGTTCGCGGTATCTCATTCAATGGCGCATGAAAGCGGAGTGGGATATTTGCAGCAATTATATTAAATCCATAGTTACATCAGTGCTCGAAGGCGGTTTTCAGAAAACAGAACCCCTAAAGATTAAAGATACGACTACCCCAAAAATATGAAAATTAAAATAATAATTATTGTATCGGTAATAATTTTAATTATTCTTTGTGATAATAATTTATTAAGGGGAGAAGCTGGTATTTATGATTATACCGGCGAAAGAATCCAATATCTTATAGAACCTATCGGAAAATCGGAATATACAGATTGTGGAACGGTTGATTTAAATGGAGTGACGGCGAATTTGGTAACGCTTAAGAGTAAAATATTATTTGTCGAAGTTATGGAAAAGATTTTTTACGATCCGGAAAGCTCGTTGCCATATAAAACAGAGCGCACTAATTCAGGCCTTTGGATTAAAGAATATAGAACAGAAGAATACGATCAGAAGAAATTTACAGTTGTAATAAAAAAGTTCAAAGGCAAAAAGTTAGTAAAGGAGCGGCTAATCAAATCAGACGGCCCGATTCAAAATATGAACACGCTTCTTTTTTATCTGCGTAAGCAACCGGACTTTAAAATAGGCTGGCAATTTAGCGCGAAGGTCCTCAATGAACTTAAACTTGTGAAATTTAATTTAGAATTAATTTCAATAGATGAAATAATAGTTCCGGGCGGAAAATTCCAAGCTTACCATTTTAAAAGCGTGCCTGATACGTTTGAAATCTGGATCGATAAAAGCAGCCCGCGAATTCCGCTTAAAATAAAAATTAAAGGTATTGTTAATTGTTCTTTATTAATGAAAGGATACAGTCTCCGCAATAATTAAGAAAAGTTTTCTAAATATATCAATCTAGCGAGAGGGCTAAATAATAACCTTTCTCATGAATAGAGGTGAAACCATGAAAGATAAAAAGAAAAATATTAAATTCTCCAAAAAAATCCAGGATCGGGCAGAAATCCGCACCGTGCCAGGAAGAAAGACTATCAAGCAGCTTCACCAAGAAATTAAAGGAAGTAAAAAAACAGAGCGAGTAGCTCAGGGTGCCCTCGAATTCGCCGAGAGCATCATCAACACTGTGCGTGAACCCTTGATTTCTCTGGATCAAGACTTAAGGGTGGTCTCCGTCAGCCGTTCTTTCTACGAATTCTTTAAGGTAAAGCCTGAAGAGACCGTGGGGCAGCTTATTTATGACCTGGGCAATAAACAGTGGAATATCCCCAAGCTGCGGGAACTGCTGGAAACCATCCTTCCCCAAAAAGCAACCTTTGATAACTATGAGGTGGAACACGATTTTACTACCATTGGCAGGCGCACAATGCTTCTGAATGCCCGGCAGATTAAACAAGTGCTGGGTAAAGAGCGGGTTATCCTTCTGGCTATCGAGGATATCACCGAGCGCAGGGAGATAGAAAAAGGCCTGGAAAAGACCCATAAAGAGTTACAGGAGTTGGCCGTCGAGTTAAAACGTACCACCCGGGCAAAATCCGAGTTCCTGGCCAACATGTCGCATGAGCTCAGGACTCCGCTTAACTCCATTAACGGTTTCTCTGAGATATTATGGGATGAGACTTTCGGGCCGCTTAACGAGAAGCAGAAAAAATACATTAATAATATTTTAACTAGCGGAAAACACCTCCTCTTACTGATAAATCAGATACTTGATATGGCAAAAGTTGAATCCGGAAAGATGAAGCTGGCATTATCCAGCTTACCTATGAAAAGCCTGTTAAATGAGATTTCACTGCTGGTAGCGGATATGGTCAGTAAAAAGAAGCTTCAAATATTGCTTGAAATAGCCGAAGACCTTCCAGATATTGAGGGGGATGAGCTCAAGATAAAAGAGATAATTTACAACCTCCTTTCCAACGCGGTCAAGTTTACCCCTGATGGTGGTAAAATCGGCATGCGGGCGAAGAAAGTTGATTCTAAGATAGAAGTAGAGGTTTGGGATACGGGAGTCGGTATCGCTCCGGAGAACATAGGGAAAGTCTTTGAAGGGTTTTTTCGGGTCGATACTCCGTATTCCCGGGTAACTGAAGGGACAGGGCTGGGATTGCCGCTCTCGAAAAAACTGGTTGAGCTGCACGGCGGGAATTTTTCTGTAGAATCGGGAGGGCTAAATAAAGGGACCGGAGTAAAGTTTACTCTGCCCATTGCTTCAAGAAAGGAGGTTTGAGATGAAGAAGAAAGTTGTAATTGTCGATGATAATAGAAATAATCTGATGCTGGAAAAAGACCTTTTGGAGGTCGCTGGCTTTGAAGTATTTGAAGCTGAAAATGCTACCGATGGAATTGCCATTACCAAGAGAGAAAAACCGGATATCATAATTATGGATGTGCGGCTTCCGGATATGCGTGGTAGCGAAGCTGCTAGAATATTGCGCGAAGACAAAGAGACAATCGGTATCCCAATTGTTTTTGTGACTGCTTCGGTTATGGCGGAAGGAAAAAAAGAGATAGAAGACATACCTAATTCCGGATTTATTGGCAAGCCGATAAATACGCGCACCTTTGCGAAAGAAGTCAGTCAGTTTATTAAGTGAGTTTCTAATATGTTGAAAAGTCAAACTCAAAAGAGGTAGAGGATGAAAGACAAATCAGTAATTTTAGTTGTTGATGACCAGCCTCAAAACATTGAACTTCTCGAAGCATATCTTGTTCCGCAGGGTTATGAAATTGTCAAGGCGGCAAGCGGTGAAGAAGCGTTGGAAAAACTTATCCATAACCAAATCGATCTGATTCTGCTGGACGTAATGATGCCCAAGATGTCCGGCATAGAAGTGCTCAAGAATTTGCGTGCCGACGAAAAGACTAAGGAAATCCCGGTGGTAATGGTAACCGTACTTAAGGAGACCGAAGACAAGGTAAAAGCCCTTGAGGCAGGATGCGATGATTTTATCTCCAAGCCCGTTGATAAGGTTGAACTATTAGCAAGAGTTAAGTCTATACTCAAGATAAGTTATTACCGCCGGCAGTTAGAGGAAAAGGAGAAATTTAAGGCAGTGGTTGATAAAGTAAGCGATGGCATTGCAATCTGCGCCCCGGATTATCTAATTAAAGATTGCAATGCGGAGATTTTAAAGTATTTAAATATTACCGATCCGGCGAATGTTAATTTGGTCGAAAAGTTATTCACGAATTATTCTGTTTCTATAAAAAAAGAAGCTCTTATGGATTTAGCGATTACGCATAAAACATTTGATATAGTGCGCCAAAAGAGCGATTCGACAGAGGCATTATATTTAGAGGTAAATTTGAATGTGATAAAGAATTCAGCCGGAGAGCTATTAAGCACTGTTTTTGTTTTACGCGATGTTACCTTATCGCGCACGGAAGAATTTCAAAAACAGGATACCTTAACTCTTATTTCGCATAAACTGCGTACACCGTTGGGAGTGATTAACGGAAACCTATCATTACTTCAGGATGGATCATACGGAGCTCTTAATGAGGAACAAAAAAAAGTAATTGATAGCGTCTCTAAGCAATCCGCTTTGCTTGTTTCAATAGTGGAGGAACTGCTTGGGCTTACCATAGCAGGTGGTCACTCCTTATGACAGATGTAAGCATGTAGTCTCAAGATTTGCCAAGGTAAATGAATATGAAAATCAATAAAATACTTATTGTATCGGCGATAGTTTTAATGGTTTTTGCAGGCAATGATTTATTGAAGGGGGAAACCGGCAGTCATGATTATACAGGAGAAAGCATAACGTATCTTATAAGCCCTTTTGGAAGATCAGAATATAACGACCTTGGGGTGGTTGATTTAAACGGGGTAAAGGTTAATTTAGTAACGTTTAAGACTAAGGTATTTTTTTTTGAGGACACGGAGAAAATTTATAGCGACCCGGAAAGCTTATTGCCGTACAGGATAGAACGCGCCATCTCCGGGTTCTTGAGTAAGGAATATATAACAGAAGAATATGACCAGCAGAAATTTACAGTTGTAACAAGGAAGTTTAAAGGCGTGAAATTAATAAAGGAGCAGATAACCAAAGCAGGCAGCCCGATCCAGAACACAATCCTGATCCCTTTTTATATACGCAGGCATCCTGATATTGAAATAGGCTGGAGTTTTACTATAAGAGTCCCCGCTGAATTTAGATTAGAATTAGTTTCAATAGATGAAATAACGGTCCCTGCCGGTAAATACCAGGCTTACCATTTTAAAAGTATCCCCGATGAGTTTGAGATCTGGGTTAACAAGGAGACTCCGCGGGTCCCGATTAAAATACAGGGTAAGGGCGCCTTTAAATACGCTTTATTAATGAAAACATACAGTCTTCATAATAATTAAACTTAAAAAATATGCTGCGATTAAAGGTTTTAGACGATACGGATAGGTAAACCATGAAAGAAGAATATTTTTTAAATCTGCTTAAAGTATATAACCAAACCCATATTCTTAGGCATTACCAGTCGTTAAGCCTTTTGGAGAAAGAAAAGTTTATCGGTGAAATCGGGAATCTTGATTTTGAGCTCGTCTTCTCACTTTATAAAAAGGCGTCCGTTCAAAAATTACCCGTCAAACATCGCATAGACATCTATCCATCACCGATATTTAGTATTCCTAAAGATTCTGATGAGCAAGTGCAAAGGGACGAGGCGCGCATATTGGGTGAGTCAATAATCTCCAAGAACAAGATAGCTGTTTTGATCGTAGCCGGAGGACATGGCTCTCGTTTAGGTTTTAATGGCCCTAAAGGAATGTTTCCGATTTCTCCCGTAAAAAACAAATCTTTATTCCAGCTTTTTGCCGAGTCGGTCAGGGCTTTATCTTTGCGCTACAAAGTTGTTATTCCGTTGCTGATAATGACGGATACGGAAATGCTGCCGGAAGTAAAAGACTTTTTTAAAACCCATAATTTTTTTACCCTCGATCCGCAAACGGTGCATTTCTTTGAGCAGGAGATGCTTCCTACTTTAACTGTAGATGGTAAATTAATTTTAAAGGACAAAACTCATCTATTCGTTAATCCAAACGGTCACGGTGGTTGTATCAAGGCGTTGCGTGACTCCGGTTTGTTAAAACAACTAATTGAAGATGGATATTCCGATTTGTTCTATTGTCAGATCGACAATCTCTTGGTAAAGATAATGGATCCGGTTTTCATCGGGTATCATAAGATGGAAGATTCAGAAATGTCTACTAAAATAGTGCGCCGCAGAAGCTGTGAGGAAAAGGTCGGGATCTTTGCCGCTGAAAATGGCAAGGCAAAAGTTATTGAGTACAGCGAGTTAGACTCGGATAACCGCTGCATCTTAGATAATAACGGGCAAATCCGCGATTGGGCGGGTAATACTGCAATACATATGGTTTCTCTAGTTTTCATCCAGCGTTTAAATGAGTCCGGATTTGCTTTGCCGTATCATCATGCTATTAAAATGTTAGATTCATTTGGAGCGCAAGATGAAATCACAGAAATCAAAGGATGGAAATTTGAAACCTTTATTTTCGACGCCATACCTTTAGCGAAAAACACCTGCTGTATGGAAATATCCCGCGAAGAAGAATTTGCTCCGCTGAAGAATAAACAGGGCGATGATTCCCCGGAAACCGTTAGAAAGATATTGAGTAACATGTATAAAAATTGGCTCAATGATGCAGGAATTAAAGTAGAGCCACAGGTAAGAGTAGAGATCAGCCCTCTTTTTGCGTTGTCTAAAGAAGAATTGCACAGTAAGATTAAAGGAGGGAGCATCAGGGGCGATAAAGATATTTATTTAGAATAATTTTTACATATACACGTAATTACATTATCTTTCAAAGAGTTACGCCATTTCCAGTTAAAAAACACCGGCGTCTGGTGAGTCGACCATAAACTGTGGTCGATGCTCAAGGAGGCATTATGACCGATAAAAAGCTGACGATTCTCTGTGTTGACGACGAACCGAAGAATCTTGAACTTCTCGAGGCGCTGCTCGTCCCGCGCGGCTACAATGTCATAATGGCGGTAAATGGAAGCGAAGCGCTGGCTAAGGTGGCCTTAGATCCTCCGGATCTTATTCTATTAGACGTTATGATGCCTAAGCTTGACGGATATGAAGTATGCAAGAAGATAAAATCCACAAAGGAGACTCAAGCCTTGCCTGTGGTTATGATCACTTCTTTAACGGGAGAAGAAGAGAGGATTAAAGGGGTAGAGGCAGGTTGCGATGATTTTATTTCTAAGCCATTTGATAAGACTGAGCTTTCTGTCAGGATAAAATCTCTTCTTAGGATAAAATTCTTGCCGCAGAGTAAAATAGACGTCAATTCTTGGTTTAATATCGGCAAAGATATGTCTAAGGATGGTATCAAGCATTCATTTCTTGCTACCCGCGAATACTCGCTTGCCAAAGATCAGTATAGCGTAACCCCTAATGATAATTTTATGGCTTTGGCCATCGCTATCAGAGACAGGCTTATTGAGCGCTGGATTAATACGCAACAAGGATACCACAAAGAAAACGTAAAGAGAGTTTATTATTTATCCTTGGAGTTTTTAATTGGCCGCCTCCTTGGGTCTAATATGCTTAACTTAGGCCTATGGAATGAGACAAAACTTGCTGTTAAGGAATTGGGGCTTGACCTTGAAGAAGTGTATGACTGCGAGCAGGATGCGGGTCTTGGGAATGGCGGTTTAGGAAGATTGGCAGCATGTTTTCTTGATTCGATGGCTACCCTTGGTATTCCGGCCCATGGCTATGGCATACGATATGAATATGGGATTTTTAATCAAAAAATAATAAATGGTTACCAGGCGGAATATCCTGACGCTTGGCTTAATAAAGGTAATCCCTGGGAATTTCCTAGGATTGAGTGTACGGTGAGGGTAAGTTTTGGCGGCCGCACTTCCATGTTTAACGATGAATTGGGAAAGTTGCGGGTTAAATGGGTTGATACTGAAGATGTTCTGGCGGTACCTTATCATATCCCAGTTGTAGGGTATAAAACTGACATTGTAAATACATTGCAACTTTGGTCTGCGCGCAGCAGCGCTGACTTTGATTTAAACTATTTTAATGAAGGTGATTATGAGCATGCAGTTTATAGTAAGGTATCTTCAGAAAATATTTCCAAGGTCCTCTATCCCAGAGATAGCAGCAGCCAGGGTAAGGAACTGCGCTTAAAACAGGAATACTTCTTTACCGCTGCCTCAATCGCGGATATTATCCGTCGTTTTAAAGAAGGCAATTCCGATTTTAAATTTTTCCCTGATAAAGTAGCAATTCAACTTAACGATACTCATCCATCTTTGGCAATAGTTGAGCTGATGCGTATCTTAATTGACGAAGAAAATCTAGATTGGGATACTGTTTGGGATATAGCTGTGAGGACATTTGGTTATACAAATCACACGGTAATGTCAGAAGCCCTTGAGTGTTGGCCTGTTCCGAGTTTCGAGCGTCTTCTGCCTAGGCATATGCAGCTCATTTATGAAATCAACATGCGTTTTTTAAAAGATGTGGCCAAAAGATATCCTCAAGATGCAGATCGTCTAAGAAGGATGTCTATTATTGAAGAGGGATATCCTAATAAAGTCCGTATGGCCAATTTGGCTATAATCGGTTCACACTCAATAAACGGCGTATCTGAATTACACACAAAGCTTATTAAGGAACAGCTCTTTAAGGATTTCTATGAGTTCTTCCCGGAAAGATTCAATAACAAGACTAATGGTATTACCCAAAGAAGGTGGCTGCAGAAATCCAATACTCACCTTTCTGAGTTAATAACTTCGGCAATCGGTAATAAATGGGTTACTGATCTCTACGAATTGGAAAAGCTTACTACCTTAAAAGATGATAGTGATTTTTGCAAAAGTTGGCAGGGGGTAAAGAAAGCAAACAAAAAACACCTCACCGAATATATTTATGAAAGTACCGGTATTCGTGTAAACCCGGATTCTATGTTTGATGTACAGGTTAAAAGATTTCATGAATATAAAAGGCAATTTTTGTTTGGGCTTTATATCGCTTCGCAGTACCTAAGGGTTAAAAATAATCCGCGCGCAAGCCTTGTCCCAAGGACTTTTATTGTTGCTGGTAAGGCTGCCCCTGGATATTTCATGGCCAAGCTTGTAATTAAATTTATTAACAGCATCGCGGATGTAGTGAACAGCGATAAAGCGATTGGCGATAAATTAAAGGTAATATTCTTGGAGAATTATCGTGTAACTTTAGCGGAACGTATAATTCCTGCGAGTGACCTATCCGAGCAGATTTCAACCGCAGGCACCGAAGCTTCAGGAACGGGCTGTATGAAGTTTATGATGAATGGCGCTCTGACTATCGGAACCTATGATGGGGCAAATATTGAAATAGCCGAAGCTGTGGGCGAAGACAACATTATTATTTTTGGCTTAAGGCTTGAAGAGATCGAGAAGATATTGGCATCCGGATATAATTCTCAGGACTATATTAATCGCTCTATGGTGCTTAAGGAGATAATTGGGCTTATCCAGAATAATTTCTTTTCTCTGGACCAACCCAATCTTTTTTCCCCGCTTTTAAATAGCCTGTTTTGCGGCGACCGCTACTTTGTCTGCGCGGATTTTGATGATTATTGCGCAAAGCAGGAGAAAGCCTCCCAGCTTTATGCAGATAAGAAAGAGTGGACCAGAAAATCAATTATTAATGTAGCTAAATCAGGTAGATTCTCAAGTGATAGGACAATAAGGGAATATGCAAAAGATATTTGGAATGTTCCATGCGCGTATTCCGGGGACGTTCCCCTAGGCGCCACCCCTAATATGTTGAAAAGTCAAACTCAAAAGAGGTAGAGGATCAAAGACAAATCAGTAATTTTAGTTGTTGATGACCAGCCCCAAAACGGTGTAAAGCCTGCCTGCCGGCAGGCAGGGAGGTGAATGTGATGAAGAAATATATCAGAGGATTTAGTATCTTGGTTTTAGGAATTGTCGTTATTGCACTTAGCTCTTGTGCTACGTGTGGGACACCATACCGCAGAGAACTATCTCATAATCCCAAGCTGGCAGAGGCGAATGTGAGCTATAGAAAAGCCATAGATTGGCTAGACAAGGCAGAATGTTCTTCAACGCCATTCCAAGCGAAAGAATCTTATGCCACCGCAGAATCTTATCTTTCAGATGCCATTTTTAAGTTAAAAGAACAGGGGCACAATAATAATATTGACGTTTCCGAAGACGTCTATTATTGCGAAAAGATAAAAAGAGAAACAGATGTTAAGATAGGCGCGGATAACAGTGCGAAGTAATTCCCCAGAAACAAAAACACAGGGTTTATCGGAAAAGAATTAAGAAAATAACCAGTGCCGACACCATTAACGAAATCCCTTTAGCTGTTATTGAGCATTGGCTGTCAGATAGATTGAATGTAGAGCCAACTATTATAGCTTTTACGAAGAAAGCATAAAGCAATTTCTATTTCTGTTGTTGACAGAGGGGATGATAATCATATAATATACATATCTGAACGTGTACCAAATCGGTATAAGGCCAAAAATGGTTAAATAACCATAACTGGACGGTAAATAATGGGTTGCAACAATCTAAAGTGGCTTTATAATATCAGCCGATTCATAGAAAGCTGGTACGATAATGAATGGGGTTATTCTAACAGGATAGTTGACTTGTGCGAATATATCGTAAAAAAAGGTTTATAAACGATATAACAACATATGATAAAAGGCCCGCCATCAAACATTGGCGGGTTTTTTTATTAAAATGACTATTTTTTTATTTTTCACAATTGGGTTGGTAGGATTAAGCGGCATAATTGCCCAGGTATTTATTTTAAGGGAGTTGTTGGTTAGTTTTTATGGAAACGAGCTTATCTTAGGAATAATCTTAGGCAACTGGCTTTTAGCTGAAGGCCTGGGCGTTTTTCTTATCGGCAGGATAGTTTATAAATTCCGGAATCCCCAAGCCGTATTTATAATCTTAAACCTTTTATTTTCTTTATTCCTGCCGGCGTCCATCTATTTATCCCGTACATTTAAGTTCTATTTTGGTTTACCTTTCGGTGAGACAATAAGTTTAGCAATAGTATTTTGGTCTTCATTATTAGTAATCTTTCCGCTGGCTTTTATCCACGGTGGATTATTCGGCTTAAGCCCCAAGATCATCTCCGCCTATACCAAAAGAGATTCATCGGTTATTTTAGGTAAAGTTTATGCCTGGGAGACTATCGGTACAGTTAGCGGAGGTATAATCCTGACCTATTTATTAATACCATATTTAAATTCATTCCAGGCGGTTTTACTGGTTTCAATCATAAATATTTTTGTCTGTATAGTCTTAGTTAGGAGCTTGAGCAATACCAGATTAAGATATTTACTGGTTTTCATATTGTTGATTGGCGCGTCTTTATTCTTTTTTATATCCCCGAGTTATCTGCAGAATAATTCTTTAAAGAAACAATGGAGTATAGGCAAGGTTTTGGATTATCGTAATTCAGTATATGGTAATATCGTAGTCCTGGAGCGGCAGGGACAAATTACCTTTTTTTATAACGGCATCCCTATAATTACCACTCCTTTTGCGGATATAGCCTTTAGCGAAGAATTCGCTAATCTGCCTTTATTATTTAATAAGAGCCCTAAAGATATCCTGGTTATAGGCGGCGGAGCGGGAGGAGTGATCAATGAGATCCTAAAGCATGGGGTGAGGAAAATTGATTATGTTGAGCTTGATCCAGTGCTAATAGATATGTTGAATAAATACCCGTCAGATTTAACCCGGAAAGAACTGGGTGATAGCCGGGTTGAGGTTATTAATCAGGATAGCTCGTTCTTTCTTAAGAATAGTAAAAATAAGTATGATGTTATTTTAATCGGATTTTCCCAACCTTTGGATTTATCCATAAATCGACATCTGAGCTATGAATTCTTTAAGCTTTGCCGGAAACATCTTAATTCCGGGGGCATTCTGGGATTTAGCCTTCCCGGTTCTTTAACTTATTTGAGCCGGGAATTAAGGGACCTCAATTATTCGATATTAAACGCGGCTAATAAGTCTTATTCCTATGTCAGGATAATCCCTGGCGATTATAATATATATTTAGCCTCGGATTCAGCGGATATCTTAAAAGTTGATTCCCAGGTTATTTCTAATAAGTTAAGCCAGCAAAATATCTTCACTAATCTCCTTTTGCCGCGATATCTGGATTATAGGCTTGATCCTGTTTGGGTTAAGTGGTTTAAAGATTCTTCTGTTGGCGCGACTTTTAGGATTAACCGCGATTTAGCCCCTATTGCCGTATTTGAGATGCTGATCTTTTGGAATAAACAGTTTTCTTCCCGGGGGGCATACGTTTTAGGCCTTTTTGATGGTTTAAGAATAGAGCATTTGTTATTATTAATTATATTAATATCTATAATCCTATTTTATTTATTAAAAGCCAGAGGGGATGGTTGTTTGAAATCAGCTGTTGTCTATAGTATAGCTACGACCGGATTCTCCAGTATGCTTATAAGTTTAGTTTTAATTTTTAGTTTTCAGATTAATTATGGGTTTGTATATCATGCCCTAGGGTTGCTTATCAGTGTGTTTATGGCTGGTATTGCCGCGGGAAGCCTGCTGATTACTGCTGGGCTAAAAAAGATCAAGGATAGTTTTAAGCCATTTTGGGGTTTGGAAGCCGCAATTATCCTGTTTTCCTTATTTTTAGCCTGGTTTATGGCTCAGGAAATAATCCGGGATTCCCGCTATAATTATTGGATTTATTTATCCTTATTTTTATTATCCGGCCTGCTTTGTGGTATGGAATTTCCTTTGGCTGCTAAGTTGTACCTTAAAGGAGATGGTAATATAGGTAAGGCGACAGGGGCGCTATATTTTGCCGATCTAGCCGGAAGTTGGCTGGCAGGTATATTAACCGGGGTAATATTCTTACCTATATTAGGGCTATTCAATACTTGTATGATAGTAGTAATATTGAAGCTGAGCAGTCTAGTTTTACTTATTTCTTTTAAGAAAATTTCTTTGACAAATAAGCTAAATTAGGCTATATTAAACCTTCATGTCCACCCCGTAGGTGGAGCCCACCTACGGGGTGGAGCCCACCTACGGGGTGGAATGGGTAGGGTGGAAACGGGTATGCGCAGACATGGATCATGGATAAATTAACCGTAAAAGATATTGACTTTAAAGATAAAACAGTTTTAATGCGGGCGGATTTTAATGTGCCCCTGGATGATTTGCTTAATATTACCGATGATACTAGGATAAGGGAGACCCTGGCTACAATAAAATATATTTTACAGGCCTCGGTTAAGAAGCTTATCTTAATCAGCCATTTAGGCCGGCCGGATGGAAAAAGGGTGGATAAGTATAGCCTTCAGCCTGTAGCTTTAAGGTTAAAAGAGCTATTGGCAGAGCCGGTGAAATTCTTGGATGATTGTGTTGGGGATAAGGTCAAGGCAGAGATTGCTTCTTGTCCGGAAAGAGTAATACTTTTAGAGAATTTAAGGTATCATCCAGAAGAAGAGGCTGATGATCCTGCGTTTGCTATCCAGCTGGCTTCTTTAGCTGAGGTTTTTGTGAATGACGCTTTTGGCACTGCCCACCGGGCCCACGCCTCAACCGAAGGAGTAACTAAGTATTTAAAGTCCGCTGCCGGTTTTCTTCTGGAAAAAGAGATCCGCTATTTAGGCGGCGTAGTTTCTAACCCTGAAAAACCATTTGTGGTAATTTTAGGCGGGGCTAAGGTTTCGGATAAAATAGGCGTGATTGAAAACCTGCTTCCCAAATGTGCTGCTATTATAATCGGCGGAGGCATGAGCTATACTTTTCTCAAGGCTTTGGGAAAATCAATCGGTAATTCTAAATTAGAAAAAGATAAAATAGATTTAGCTAAGAGTATCTTGGATAAAGCTAAAGCTTTAAATAAGGAAATTATTTTGCCTATAGATCATCTGGTTGTGGATACTATTGACCTAAATGCTAAAACCGAGATTGTGGGAGAGAATATTCCCGATGGTAAAATAGCTGTGGATATCGGCCCAAAGTCGATCTTGTTGTTTGAAAAGAAATTAAAATTGGCCAAGACAGTTGTTTGGAATGGCCCGCTGGGCATATTTGAGATGGAGCCGTTTAGCCAGGGGACTTTTGAGCTGGCAAAATTCCTAAGCACGCTCAAAGCAACTACTATAATCGGCGGAGGAGATACGGCTGCGGCTGTAGCTAAATTTAAGCTGCAGGATAAAATGACCCATATATCAACCGGAGGCGGCGCGAGCCTGGAGTTTTTAGAGGGGAAGATTCTTCCCGGTATTGCTGCCTTAACTGATAAATAAGATGCGTAAAACAATTATAGCTGGAAACTGGAAGATGTATAAAACTATCCCTGAGGCCATTGAATTATCAAATGGTTTAAAAAGGGAGTTGTTTAATTTGGATAAAGAGGCCATTGAGATTGTATTGTGTCCGCCTTATACCGCTTTAAGCGAGGTAGCTGAAATTATCTCTGAATCCAATATTCAATTAGGCGGTCAGGATTTATATTGGCAGGAAGAAGGGGCATTTACCGGAGAAGTATCGCCTAAGATGTTGAAAGATATAGGTTGCGATTTCGTGATTATCGGGCATTCTGAACGCAGGCAATATTTCTCGGAGAGCAATGAAACGGTGAATAAGAAGGTTAAGGCAGCAATAAATTCCGGGCTTAAGCCAATCATGTGCGTTGGCGAGACTTTAGCCCAGAGGGAAAAGAATGAGACTTTTATGGTAATAGATGACCATGTCTTAAATGGGCTAAAAGATATTAATGCCGAAGATGTTTTAAATGTGATTATTGCCTATGAGCCAGTTTGGGCGATTGGAACAGGAAAAACCGCGTCTCCTGTCCAGGCCCAGGAGGTGCATGGGTATATACGTAAGTTACTGGCTAAGATGTATAGTCAGGATACTGCCGCTGGGTTGCGGATCCAGTATGGTGGTAGCGTAAAACCGGATAATATCATAGAATTAATGAATCAGCCGGATATTGACGGCGCCTTGGTAGGAGGGGCCAGCCTTAAGGTTGATTCTTTTAGCGATTTAGTCAAAAAAGCAAACCAAGTGAGGAAAAAATGATGGGGTTAGTTATAGTTATTCATATTATTATCTGCGCGCTTTTAATTACTATTATTCTGATTCAGTCCGGCAGGGGTGGCGGGCTGGTGGAGAATTTCTCCGGTATTGAATCAATGCTGGGGACTAAAACTAACGCTTTTCTTACCAAGACAACTACGGTTCTTTCAGTCCTGTTTTTTATTACCTGTCTGAGCCTGGCGTTTTTATCTTTAAGGCAGAGCCGCTCTTTAATGCGGGATGTCAAGGCGGAAAAGCCGGCAGCAGTTGAAAACGTAACTGCTGCGGCAGTTGTTTCCAACCAAACCGGAGCAGCTCCAATAAAGCCGTAAAACTAGGGGACGTTTCTATTTTTCAATATTTAGATAAACAGAAAAATAGAAACGTCCCCCATTTATTTATGAATAAAAAAATATTCTCTATCTACGCCCTAAGCAGCATTGTTTATTTTATCCAGGGATTTGAAGGCCTTCCTTCCCAGGGCATATTCTATTATTTAAAAGAAACCTTGGGTTTTTCTCCCCAGAAAATAATGGTCTTAAGCAGCGTTACGATTTCTGCCTGGCTGATTAAGCCATTAATAGGTTATATAATAGATAGGTTTTTCAATAAAAAGGTTTGGATTTTCATCTCATTGAGCTTGGATATAATTGTGGTTATGGTCATAGGGCTTATTGCCTTGCCAATTCTTCCTTTAGTTATTTTATTAGTCTTAAGTTCCACGAATTCCGCTTTCAGGGATGTATCTGTTGACGGGATAATGTGCGTGGAAGGAAAAAAATTAAGCATTACCGGAAAGATCCAGAGCATCCAGTGGGTTTCTATATTAATAGCCGGTCTAATCACCGGCATAGGCGGCGGTTATATTGCCCAGAGATGGGATTATCGTAGAGCCTTCTTCTGTTTACTGCCATTTTACGCTTTAGCCGGGATCATCAATTTTTTTTACCGAGAGGACCGCGCAGTTCTGGCGTCTTCTAAAAATACGCTTTCTTCTGATTTAAAGAAATTATTCAGCCATAAACAATTGATGATCGTAGGCCTATTTATCTTTCTTTACAAATTCTCGCCGTCTTTCGGCACTCCGCTTTTTTTTATCCAGAGAGATATTTTTAAGTGGAATAAGGTCTGGATCGGCACGTTAGGCACTATAGGTACAGTTTTCGGGATTATCGGGTCATTATTGTATTATAAATTCAGTCAGAAGATAAATATGCGCAAATGGCTTTATTTTTCCGTTTTTCTGGGCGCGTTTACTACTTTAAGTTATCTTTATTATGTGCCGGTTAGCGCGGTTATTTATGATATTATCTATAATTTTATCGGGATGTTTATATTTTTGATGGTTATGGATTTTATGGCTAGAAACACAATTTCCGGATTAGAGGCAACCTCATTTGCATTTTTGTGCAGCATAAGCAATCTGGCTATGATCGCCAGCAATCTCTCCGGGGCTTTTCTTTTGCCCATCGTAGGATTACAATGGCTTATTGTATTTTCCGCGGTGACTAGTTTTTTGTGCCTGTTCCTGATCAATAAGATAAACTAGGTTAACAGGGGACGAATAGGGGACGTTTCTATTTTTCAATATTTAGATAAACAGAAAAATAGAAACGTCCCCTATTATTTTAAAAAAATATTTGACATAATCTGGAATTGTGCTATATTTTATAAACTATGCAAAAGACGTATATTCCCAAGAAAGAAGATATAATCTGTAAATGGTTCCTGATAGATGCCGAAGGTAAGGTATTAGGAAGGCTGGCTAGTAAAGTTGCCAGTATACTGAAGGGTAAGCATAAGGCTATTTACAGCCCGCATATTGATACGGGAGATGCGGTGATCGTAATTAATGCCGCAAAAATCAAGGTGACCGGAAGAAAACTGAAGCAGAAGGTCTACCGCAGGTATTCCGGATACCAGGGTGGCTTGCGGGAAGTGGTATTAGATCAGATGTTGGCTAAAAAACCGGCTACTGTGATCCAATTGGCAGTAAGAAGAATGCTGCCTAAGGGGGCTTTAGCCGAGGCTATGTTTTCTAAATTACATGTTTATGCCGATGACAAGCATAAACATGCGGCCCAAAAACCGGAGTTAATTAAATTATAATAATATGAGCGATATTATAAAATATGCGGCAATAGGTAGGCGTAAGGAAGCCAAGGTTAGGATATATCTTATTCCTGGTAAGGGAAAGATTACGGTTAATCACCGGGTTTTTGAAGAGTATTTTATCCGCGAGACAGACAGGATCATCGTCCGTCAGCCGTTAGAATTAACTAATACCGCCGGAAAATATGACGTAGCGGCTAATATTCAGGGCGGCGGGTTAGCCGGTCAGGCCGGGGCGATCCGTTTAGGAATAGCCAGGGCTTTAATGTCGGCAGAGCCACAGCTCAAAGAGACTTTACGTAAAAACGGTTTTCTTACCCGTGATCCTAGGATGAAAGAGCGTAAGAAGTCCGGGCAGAAGGGCGCCCGTAAACGCTTCCAGTGGACCAAGAGGTAAAAGACAGTATGTAGTAGGTAGCCTGCCTGCCGGTAGGCAGGTAGATAGTAGGTAGGATAGGTTGCAGGTAGATTTATAAAGGTCCCGCAAAAAGTGAGCGGGATTTTTTATTTTATACACCGACGAGAAAAATACTTGATTTAAAATTTGTTAAATGTATAATATAGGCATCCGGTAGAGCCAGCTCATTTTGGGGTAAAATCTTTTAGGTTTTTTAAGCGGAGTATTTAAGGAGCACTAATATGTTGATAAACGCGGGAATTGTGGGTGCAACCGGTTATGCCGGCGAAATCTTGATCGAGATGCTTTTAAAACATCCTAACGTCAGGATATCCGGGCTCTATGCCAAAATAGATAAACCCAGGATAATATCGGATATATTTCCTAAATTTAAACAAAAACTTGACCTGGTCTGC
The DNA here is from genome assembly GCA_043812955.1 of Candidatus Omnitrophota bacterium. Lineage (GTDB taxonomy): Bacteria > Omnitrophota > Gorgyraeia > Gygaellales > Profunditerraquicolaceae > JAHKAP01. The sequence goes on along the minus strand of JBDRLN010000012.1, from coordinate 30,117 downwards.
AAGGAGATTGATATAAAAGAAATTGCTGATAAATGCGACCTGGTTTTTTTGGCATTACCGCATACAGTTTCTATGGAGGTTGTCCCGAGATTATTATCCGCCGGAAAGAAAGTCATTGATTTAAGCGCTGATTACAGGCTAAAAAGCACTTCAGTTTATGAAGAATTTTATAAGACTAAGCATAAAGATAAAACATATCTAAAAGAAGCGGTTTATGGCTTGCCTGAAATTTACCGGATAAAGATTAAAAAAGCAAAATTAATCGCCAACCCCGGGTGTTATCCGACCGCGGCAATTTTAGCCTTAGCTCCTGTTCTAGCCGTGAATTTAATTGAAGGCGGCTCAATAATCATCGACGCTAAATCCGGGGTAACTGGCGCAGGCAGAAAAATCGCTGAGGATTTCCTTTTTTCGGAGATTAATGAGGATTTTAAAGCCTACAAGATTAATAACCATCAGCATAAACCCGAAATCAACCAGGAATTATCCCGGATTTCGGGTAAGAAAATCGAGGTTACTTTTGTGCCGCATCTTCTGCCTTTAAATAGAGGGATCTTGGAAACTATATATATTAATAAAGCTCAAAGCGTAAAGCTCAAAGCGCAAAGTTTAATAGAGCTATATAGGAAATTCTATAAAAACGAACCTTTCGTAAGAATTAAAGAAGCAGGGGTTTTTCCTAAGCTCAAAGATGTGGTAGGGACGAATTTCTGCGATATCGCGGTTAAAGACGATGGCGATAAGATAATAATTATCGCGGTAATTGACAATCTTCTCAAAGGGGCTTCCGGCCAGGCGCTCCAGAATATGAATATTATGTATGGCTTGTCCGAAACGACTGGGTTAAAATGAACCCCGCACCTTCTAAAAAATTAAATGATTTAGAGGTGAAAGTTTTTAAGATTATGAATATAAAAGAAGGTGCAGGGTGAAGATCTTTAAAAAAGCTATTTTACCTATTGGTTTTAAAGCTAATGGTTTATGCGCGGGGATTAAAAGATCCGGGAAACCGGATTTAGCCTTATTCTATTCTTTAGTGCCGGCCAAGGCTAGTTGTGTAGTTACCGCTAATAAAATTAAGGCTGCTCCCTTGAAATTAAACCAAAGACATCTTAAGCAAGAAAAGGTTTTTCAGGCGATAATAGTTAACAGCGGTAATGCCAATTGTTTTACCGGTGCGCAAGGATTGAGGGATGCTCAGGAGACTGCCCGGATATTATCCCGGGAAATGGGTTTAAAAAAAGAGGGTGTATTGGTGGCCTCTACCGGAATTATCGGTAAAAGGCTGCCTATGGATAAAATAAAAAAGTTTATTCCGGAATTGATTGCCGGATTAACGCCTAAGGGGATAGAAAAAGCTAAATTAGCGATTCTGACTACGGATATCATTACCAAAGAAGTTACTCTAGAGTTTAGCTACGGCCGCCAGCGGATAAAAATCTGCGGTATTGCCAAAGGTTCAGGTATGATCGCCCCGAATATGGCGACAATGCTCGGGTTTATATTTACGGATGCTTTAATTACCCAGCCCGGCCTGGATAAGGCCTTGAGGATGGCAGTAGATGATTCTTTTAATTGCATTACAGTTGACGGGTGTATGAGTACAAATGATACCGTGATCATTCTGGCTAACGGGGCTGCTGAAAATAAACTTATTAATGATGGGATTGGCTACCAGTTATTTCTTAAGGCTTTAAGCTTAGTTTGCCTGGAATTAGCGAAGATGATAATCCGGGATGGCGAGGGGGCTACTAAATTTATTAAGATTAATGTGACTGGAGCCAGGAGCAAAAAGGAAGCCAAACAGGCGGGTTTGGCAATTGCAAATTCTAATTTATTTAAGACCGCGATTTTCGGGGAAAATCCTAATTTCGGCAGAGTGGCGGCAGGCATTGGGGCGGCCGGAGTAAGTTTTAATGAAGATAGATTAAAAGTTTTTTTAAGCCCTTTAGATAAGCAAGATATCGAGGTTAAGGTTAATCTCTTTGCGGGTAATTGTGGTTCGACGGTTTATACCTGCGACCTTACCCCCGAGTATATTAAGATCAACGCAGCCTATAACTAGATGAGGTAAAAAACTATGGAAGAAGCTATTAAGAAAGCGGATGTTTTGATCGAGGCCTTGCCTTATATCCGAAAATTTCACAATAAAATTATTGTGATCAAATACGGAGGCAGTATATTGGGCGAGGATAAAATACGTAAAGGCGTATTAGAAGATATTGTGTTTTTGAGTTTTATCGGTTTAAAGCCGGTATTAGTCCATGGCGGCGGCCCGAATATCAGCGACCGGATGCGGGCCTCAGGGAAGAAAACTGATTTTGTCGATGGCATGCGGGTAACTGATGAAGAGACCCTGGTAGTGGTTGAAGAAGAATTACAAAAATTAAACGATATAATAGTTAAAGAGATTTTAGGGATGGGCGTAAAGGCAGTAGGGTTAAACGGCAAACATAAAGGTTTGATCCAGGCTGAGAAGAAAAAAGCCAAAATAGATTTAGGCCGGGTCGGAAATATCATTGGGGTAAATGGCCAGGTTATCCTTGATGAATTAAGGAGTAACGCCTTAGTAGCTATTTTACCGATGGGCGTAGGATTGGATAAGTTTGCTTATAATGTCAATGCCGATGAGGCGGCTGCTAATGTCGCAGCTTCTTTAAAGGCGGAAAAGCTAGTTTTATTGACTAATGTAAAAGGTATTATGCGTAACCCAGAGGATCAGCATTCTTTTATCTCGACTTTAAACGAAGAAGACGCCCGGGGGTTGATTAAAAGTAAGGTTATTCAACAGGGGATGATCCCCAAGGTTAAGGCTTGTATTGAGGCCCTGGATAAAGGCGTAAAAAAGACCCATATTATTGATGCCTGCATCTCTCATGCCTTGCTTCTGGAGATATTTACCGATAAGGGTATCGGCACGGAGATAATAAAATGACCAAGCTCCAGGATGTGTTTAATATCTATAAAGATTATGTAATGCCCACCTATACCAAGCAGCCTCTAGTATTTGTTAAAGGAAAAGGCAGCTTTCTTTGGGATATCCAGGGAAATAAATATTTGGATTTTTTTCCCGGATGGGGGGTCTGTAATTTAGGTCATTGCCATCCCAAGGTGATGTCAGCTGTGAAAGACCAGGTTACTAAACTGATCTTTGTGCCCAATAATTATTATAATTTACCCCAGGCAAAATTAGCCCGGGAATTAAATCATTGGACCAAGTATCCGTTTAAGGCTTTTTTTTGCAATTCCGGGGCTGAGGCAAATGAGGCGGCAATAAAATTCAGCCGTAAATTCGGCAAAGGCAAGTATGAGGTTATTACTTTTGAAAATTCTTTTCATGGAAGGACTCTGGCTGCTTTGGCAGCTACAGGCCAGGCTAAATATCAGCAGGGCTTCGCGCCCCTGCCCGAGGGTTTTAAGACAGTTAAATTTAATGATTTCTCAGCGCTAAAATGCGCGCTTACCCCTAAGACTGCGGCTATAATGCTGGAATTGGTGCAGGGTGAAGGCGGGATTAATATCGCTACCCGGGGTTTTATCCTGAATTTGCGGCAGCTTTGCGATGATGAAAATATTCTTTTGATAATTGACGAGGTTCAGACTGGCATCGGGCGCACCGGTAAAATGTTTGCCTGGCAGAATTACGGGATTGTCCCGGATATCTTTACTATGGCTAAGGCCTTAGGCGGGGGTTTACCTATTGGCGCTATGATGGTAAAAAAAGAGATTTCCGATTGCCTTAGCCCGGGCACTCACGCTTCTACTTTCGGCGGAGGGCCATTGGTAGCCAAGGCAGCGGTAGCGGTTTTAAGGTCAATACAAAAGGAAAAGATCTTGCGTAATACTTTAAAGATGAGTGAGTATCTCCAGGCTAAACTACTGGAGCTTAAGGATAAATATCCTCTGATTAAGGAGATAAGGGGAATGGGTTTAATGTGGGGATTGGAATTAAAACAGGAGGGAAGAGAAATAGTCGAGCAATGCCTAAAACAGGGATTATTGATTAATTGTACCCACGATACGGTATTAAGGTTAATGCCGGCTTTAAATATAGGTAAAACAGAAATTAATAAGGCGATTAAGATATTGGATAATGTTTTAAGGGGCGCGGACCCCGCACCTTCCAAAAAATTAAATGACTTAAAGGCGACAGGTTTTAGAATAATGAATAGGAAAGAAGGTGCGGGGTGAAAAAAGACCTGATTTGTATTAGCGATTTAAGTACCAAAGAGGTTAATGAAATATTGGAACTAACCACAGAGCTTAAAAAAGATCCAGCTAAATTTAATGATTCGCTTAAGGGTAAAACCCTGGCTTTGATATTTGAAAAGCCGTCTAATAGAACTTATGTTTCTTTTCAGGTAGGAATGTATGAATTAGGAGGGAATTCGATATATCTCGGGCCTGAACATATTAAATTAGGGGTAAGGGAGAGTATACCGGATGTGGCCAGGACTCTAAGCCGGTATGTTGATGCGATAGTCCTTAGGACATTTGCCCAGAAGAGTTTATTGGATATGGCTAGGTATGCAAGTGTTCCGGTAATTAATGGGCTGTCTGACCTTATCCATCCTTGTCAGGGGTTAGCTGATATTTATACTATTAAAGAGAAGTTTTCTAAATTTAAAGGTATAACCTTAGTTTATATAGGAGATGGAAACAACGTTTGTCATTCTTTGCTGCATGCTGCTTCTAAGGTAGGTTTAAATTTGAATATCGCTACGCCTAAAGGATATGCCCCTGATCCAGCTATTGTTAGGGAGGCAAAAAATGCCGGCGCTAGGACCGGATCTAAGATAAAGCTTTTTTTAAATCCGCGGGAAGCAGTTAAGGGATCCGATGTTATATATACTGATGTGTGGGCAAGTATGGGCCAGGAGTCAGAAACTAAGAAAAGGCAGAAAATTTTCCAGGAATTTCAGCTGAATAGTAAATTAGTCAGGTTAGCTAAAAAAAAGACATTGATTATGCATTGTCTGCCAGCGCACCGGGGCCTGGAAATTACCAGTGAGATCATGGATAGTCCTAATTCTATAGTATTTGATCAGGCGGAAAACAGGATGCATATTCAAAAGGCAGTACTGATTAAATTACTAAAACTAAAATGGAGGAATGGTGAATACTAAAGGATTTACTCTTTTAGAATTATATATTGTTCTTGTTATTATCAGTATTCTGGCAACCCTGAGCGTGATGAACTTTGCCGGTAGTACTGAAAGGGTAGCTGATAGAGAGGCTATTTCTAGCCTCAAAATACTTCAGTCAGCGCAAAAGGGATATTTTGTGGAGATGGGTAGGTATTATCCTAACTCTACTATTAATAATGTATCAGATATCATGGCAATCAATAACAATCTTTCGGTTTCCTTAAGCAATAATACTAATCGAAATTGGAACTATACAGTTTATAGTTCCGGTTGCGTGCAGGCAAGGCGATTTAGCAGCGACCAGAGGTATTTTAATCTTACTAATAGTAGTGACGCAGAACCAAGTGCGGCAATGACTTGTCCGTAAAAAGCAGGGGGGGGACTGGTCCCCTTGGTCTAACTTATTGGGATATATGTTAGTTAGATTAAGGCACATTTCACTTTTTATTATAAATTATATTCTATAAAAGTGCAAAGTGACTAATTGGAAGTTATTGTTTTATATAGTGTTATAGCATAGGGACCTGTCCCCAATACACATAGGGACCTGTCCCCAATACCAATACAATAGTTGAGGTGAGGAGATGAATAAAGTAGTATTGGCTTACTCCGGCGGTTTAGATACTTCTTGTATAGTCAGATGGTTAAAGGATAAAGGCTATGATGTTATCTGTTTTGTTGCGGATTTAGGGCAGGGCCTGGGCCAAGGCGAGAGTTTTGAGGCGATCGAGGAGAGGGCTTTGGCAGCCGGAGCTTCTAAGGTTTATATCAAGGATCTACAGGATGAATTTGTTGAGGATTTTATCATGCCAGCTTTAAAAGCCAATGCTATTTATGAAGGCAAATACCTTTTGGCTACAGCTTTAGGCCGGCCTTTAATTGCTAAATATCTGGTTGAGATAGCCCATAAGGAGAAGGCAGATAGCATCGCGCATGGATGTACTGGAAAAGGAAATGATCAGGTCAGGCTTGAAGTTACTGCCGGAATATTGGATTCGAAACTGAAGATCTTGGCTCCGGTCAGGGAATGGGAATTCAAGTCTCGGGAAGAAGAAATAGAGTATGCTAAAGCCAAAAATATACCTATTGATGTAACTAAGAAAAAACCTTATAGCATTGATCGGAACATCTGGGGAGTAAGCATTGAGGCCGGAATATTGGAGAATTTAGAGCAGGAACCTCCTGAAGACGCATATTTGATTACTAAAAGCCCCGCAGGAGGCACAACCTATCCTAAATATATTGAGGTTTATTTTGAAAAAGGTAAACCTAAGAAAATAGACGGAAAGATTTACAAGCTAAAAGACTTAATAAGTCATTTAAATGTCGTTGGCGGAACGTATGGAGTGGGCAGACAGGATTTGGTTGAAAATAGGCTGGTCGGTATTAAATCCCGGGAGATCTATGAAGCGCCTGCTGCTACTATACTACATATTGCTCACCGGGAATTAGAGAGTCTGGTCTTGGACCGGGAGACAGCTCATTTTAAGGAAATTATCGGCTTAAAATATTCGGAATTGGTTTATTATGGATTATGGTATTCTCCATTAAAGCAGGCTTTAGATGATTTTATTGATTCTACTCAGAAATATGTGAGCGGTTCTATAAAGCTGAAATTGACCAAAGGGGTTTGCGCGCCGGTTTCCCGAAAATCAGCGCACTCGCTTTATAAAAAAGAATTGAGCACTTACGGAAAAGAAGATAAGTTTGACCAGAGATTAGCGGAAGGCTTTATTAAGATCTGGGGCATGCCATATCAAAGATAGGTAAAGGTAAAGGTAAAGGTAAAGGTAAAGAAAAACTTTAGGAGAAGAGATGGCGGAGAAATTGTGGGGCGGAAGATTCAGCAAGAAGACAGATCCTATAGCCGAGGAATTTACCAAGTCTATTCATTACGATTACAAGATCGCTGAATATGACCTTATCGGCTCGATGATCCATGTCCAGGTTTTGAAAAATGTCGGATATTTGACTCTAATTGAGTCTAGGAAGCTCTCTAAGGCCATTCGTTCTATTTACAACCAGGTTGTAAAGGGGAATTTTAGGCCGGATGAAAAGTCTGAGGATATTCATACTAATATCCAGAATATTCTGTATAAAAAAGTCGGCAGCCTGGCTTTAAAACTACATACTGCCAGATCCAGAAATGACCAGGTGGTATTTGCCACTAAGGCGTATTGTAAAGTGGCTATAGCCGGTTTAAAGGCAGATGTGGTAAAATTCATTAAATCTACTAATGAATTGATGGCCAAGAACATAGATATTATAATACCCGGTTTTACTCATCTGCAGCATGCCCAGCCGGTTTATCTTAAAGATTATCTTGGCGCCTATATTGAAATGCTAAGCCGGGATTTGGAGAGGTTGGATTATATATCTCTAAATATGAAGGTAACGCTTGGTTCGGGGGCATTAGCCGGGACTCCCATAAATTGCCGGGAATATAATATTAAGGCCTTGGATTGCTTTAAAGGTTTAAAGATCGGCAATATGCTTAATATCCAGGCAACCTCTAATTCACTGGATACGGTTAGCGACCGGGATTTTATCATTGAAATTATCTCTTGCTTATCCATAATTGCCATGCACTTATCCCGGCTATCCGAGGATCTCATAATCTGGTCGAGCAAAGAGTTTGATTTTATTGAAATAGATGAGTCTTTTTGCACCGGTAGTTCATTAATGCCCCAGAAGAAAAATCCCGATGTCCTGGAACTGGTCAGGGGTTATTCTTCCCGGGTATACGGCAATTTAGTCAGTATACTTACTCTGATGAAAGGGTTGCCCCTGACCTATAACCGGGATATGCAGCTGGATAAGGAGCCTTTATTTAATTCCTTGGAAATAGTCTCAGGCGAATTAAAGGTTTTACCAGGATTGATCAGGACTATTAAGTTCAATGAAGCTAAAATAAAAGAACATCTGAAGGACGAATCCTTGTATGCCACTGATCTGGTATATTATCTGGTAGATAGAAAAGTGGCTTTTAAAGAAGCCCATACCGTTGTAGGAAGGCTGGTTAAATATTCGCTGGATAATGCTATTGAGATCAAGGCTATGCCGGATAGTTTACTGAAAGAATTCTGCGTCAAATTTGTAAAAGACGAAATAATTGAACTCTTTGATCCGTTGGTTTCGGTAAAATCCAAGAAATCAGTAAAAAGAAGCAAATAATATGCACGAATTTAAATACCAAGAAAATAAACTGTTTTGCGAGAATGTAAACGTTAAGGACTTGGCTGAAAAGTTTGGCACCCCGCTTTATGTTTATAGCTATAAAACTCTTATCGACCATTTCTTAAAATTAAAAACTGCTTTTCGGGAAATTAAGCCTATTATCTGCTATTCGGTAAAAGCAAATTCAAATTTAGCTATATTAAAAGCCTTAGTAGATAAAGGGGCCGGGTTGGATATTGTTTCCGGCGGAGAGCTGTTCCGGGCGCTTAAGGCCAAATGCCCGCCGGAGAGAATAGTATACGCCTCGGTAGGCAAAACCGACAGAGAAATTGAAGAAGCGATAAAAAAAGGAATTTTACTTTTTAATGTTGAATCTTTGCCTGAACTGGAGAATATTAACCGGGTGGCTAAAAAATTAAATAAAATTACCAAGGTCGCGATTAGGATTAATCCTGATGTTGAGGCCAATACGCATCATTTTATCACCACCGGCAAGATAACCAATAAATTCGGTATTGATTTAAATAACGCCACTAAGATTTTATCGCTTAGGCGCAAACTTTTAAATATAAATATCTGCGGTTTACATATGCACATAGGTTCGCAGATAACTAAAGGAGCTCCTTTTGTCCAAGCCTTAAAAAAGGTTATTTCATTTATTAGTGCCCTGCAAAGAAACGGGGTAAAGTTAGAATTCTTGAATATGGGCGGAGGATTAGGGATTATTTATGATCAAGAGACCCCTCAGACGGCCCAGGAATTCGCCGCAAAGGTTTTGCCCATTTTAAAGAAAATTAATCTGAAGATAATTTTTGAGCCGGGCAGGTTTATTGTTGGAAATGCCGGGATACTAGTTACTAAAGTTTTATATATTAAAGGCACCCCGGTAAAAAAATTTATCATAGTTGATGCCGGGATGAATGATTTAATTCGTCCAGCGCTATATGAGGCCTACCATAATATATTACCAGTGGAAGGTATAGGTAAAGGTATAGGTAAAGTTGAAAAAGTTGATGTGGTAGGGCCGATATGTGAAAGCGGTGATTTCTTGGCCAAAGACAGGCTTTTGCCTTGTGTAAAAGCCGGGGATTACTTGGCGGTAATGAGCGCCGGGGCTTACGGTTTTAGCATGTCCAGTAACTATAATTCCCGCCGGAAGGCTGCGGAAGTAATGGTCAGGAAAAACAAATCTAGGGTTATAAGAAGAAGAGATACTTATCAGGATCTGATAATGAAGGAAATTATATGAAGGAAAAATTAGAATTTACTAAAATAGTGGCATCCGGTAACGACTTTGTCGTTATCGAAGTCAAAAGTCAAAAGTCAAAAATTTCAAAGCTTTGGCCAGAGAAGTCTGCGACAGGAAATATGGTATCGGGGCTGACGGTCTGTTGATTTTGGAAAAATCAAAAGGCCGGGATGTAAGAATGAGGATTTTTAATGCTGATGGTTCGGAAGCTGAAATGTGCGGAAATGGCGCTCGCTGCGCAGCATTGTATTTTAGCCGGCAGGCGGCAGGCAGGCATAGCCCACGGCAAAAGATAATAATTCAAACTAAAGCCGGGATAATCGAGTCGGTAGTAAATAAAGATAGCGTGAGAATAAAATTAACTGAGCCTAAGGATTTTAGATTGGATATTCCTATCAAGGTAAATAGCAGGAAGCTTAAAATTAATTTTATAAATACCGGTGTGCCCCAGGCTGTTATTTTTGTGGAAGGCTTGGATAAAATTGACGTATTTAATTTAGGAAGGCTTATCCGAAATGATTTGCAATTTTCACCTGCCGGGACCAATGTTAATTTTGTAGAGATAGTAAATGATAATTCCCTAAAGATCAGGACTTATGAAAGAGGCGTTGAGGATGAGACTTTGGCCTGTGGCACCGGCTCGGCAGCCTCCGCCTTAATTACCGGTTATCGGTTAGGGGTTAGCGGTTATCGCAAGATCAATGTACATACTAAAGGCGGTGAAGTCTTAAAGGTTTATTATATGAAAGAAGGGGACAATTTTAAGGATGTCTGGCTGGAGGGAAAGGCCAGTATAGTTTATAAGGGGGTATACTATGTTTAAAGGCTCGATTACCGCAATAGTAACGCCTTTTTCCGCCACAAATCGCGGCGGATCCGCCTCCGGCGGAAAACTTGTGGTTGATGAAAAAAAATTCAGGGACCTTATTGAATTCCAGATCAAAAATGGTGTTTCCGGGATTGTCCCCTGCGGCACAACCGGAGAATCGGCTACCCTTACTTTCGATGAGCATGAGCAGGTTATTAAAATTGCTATTGAACAGGCGAATAAAAGAGTCCCGGTTATTGCCGGTACCGGCTCAAATTCAACTGCCGAGGCTATAATGTTGACTAAACATGCTGCCCTTTCTGGGGCAGACGCTTCTTTGCAGGTATCGCCATATTACAACCGGCCTACGCAAAAAGGGCTCTATGAACATTTTAAAGCCATTGCCGAATCAGTAGATATACCGATAATTCTTTATAATATTGCTTCTCGTACAGGAGTTAATATTGAGCCTGAGACTATAGCCAGATTGGCTAAAGATTGCCAGAATATAAAAGCAGTGAAAGAAGCCTCCGGGAGCCTGGACCAGATGTCTAGGATTAAGTCGCTCTGTGGGAAAGATTTTGATTTGATTTCCGGAGACGACAGTTTAACCCTGCCTATTTTAGCAATAGGGGGAACGGGGGTTATTTCGGTTGTGGCCAATATTGTCCCCAAAGATGTAGCCCAGATGGTTAGTGAATTTGAAAAAGGCAGTATTAAAAAAGCCCAAGAGATCCATTATAGGTTATTGCCTTTGATCAAGGCTATGTTTATCGAGACTAATCCGATACCGGTTAAAACCGCTATGGGGTTATTGGGTATGTGCGAGCCTGATTTAAGGCTTCCGATGAGTAAAATGTTGCCGGAAAATTTAGAGAAATTAACTCAGGCCTTAAAGGATTACGGGCTACTGAAAAATTAATAGAGAAGGTAGAGGTAAAGGTATAGGTATAGAATGAAAAGTTTTTCTTTACCTTTTCCTATACCTGTACCTAGTAATATAAACATAATATTATTGTTTATCAATTCGGGAGAAATAAATGATTAAATTAGGAATTGCCGGTGTGTGCGGAAAAATGGGAAAACGTATTTTTAGCCTGGCGAGAAATAACAAGGATTTTGAAATAACCTTGGCCCTGGAGCGCAAGGGTATACCGGAAATCGGAAAGGAACTGGGTAAGATTAAAATATCATCCTCACCCGACGGGTTATTTTTAGTGGATGTATTTGTGGATTTTACCATGCCTGAGGCAAGCGTTGTTAATCTGGATTACGTAGCCCGTTATAAAAAGGCCTTAGTCCTGGGCACTACTGGTTTTAATGACCAGGAGATCAATAAAATTCAGGAGATCTCTAAGATTGTTCCGGTAGTATTTTCGCCGAATATGGCGGTGGGGGTAAATGTTTTATTCAGCCTGCTTCCTGAGATTGCTAAAAGGCTGGGTCCGGAGTACGCCATTGAAATAGTGGAGGCTCACCATAAGGCTAAAAAAGACGCGCCTTCAGGAACAGCTAAAAAGTTCCATCAGGTATTAGTTGAATCTACCGGGAAAGAAATACCGGTTCATTCGGTTAGATTAGGTGATATAGTCGGCGACCATACAATTATTTTCTGCGGAAATTCTGAGCGCATAGAAATTAAGCATCAGGCTCATTCCCGCGATCTTTTTGCCTTAGGGGCGTTGAAAGCAGCTAGATGGGTTATTGATAAGCCCGCAGGGATTTATTCAATGCAGGATGTATTAAGGCAGTAGGTAGCAGGTAGCATATAGCAGATAGGGGTTAGGTAGTAGGTAGGTTTGCTGCCGCCTGCCTGCCAGACAGGCAGGGATTAGAGGGAAAATATCAATGAAAGAGAACACCTTTGTTTTGTCCAAAAGGTTGCAGGCATTGCCGCCTTATTTATTCCTGGAGTTAGATAAGGCTAAGCGCCTGGCCCGCTCTGAAGGAAGGGATATCATAGACTTAGGCATCGGAGACCCGGATTTACCTACGCCGGATTATATTATTCAGGCTTTAGATAGGGCAGCACTTGAGCCAGCTAATCATCGTTATGCCTTGGATCAGGGCCTGCCGGTGTTCCGCCAGGCAATTTCCCAATGGTATAATTCCCGGTTTAATGTCACGCTGGATATCAATACTGAGATACTTCCTTTAATCGGCTCAAAAGAAGGTATTGCTCATTTTCCCTTAGGGATTATAAATCCGGGAGATTATACTCTGGTGCCTGATCCGTGTTACCCTCCTTATAAAGGGGGAACTATTTTTGCCGGGGGCAAGGTCCACTTAATGCCTTTATTAGAAAAGAATGATTTTTTGATTGACCTCAAAGCAATTCCGGCAGGCGTGCTTAAAAAAGCCAGAGTGATCTATATTAATTACCCTAATAATCCTACCGGCGCGGTCTGCGATATTAATTTTTATAAGAGTATCGTTAAATTCGCCCGGAAGAACAAGCTTATCGTGGTTTCTGATTTGGCTTATTCTGAAATGTCATATGATGGATTTAAGCCTCCAAGTTTTCTGGAGGTTGACGGGGCAAAGGAAGTAGGCATTGAATTTCATTCATTATCCAAGACCTGCAATATGACTGGCTGGCGGGTGGGCTGGGCCTGCGGGAACAAGGATTTAGTTGCTGCTTTAGCTAAGGTTAAGTCTAATATTGATTCTGGGATATTTTCCGCTCTTCAAGTTGCCGCAGTTGCGGCCCTGGAAGGATCAGTCGGACAGATTAAGAAAATGTCGGAAATTTACCAAAATAGACGCGACAGCCTGGTAGAGGGATTGAATTCTTTAGGTTGGGATATTAAAAAGCCCAAAGCAACCTTTTATGTCTGGTCCAGGATACCTAAGAAAATATGTTCGATTGATTTTAGCCGGGAATTGCTGGCCAAGGCTGATATAGTAGCTACGCCCGGAGTTGGTTTTGGTAAATACGGCGAAGGCTACATCAGGTTTGCACTTACTGTTCCTAAAGAAAGAATAGCAGAGGCGCTTATTAGGCTTAAGAAAATATGGTAACTAGTTTTATCGCTATCGGATCTAATCTGGGCGAAAGACAATTCTATATCAATATCGCTATAAAAAAAATCAAGGTTTTGTCCTCTACCCGGGTAGTTAAAATTTCGTCGGTAATTGAAACTAAGCCTCAAGGCGGTCCGCCGCAAGGGAAATATTTGAATGCAGTGGTTGAGATTGAGACCGAGCTTCTGCCTTATCAATTGTTGCAAGAATTGCAAAAAATAGAATCTTTATTAGGCCGGGTGCGCACTATTCCTAATGCCCCGCGGACCATTGATCTGGATATTTTGACCTATTCGGATATTTGTATTAAAGAGGAAGGGCTGTGCCTGCCGCATCCAAGGATCTGCGAGCGTAATTTTGTTTTAGAGCCGTTTAAAGAAATTGCTCCCGGGGTTGTTAAGAAATTGATTGCCAAAAGTAAAAATGATATTAAAAAAGGAAGAAAAGGTATAGGTATTGGTAAAGGTAAAGGTAGCGGTAGGGGTAGAGAAAAAATTAAAAAAATGAAACGCCGGAATAAATGAAAATTATCCGTAGCAGCCGGGAAATTCAAAAAATAACCAGTAAGCTAAAAAAAAGCGGCAGGACCATTGGTTTTGTCCCCACAATGGGGGCAATGCATGCTGGGCATCTTAGCTTGATCCGTAAGGCCGGTAAAGATAATTCGGAAGTTATAGTCAGTATTTTTGTCAATCCTATTCAGTTCGGGCCTAGGGAAGATTTAAACCAATACCCGCGGCCAATTGGTAAAGATATAGCAATATGCAAAAAAGAGGGGGTTGATTTTATTTTCCTTCCGTCATTAAAGAATATGTACCCTGATGGTTTTAATACTTTTGTTAATGTACTGGGTTTAACTGATTCACTTTGCGGGGTATTCAGGCCAGGACATTTTAAGGGAGTAGCTACGGTTGTAAACAAGTTATTCAATTTAATCCACCCGGATAGCGCTTATTTTGGCCAAAAAGACTGCCAGCAGGCCTTGGCCATAAATAAGATGGTGAGAGATTTAAATATCCCGGTTAGGGTTAAGGTTATGCCGACCAAGCGGGAGCGGGATGGCCTGGCTATGAGTTCGCGCAATATCTATCTAAACCCACAGGAGAGAAAAGAGGCAGTTTTGTTATATCAAGGGTTAAAATTAGCCCGGTGTTTAATTAAGCAGGGAGAGCGTAATTCCGCCTTAGCGATAAATAAAATCCGTAAATTATTGAAACAAAGCAAAACTATCTGTCCGCAGTATATTTCTATTGTAGATTTAAAAGATTTAAAACCAATAAAAGCATTAAAGGGGAAGGTATTGATAGCTTTGGCTGCATTTGTAGGAAAAACTAGGTTGATTGATAACATTATAGTAAAGATTGGATAACCTACAATAATAGAAGGTAAAGGAATAGATAAATGGGGTCAGAATTATTTTTTACTAGTAAAATAAATAAAAAATAATTCTGACCCCATTTCGATAGGTAGAGAAAGAAAATGGGCACAAAATTGAAGATTGGAATAGTGGGGTGCGGGGCGATAGGCGCATCTTTAGCCAAAGAGATCAAGAAAAATTTTACTGGCCAGGCTGTTTTATCCGCCCTTTTTGATATCGACTCGCAAAAATCCCAAAAGTTAGCCCAGGCCCTAAGGGATAATGGTTTAATTACCAAAACCTTAAAGCAGTTAATCATTCGCTCAAAATTGGTCATTGAATCAGCCTCAGCTAAATCCTCCTGGGAAATTTCCAGGGAGGCTTTAAAGAGCAGGAAAGATGTGTTGGTTATGAGCGTGGGAGGAATAATTAACAATTTTAAAGAATTATCCGCTCTGGCTAAAACAAATAAAGCCAAAGTTTATATCCCCAGTGGAGCTATCTCGGGAATAGACGCGTTAAAGGCAGCCGGTATCTCCGGAATAAACAGGGTTACCCTGACTACGATTAAAAATCCGGTTTCTTTTAAAGGAGTCAAATATATTGAAGATAAAAAGATAAATTTAAGCAAGATCAAAAAAGATACTCTTATTTTCTCAGGCAGCGCTAAAGAAGCGGTAAAGTTTTTTCCTCAGAATATTAATGTTGCCGCCATATTAAGCCTAGCCGGCATAGGAGAGGTTAACACAAGAGTTAATATAATCGCCTCGCCCGGGACTAAAAGGAATATACATCAGATAACCGTTGATTCAAATGGAGGCAAAATTTCCTGCCGGACTGAGAATGTATTGCATCCGGATAACCCCAAAACCAGCTATCTGGCTTTTTTATCAGCCGTGGCGGTTCTGGGTCAAATTTTTGAACCAGTTAGAATTGGAACCTAGGGAGGTGAGATATGGAACATAGGGTTTTAATAGTGGAAGACAGTGTTTTTATGCAGCGGGTATTAACTGATTCTATCTCAACCGAATTTACGGTTATAGGGACAGCTAGTAATGCGGATGAGGCATTGGAAAAATTTAATGGGTTAATGCCGGATTTGGTTTTATTGGATATATCTATGCCCGGGAGGAATGGCCTTAGGGTTTTGGAAGAAATGTTAGATATTAATCCCAGCGTTAAAATAATTATCGTATCGGCATTGGCAGGGTTAAAAAAAGAGGCCTTCGAAATCGGGGCCATAGATTTTGTAGTTAAACCATTTACCAAAGAAAAAATACTGGAAACAATAAGGGGAGTTTTAAACAAAAGTTAACTAAAGGAAAGGAGGTGAATTAAAAAAATGGCCAAAAAATTAGTCAAAGTAGGTATAAAGAGACAGAAAGGCTTACTCTACTATGTAGACAAACAGGGTGATGTCTCTTGCGCTAAGATGGCGAGGGGCAAAGATAAGGGAGGAAAGCCCAAGAAAGTCGCAAAATGCGGCATCAAAAGAGAAGCGGGTTATCTCTATTTTGTGGACAAACAGGGTGATATCTCTTGCGCTAAAATGGTAAGAGGCGGCAAAAAGAAGAAAAAGAAGTAAAGAGTTAACCCCGCCCTTTTGGTAATTTATTTTTTCAATCACGCCAAAAGGGCGGGGTTTTTATTAGTATAAAGCAATGGACGGATATATTATAATTAAAGGGGCCAAGGAGCATAATTTAAAGAATATCGACCTGGCTTTGCCTAGAAATAAATTGATCGTGGTTACCGGGTTGTCCGGTTCGGGAAAATCCAGCCTGGCCTTTGATACTATTTATGCCGAAGGCCAGCGTAGATACGTGGAAAGCCTCTCTAGTTACGCCCGTCAGTTTTTAGAGCAACTGCAAAAACCGGATGTGGAGTATATTGAAGGTTTATCTCCGGCTATTTCTATCGAACAAAGAAGCGCCGGAGGCAACCCCCGTTCTACCGTAGGCACTCAAACTGAGATTTATGATTACCTCAGGCTTTTATTTGCCAGGATCGGACGGGTTAATTGTTATAAATGCCAACAGCCAATTGAAAGGCAGAGCTCCCAGGAGATAGTGGAAAGAATTTTGTCTTACTTTTCCGGTGAGGCTATACAGATATTAGCCCCTGTAGTTAAAGGAAGAAAGGGCGAGTATAAAGATATCTTAATCCAGATCCAGAAATCCGGATTTGCGCGCTGCCGGGTTGACGGACATTTATATGAACTCTCTCAAAAGATAAAACTAGAGAAATATAATATACATAATATAGAAGTAGTAGTGGATAGGCTTATTATTAAACCGGAGGTAAAAAAACGGCTTACTGATTCAGTGGAGACCGCACTTAAAACCGGCAAAGGTGTAGTTATAGTCAATGGCCCAAAGACGGCAGCCAATATCCGGGGAAGACCTACAAACCCTAAACTGTCGACTATGGACTATATTTTCAGCGAACAGTATTCCTGCGCAAAATGCGGTATTGATATACCGGAGGTTGAGCCTCGTTTGTTTTCATTTAATTCTCCATTCGGCGCCTGTCCTTCTTGCAATGGCTTGGGAATAAAACTGGAATTTGACCCGGACTTAATTATACCGGATAAGAATAAATCCATAAACCTGGGAGCAATCGCAGCCTGGAAAAGAGGGGGCAGGGGCTATATTTTATATTACCGCTGGCTTATCCGGGAGTTATCTTCTTTAATGGGTTTTAGCCTGGATATGCCGTTTAAAAATCTTAAACCCCAAGTCCAGAAAGCTATATTTTACGGGTGCAATGAATATGTGGGGAATAAACCGTTTGAAGGAATAATTCCTCATTTAGAAAGATTGTTTAGGGAGAGCGACAGCGATTATTTAAAGGAAGAGATATCTAGGTTTATGTCCAGCCTTCCCTGTCCGTCCTGCAATGGGGCAAGGCTTAAGCCAGAAAGCCTGGCGGTTACTATTAATAATAAGAATATCCGGGAAGTCACTAATTTATCCATAAAAGACTCCCAACTTTTTTTTAGGAATATTGTCTTGAGTGCTAAAGAAAGGATTATTGCGCAGCAAGTCTTAAAGGAGATAATAGAGCGCCTGCAGTTTTGCATAGATGTGGGGTTGGATTATTTGACCCTGGAGAGAAAAAGCTCAACCTTGTCCGGAGGAGAAGTCCAGCGGGTTCGTTTGGCTACTCAAGTGGGCTCAGGCCTGGTAGGCGTATTGTATATTCTGGATGAACCGAGTATCGGCCTGCATCAAAGAGACGCTACGCGGCTTATAGCAACATTGAAATCTTTAAGGGATATAGGTAATACCTTGATCGTGGTAGAACACGATGAGTTAGTTATTCGTTCTTCAGATTACATTGTTGATTTAGGCCCTGGCGCCGGTAGGAACGGCGGAAAAGTAATTTTTTCCGGGCTAAAAGATGATTTACTAAAAAGCCCTGATTCCCTGACCGCTAAATATTTAAGAAAAGAGATAAAAATAGAAGTACCCTTAAAAAGAAGGATATATCCTGATAAGAAAGTCTTGGAAATAAAAGGCGCCAGAGAACATAATTTAAAAAATATAGATATAAAGTTTCCTTTAGGCGTATTTATCGCGATTACCGGAGTATCCGGGTCAGGTAAATCTACCCTGATTAATGATATATTATACAAATCGTTGGCCCGAATCCTTTGGCAGGCTAGAGAAAAACCCGGCGTCTGCCGGAAGATCATAGGCGCAACGCATATTGATAAACTGATTATGGTAGATCAATCTCCTATTGGAAGGACTCCGCGTTCTAATCCGGTCACTTATACCGGGGTTTATAGCTATATCCGGGATATCTTTAGTAGGTTACCCGAAGCCCGGATGCGGGGATATAAACCGGGAAGATTTTCTTTTAATGTTAAAGGCGGAAGATGCGAGGCTTGCTCCGGGGACGGGATTAAAAGAATCGAAATGCATTTTCTTCCGGATGTTTATGTTAAATGCGATGTATGTCAGGGCAGGCGTTTTAATCAGGCGACTTTGGAAGTGAAATATAAAGGCAAATCTATTGCCGATATCCTGGATATGACCGTAGAAGAAGCCCTGAGTTTATTTGATAATATACCCAGAATAAAGAAAACCCTTCTGACTATTTATGAAGTTGGCCTAGGTTATATACAGCTGGGGCAGGCGGCAACAACTCTTTCCGGTGGAGAAGCCCAGCGGATCAAGCTTTCCGCGGAATTAAGCCGGCGGGCAACCGGAAAGACCATTTATATCCTAGATGAGCCTACTACCGGCTTGCATTTTGCCGATGTTCAAAGGCTGATCAGTGTTCTCCAGTGTTTAGTGGATAAAGGCAATACCGTTATAGTGGTGGAACATAATTTAGAGGTCATAAAGTGCTCTGACTATATAATTGATTTAGGCCCGGAGGGCGGTGATGCGGGCGGTGAAGTTGTAGCAACCGGAAGCCCGGAAGAAATAATTAAGAGCGGAAAATCTCATACCGCTCATTTTTTAAAGAGCGTTTTAACTGATCGTTGACTGGGCGCTATGTTTAGAAAAAAATATTGGTTATTTAGTCTGGTTTTAGTTTTTGCTCTTAGCTTTCAGTTTTCTGTCTGCCGCCTGCCTGCCGGACAGGCAGGGACAGGCAGGTTATCTTTTAGTTCTTTAGTTTTGGCCCAGGATGCCAAGGAAGAAGAGGCGCTATTTATAGCTAAGAAGGCCATGGATGACGGTTTCTATACTACGGCTATATCATTATTAGAGAGCTTTCTGGTGAATTACACTCATTCATCTAAAGCAGGGGAAGCGAACCTATTGATCGGAGTCTGTTATTTTCACCAAAACAGGTTTCTAGATTCTTTAAAAAAATTCGAGGAACTTTTAAATTCGCCGTTTGCTTCAAGTATTAAAGACTCTTGTCTTTATTGGATTGCCGAAGTCCACTTTAAAGGAAATAATTTTATTAAAGCCGCCTTTTATTATAAGAAAATAATAGATGAATACCCTGAGTCAAATTATGTGCCCGGCGCCTATTATTCATTGGGGTGGTGTTATTTTCAAGGGCAAAGGTTTAACCAGGCTTTAGAAAATTTTAGTATTCTCCGGGATAAATTTCCTGATTTTACTCAGGCCCAGGAAACCGGATTTAAGGCGATCGAATGCCTGTATAATCTAAAAGAATATCCAGGTTTGAAAAAAGAGATCAATCTTTATCTTCAGGCTTACCCTAAAGACACGACAAATTTACCTTATTTATATTTTTATCTGGCGGAGGCGGATTATTATATGAATAATTTTACTGCCGCAGCCGAAGGATATTCCAGGGTTATCGCGGATATCCCTGATCAGAAGATTCGGTCTTTGTCCAAATTAGGGATGGCCTGGGCCTTTTTTAAGTTAAAACAATACTCGAAGTCCGAAGATATATTTTTAAGCCTGAAAAGCGATAGCCTGGAAAAAGATAACCTATATTTCCTGCTATTAGGAAAGGCCAGCCTTTATTTTGAAACCAACAGGTTTGCTGAGGCAATTAAAGTCTACGATGAGTTGTTGTCTGTGGCTTTAAATCCGCAAGTTTTAGTCCAGGCTTATTTAGGTAAGGCTGAGATTTACCTTAGCCTTAAGGAGTTCAGCGAGTCAATCCGGGCGTGCCGGGAGGCATTAGATAAAATTAATCAAGGCTTAATTCCGCCAGAGGCCGCGGATAAGATCCATTACGCATTAGCTTCAGCTTTTTTAAAAAAAGGTGATTTTAAAGAAGCGCTGGGTGAGTTTGAGCTGATTGTTGAAAAAAGCAAAGATAAGACACTTAAGGGCAGCGCCCTTAGCGATATGGCCGATGCCTATCAGGAGGCTGGCGAATATGCGAAGGCAGCAGAAACCTATAAGGCTGTATCCCGGGATTACGAAAAAGGTTTTTACGCTGATTATGTTAAGTATCAGCTTGGGTTTAGTTTGATAAAATCCGGGGATCATGATCAGGCGATCAGTGTTTTAAAAGATTTTTCTCAACAATTCCCCGGTTCCAAAATGCTGGCTGAAGCTTATTATGCTTTAGGTTTAGCTTATTTTCAGAAACAGGATTACGCCTCAAGCAGGGATATTTTCCTAAAATTTCCTCAATATTATAAAGATAGTAATTTGAAGTCCGAGGTAATGTATCTTTTAGCCAGCAGCCTGTATAGTTTGGGTAACTTTCCGGAAGCTATCAAGGTCTTTAGTGATATCTTGGGAATGTATAGCCAGAATAGCGAGTTGGTTGTGAAAGCGGAATATCAGATAGCGGATAGTTATTATCAGATGGGTGATGAGATAGAGGCGCTGAACAGGTTTAATGCTTTAAGGAGTAAGTATCCTAAGTCAAGATTAACTCCTGAGGTTATTTGGTGGCTGGGAGAATATTATTATCAGAATAATGACCTTAACCTTTCCCAACGTTACTTTCTTTCGCTAGTCCAGGATTTTCCAGAGAGTGATTTAATACCGGATGCCCGTTATATATTGGGCTATATTTATACCCAGGAAGGCAGCTATCAAGATGCGATTGATAATTACGCTAAAGTGATTGAGTCTAAAAGGCTGGATCTGGCTGCTCAGGCTCTGGTTGGCCTGGCAGATACTTATGTAAAAAATAAGGAGTTAGACAAGGCTTTAGATATTTATAATAAAAGTCTAGGATTTGTCCGTCCAGCAGAAATCACCGGTATCAGGTTCAAAATGGCTGAGATTTTGCAGTTTTTAGGCAGGATTCGGGAGTCAGCGGAGGAGTATGCGAAGGTTATGGATTCAATTTCCGATAATAAGGATTATATAATAAAGTCCCTCTTCAGGCTGGGCCAGATATATGAAGATAATAAAGAGCGTCGGGAGGCGATAAAGATATACAAAAGAATAGTATCAATGCGGGTTCCGGAGTCAAGGTATGCCCAGGAGAAGATTGATTTATTAAGTTCAAAATAAAGACTTGACTTAGAAACCTTTTATTTTTAGAATATAAGTGATGGTATGGGTTAGGCCTGCCTTCGGCAGGCGTATAAAGGTGCCCAAGGAGGTAGACATGATTACAGAGATAGGTATAATCGCGGGAGATATATGGCATTACCTGGATCAATACGGCGATGTTACTTTATCAATCCTGGTACGCGGCATAGATAAAAATCGGGATAATGTATTAATGAGTTTGGGATGGCTTTCCAGGGAAGGGCATGTTGTTGTCCAACAGGCCGATGGTGATTATAAGATCAGTTTAAGAAAAAATGCTTAATTTTAATAAAGGGACATCCGAACGAAAAGGTTTAGCTTTATTAATAGTGCTTAGTGCTATCCTAATAGTTACGCTTTTGGCTGGCGCTATATTGAGTGTTATTTTAAATCAATCCCGGATCACTAGGCATAAGGTTAACCGCATGCAAGGATATTATGCTGCGCATATGGGCATAGTTTATGCTTTTGAAAGATTAAGAGCTGGTTGGTCTCCCCCGGCTACCTTCTATATTAATCCAAATAACTGCAGTTTTTCCCCTAATTGTATTATTGAACCCATATTGCCGGTTTCAATAAATAACGTTACTATTACCTTTGTACAAAACGGTACCGGCAGGTACGATATAACATCAAAAGCTGATTACTCCTATAATGCTCCTAATCCATAAATCCCTGCTATTAGAATCCTAATAATCTAAGTAAATATATTATATTATTATATGTCTTAATATGCTATAATATGTATATTACTATCATACATTATAGCAATATGTTGCGATAAAATTTATGAAATTTCCCAGCTCCTTTTGATTATGACAGGAATAAGAGTAAATATAAGTAATATTATAATTCAAAAATATCATTTATAATTACATTATCATATAGTTATATATAAATTAAAAAAAACACTTGACAAGATATAATTATTATGGTTGAATAATAAATGTTATGATTTGAGTAATAGTAGTGGTAAAAAAATATATCTTTTTATGCAAAGATTAATGAGTATTGAGGAGTTGGCGTCGTACTTACAGCTCCAAAGGCAGACAATTTACAATTGGCTTAATCAGGGAAAGATTTCCGGGATTAAGGTTGGAGGGGTGTGGAGATTTGACCGCCGCGATGTTGACGCCTGGCTTAAAAGCAGGAAAAGCGCGCTGAGAACAGGAGATACTGCTTAATGAATTCGTACGGTATTTATTTCGGCCCTAAATTTATAACGATTGTTGAATCAAAAGGGAGAAGGCTCTTAAATTGCCTTGATTTACCTATAACAAAAGCCTTTCAGTCCGGCCTAGAAGATAAGGTTCCCGAAGAAATCAAGATCGTTGCCTTTATTAATAATGAATTGAGAAAGAACCGCCTTGAGATAAAGGAAGCAGCTGTAATCATTCCGGGTAATGATTTAATAATCAGGACATTTGATCTGCCCTCTTCTTTAAGTCAGCGGGAATTAGTTGGCGCGATAAATTATGAAGCCAGAAAATACATTCCTTTTAAAATAGAGGACCTGGTAATCGGTTTTCAATGGCAGCTGGATTCTAAAGCCAAGAAGTTTCAGATTTTGCTTCTGGGTATAAAAAATGATATTTTTGACAGATATCTTTATATTTTTAAGCAATTGAATATAAAGATAAGCTTAATTGAATATTCCGCGTTTAGCATTTTAAGGTTTCTTAAAGCGACGGGTTGTAAATTCAGGGGGATAACCGCTGTTGTTGATATCGACCTATCCGAGTCCGACGAAGGAAATTTTATAGTTATGGACAATGGCTATCCGTTATTCAGCAGGGATATAATTTTATCGACCGGTGCGAATATTGAATCCCCTGCGGAAGAAAAGATCAAGATTTCCGCCGCCGCAATTGATAAATTAAAAGCTGAATTGCGCATGTCTTTGGATTTTTACCAGCGAAAATTCCCAGCTAAAATTATCCAGAAGGTGTATTTTCTTTCTCCGCAAGATTGCCTTGCCCAGGTGGAGCCTTTTATGAATGAAAAGGGGTTACCCGTAGAATTTATTAATTTTACCAGATACACTAGCGAGGTAGCGGTTTCTTCATTGGGTTTTTTTAAGTCCTTCGGAGGTTCCTTACATAATGCGATAAAACACGAAAGTATAAAGATCGACTTTTTATCTTCCCGGGAGAGGGTTCTTACGGATAAGGAGAAAAAAGGCAGCTTGACAGATTTTTCGCTTCCAGAGTTCTTGTCGAGTTTTAAGATTGATTTTCGGGTAGTTTTCTTAGGAGTTTTGATTTGCGCTTTTTCTTACGGGTTCGGGCTTTACCAGGCTATTCCTATACAAAAAGCAATAAGAGATCTAATTGATAGGCTTCCGAAATCCGCAATAAGCGATCCAAATTCCAGTTATGATAGCCTGTTTAAAACCTCAACAGAATATCAAACGAAGATCAAAGAATTGAATGCCTTGATTAAAAGAAGCGTGTATATTACCGAGCAGATTGACGCACTGCCGCGGCTTGTTCCGAGCGGGATGTGGCTGACTAATTTTAATTTTCAGCAGGAAGGAATGAATAATAGGGAAATCATTCTGAGGGGAAGCGTATATCTTGAAGATAATGAAAAAGAATTGCAGTTAGTAAATAAATTCTTAGGGCTTTTAAAACAGAGCCCTAAATTCGAACGGTATACCAAGAATATGTATATAATTTCGGTCGGGCGCTCGATATCCGATAAGATATCTATGACTAATTTTGAGATATCTTGCCGGGACTACAAATAAAAATAGAAAAAATGCAATTAGAGAATATAAAAAGTAAGATCTTCAATATCCTGATTATCGGATTAGCTTTGATTATCGCTAATAATATCTATAAATCGCAGAGCGGGCGTATTCTTGCTCTTAAGCAACAAAAAGAGGTTGAGTTGAAGAAACAGGTTGTTCTGGGAGATATTAAAAGGTCGTATTCTAGGATCGCCGCTATAAAGGCTTTCATCAATAAGAAAGAAATTTCAACAGTGGTTAATTCTTTGGCTGATATTGCTAAAGAATGCTATATTCAGATCGATTCGCTTAAACCCCTTAAAGAGGAGCAATTTTCCGAGTATTCCATCTATCCTTTTGAATTATCCGTTAGTGCGGATAATTTTCATACGTTAGGTAAATTTATTAGCAAACTGGAGAGTTCCTCGGATTTTTATATAGTCAGGAAACTGGATTTTCATTTAACTGGGAGGTTTGGCGCAGGGCAAAACAAGTTAACGGCAAATCTGGTAATTGCTACTGTATTAATTAAGGATTAGGCGGGGTAAAAAAGATGATCAGGCTTTTTTTTATTATATTTTTTATGTCTATATATTTAACGCTGGCAGCGCCACCAAATGCAGTTGAGGCTGTAAATGATGATCAGCCGGAGTTTGTGGGTTTAAGAAAAGTGGAGTATAGTGCGGAAGGGCTCAAGGATCCATTTCGTTCTCCGCCTTCACTTGACCCGCAAGAGATTATCGACAATTCTGCTATTGCAGCGGCTGCTGCGGAAAAAACCCTTCCCGTTTTTACAATTCAGGGCGTGATCTGGGGAGGTAATAATCCGCTAGTAATTATCAATGATAAGATTTTAAAGATCGGGGATAGTATAGAAGACTGCCGGATCTTAGAAATAGATAAAGAGGGGGTAACTGTATTTTATATAAATAAGAGGCATACTCTTCCTTTACCTGGAGGATTAAAAGGAGGCACTGATGAAAAAGGCAATTAAGACATTGATGTTTTCTGTATTCTTTTTCAGTTATTTGGGGTTGCCGCTTTTACTTGCGCAACAGGGCCTGCCCTTTATTAACCCCGGGCAGAGTATATCAATGGATTTTCAAGATGCTAATTTAAAAGATGTATTAAAGATATTTTCAATGCAATCAGGCTTGAGTTTTATCGCTTCAGATAATGTGAAGGATAAAAAAATAACTTTATACCTAGATAGAGTTAACATAAAAGACGCCATGAACAAACTTTTTCTGGCTAATAACCTGGAATATAATTTGGAGAGCGATTCGAATATCCTTATCGTAAAAGACTTGGGAAAAACCGAGGTCGAAAGGGTCACCAGGGTTTATTATCTTAAATACCATAGCGTGCCGAGTTCCTCAATTGTCAAGGAGAATAAAAATAGAGACGACGTTAGTGCAGCTGCCACTACAGGTTCTGGATCAGCGACGAGCATAATCAGCACGATCAAAGGGGTTTTGAGCAAGGATGGTCTTATATCTGAAGACAGCCGCACCAATAGCTTGATTATAACTGATATACCTTCTGTTTTTTCTGAAGTAGAGAAAATAATATCTTATTTGGATATATCCCAGCCCCAGGTTATGCTGGAGGTGGAAATGTTGGATGTCAGCAAGGGGACTACGGATAAATTAGGTATAAACTGGAGCAATGCAGGCAGTTATTCAGTAAATATAAATAGCGCTTCGCAAACAACCGCCTTTCCTTATGGTTCTCTCTTTGCTTCCAAACTTGGCGATATTACTAATACGTTAACTAATGGGTCCATAACATTCCCTACTAGCCTTAGTGTTGTATTAGATTTTCTGAGTACTCAGTCTGATACAAAATATCTGGCCAGACCAAAGATTCTTACTTTGAATAATGAGGTGGCTGAGATAAAGATTATTACTAAGGAAGTTGTCGGCGAGAAAAGGAATATAGAGTCTGCTAGCTCAGGTAATTCTAATACAACTTATGAGGCGGAAAGATTTGAAACCGGGGTTTCCCTAAGGGTAACGCCCCAGGTTAATATAGATACTAATGAAATCACAATGTTTATAGTTCCGAGTGTATCCGAGGCTACACAAAGCGCTATCAAAAGCAGCAGTGTTCTAAATCAATATTATTATAATCCGGAAGTGCGCACCACTAAGTCTTTAATCCGGGTTAAAGATGGCGAGACCATAATAGTGGGTGGTCTTATAAAGAATAAGGCTACTACTACTACGACTAAATTACCTGTATTAGGGGATATACCTTTATTGGGTATGCTGTTTAGGCATAAGAATGTTGACCCCGGACAGGAGAGAGAGCTTCTGGTCTTTATAACTCCGCGGATTATGAAAGATAAGAAAACAAACCCAATCCGGGAAAAGAGGGCATCTATGTTTAAAAGGGAACAAGGGGCCTACTCTTTATCGGATAGAGATATGAACATTGAAATTGCCCTGAACAATTTAGACAGGAATAGAAAATAAATGGCCAAAGAAAGATATTTAAGGTTAGGAGAAATCTTAATTAGGGAAAAATTAATTACTGAGTCCCAGTTTGAGAAGGCGATCAGTGTTCAGAAAAATGAGGGTGGCCGGCTGGGCGAGATTTTAATCAAACTTGATATGATCAAAGAGGAACAATTGGTTACTCTGCTGGGAAAGCAGTTAGGTATTCCTTATTTTTCTTTGGGAACAGGGATGCTCAGGCCAGCTTCTGATCAATCCCTGGAAAAATTAGTAACAAATGATTTTGCGATGAAAAACCTGGTTTTACCTTTGTCCAGGACCTTAAATTCTTTGACCGTAGCCATGGTTGATCCTTTGGATTTGATTCTAATAGACAGTTTAAAGAAACTAACCGGCTGCGATATTAACCCTGTAATTACCACCAAATCCGATATTATTAAAGCAGTGGAGGATTTTTACGGTAAATCAGCCATGCTTAGGGAAGCGGTTGACGCCTCTTATGACATAGAAACAGTAACTTCGGTGTCTATTGCAGACATTGCTGATGAAGAGCTGAGCTTAGACAAGCTTATTGCCAAGGCCGAAGAGGCTCCGGTAATAAAATTAGTTGACCTGATCATCCGTCAGGCTATCCATGAAAGGGCTTCAGATATCCATATTGAGCCGTTTAAAGACAGGATGTCATTACGCTACCGTATAGACGGTAAGCTGCATGATATTCCGCCCCCAGCCAGCCATCTTCATCTTCCCATAATTTCTAGAATTAAAATATTAGCTAAATTAGATATTGCCGAGAAGCGCCTCCCCCAGGATGGGGCTTTTTTGGTTAAGATGGACAACAATACTATAGATTTGAGGATTTCCACAGTGCCTACAATTTACGGTGAAAAAATTGTTTTGAGGATTTTAAACCGGAGTCAAGTTATATTAGACCTTAATCAGCTTGGTTTTGAAACAAATCAACTGGAAAGCATCCGCAGGGTAATACATGCCCCTTATGGGCTGATATTTGTAACCGGGCCTACCGGCAGCGGCAAGACCACTACTCTTTATGCAATATTAAATGAGATAAAAAACCCGACTAAGAATATAATAACTATTGAGGATCCGGTTGAATATAAGCTGGATACCATTAATCAGGTGCAGATCAAGCCTGAGATAGGGTTAACTTTTTCTAATGCCTTGCGTAGTTTCTTAAGGCAGGATCCGGATATCATGCTGGTTGGCGAAGTCAGGGATTTGGAAACCGCTGAGATTTGTGTCCGTTCAGCTTTAACTGGCCACCTGGTTTTAAGCACCTTACATACTAATAACGCGGCCTCGGCCATAAATAGGCTTATGGATATAGGAGTTGAATCTTACCTTATTACTCCTTCTCTTCTGTGTATAATTGCTCAAAGGCTGATTAGAAAACTCTGCCTTTTCTGCAAAGAGGCGTATGAACCTTCGCCTGAACAGTTAGGCGGATTAAAGATTAAGGCCGATCTGATTTATAAGGCAAGGGGGTGTCCTAAGTGCAATAATATAGGTTATTTAGGAAGAGTTTGTATATCTGAGGTGATGGGGATTAATAGTGAAATACGCTCTTTGATTAACGACAGGGCTACTTATCAAAAGATCGATGAATTCGCTAGGAGAGCAGGGATGGTAAATCTTAGGGATGCGGCCATAAAAAAAGTAGAGGATGGAGTGACTTCCATAGAAGAAGCTCTCTCAGTCACCATGGAATTATAAGGCGTAAATATGGTAAAGTTCTTTTATATTGCGAAAGATAAAGAGGGAAATAAGGTAACCGGGATCGAGGAGGGAAGTTCCTCTGAAGAGATCGCGGTCAGGCTGCAATCCAAGGGATTTATTGTAATTAATATAAGTTTTGATATTGATAGTTCCGTTTCAAGACTGAAATCTAAAGGCAAATATAAGCATTCCCAAATATCCTCAGTAGATTTAGTCAATTTCTGCAGGCAGATGGCAACTTTAGTGGGTTCGGGGGTAACTATTTTAAGGAGTTTGGATATTATTATAATGCAGGTCGAGAGCAAAGGATTGTTTCTGATTATCCAGCAACTGAAGAAAAATATGGAAGAGGGCTTAAGTTTTCATGAGGCCCTGGCCAGACATCCTAAGGTTTTTTCCGAACTATGGGTAAATCTGGTAGAGAGCGGTGAAGCGTCAGGTAGCCTGCCGGTTGTCCTGGATCGTTTAGCCAGGACATTAGAGAGGAGCGCTGAATTCAAAGGAAAAATAATTACTGCCCTTATTTATCCGGCTATATTAATGGCCGTTAGCTTTGGCGCGCTTATGTTTTTAACTATAAAAATAATCCCTACCTTTGCTGAAGTATTCAAAGGATTTAATGTTACCCTGCCTTTATTGACTGCGATTATTATGTCTTTCAGTGATATAGTGCGCAAATACTTCATTTATGCCTTGGTAGGCTTAGCAGTGTCGGGAGTTTTATTAAAAAAATTTATTTCTACTGAAATAGGGCGGCGCAAGTACGAAAGATTCCTGTTTAGTCTGCCGGTATTTGGAGATTTTTTTAGGGCTTTGATTTCAGAGAAGTTTTCTTCGGGAATGAGCATATTGGTCGAAAGTGGCGTGCCGATTCTGTATTCTCTGGAGATTATCGAGAAAAGCGTCGGCTCGTTTATAGTGGCGGATTATATCCGCAAGATGAAGGAAGATGTGCGCCAGGGAAAGGCCCTTAGCCAGCCATTGGCGGATTGTAATTTTTTTGAGCCAATGGTGGTGCAGATGATTAGTGTTGGCGAGGAGGTCGGCGAATTATCTCAGATGTTTAAACGGATAAATGTTTTTTATCAGGGTAGCGTAGAGACTTTTTTGGCCCGCTTTACCGCTATGTTTGAACCGATAATGCTTATTTTTATGGGTGGGATTATAGGGATAATGGTTTTGGGAATTTTTATGCCCATCTTTCAGATCAGCAGGATGGCCGGGGGTTGATTTAGTAAATTAATTATTGACATTAGAAATTATTAATATAAAATACAAACAGGTAACTAAAATAAGGGAACAGTAAAAAAAGGGAGGGGCCATGCGTAAAGGTTTCACGCTTCTAGAAATTATGATAGTAATCATAATCGTTGGTATTTTGGCTACTTTAGGTATGACCCAGTATAATGCGGCTATTGAAAAAGCCAGGGGAGCAGAGGCCAGGTCAGTAATCAGCCAAATGCGCAGCACTTGCGGGGCTATTT
>JBDRLN010000011.1:0-8690 GCA_043812955.1 Candidatus Omnitrophota bacterium | reverse complement strand
ACAGCTGAAGAGGTATGGAGAGAAGCAACGCTGATCAAGAAGGTCAAAGAACTGCTGGAAAGCGAATTTAAATATTTGCGTGAAGGACGGATCGTCTTTACCTACTTACATCTTGCTTCGCCAGAGCTTAAGACTTTAGTTGCAGAGTTGCTTAAAAATAAAGTTACTAGCATTGCTTATGAAACAATTATTACTGAAGAAGATGGCGAGAAAGTAACGCCGGTTCTCAGGCCAATGAGCATAATCGCAGGACGATTAGGCGCTTATTATACTTATCCTTATCTTTTGCATTCTAATATAAGAGAAGAAGCCGGAATAAGGAATATCCACTTTACTGCCGAAGGACAGTGCCTCTTCGATAAAATAAAGAAGGAATATCCTTCTATTTCAGGATTTCGCCATACCTTAGAGGGAAAAGAGGCAGTTGTTTTGGGCGCAGGAGCAGCAGGCGAACATAAGGCTAAGATACTGCTTGAGATGGGCACTAAAGTTACCATTACCGATATTAAAGAAGAAAGATTAGAGAAGTTAAGGCGGTCATTTATTGGCTATCGCAATAAAATTACCCTTATTAATCCTGGTTCAGATATCAATAATCCACCTGCTGAATTGTTAAATAAATATATACAGGCAGACATAATGGGAGGATGCATTCTAGTTAAACCCGGGGCAGTAGCGCCTCAGATGGGTGAAGAGCTGTGGCGGGAAATCTCCAAAGACAAGCCTAAGTTTGCTGTTGATATAGCTCTTGACCAGGGCGGTAATTTTCCCGGCTCTTACTCCCGGCATTATGATGATCCTGTTTTTATCGATGCAATGGGTAATCTAAGGTTCTGCGTACCAAATATACCGGATGCCGTTGGTAAAATTGCATCTATTGAGTTAGAGAAGACCAATCTTGAATATACTCTTGCTTTAGCAATGGGCTTAGAAGAGGCCGTGCGCATATTCCCTGAACTAACCGGAGGAGTAAATACTTTTAATGGCAAAATAGTGCATCCTGAGGTAGCTAAAGCATATTATGGAGATAAAACTGAGAAATCCGGGCGCTCCAGCTCGCCGGTTGAGCAGGTTAGTTGTGATAATATTGTCCAAGCTTTTATGGCCAATAATCCAAACTACAAAGAACATGAAGTAAATTTAATACGCCATAGTTATGCGCTAGCTGAAGAAGCATATGTCGGTAAACTATTCCCCGAGGGTGATTCTTATATTATTCATACAACTTCAGTTGCCTTTGGCACAGCATCTCTGGGAGGAGATGCTATAAATATAGCTATCTCTTTATTGCACAAGGCGGAAACCAGCGGATTGAAAGATAAATTTAGGGCTGCTGAATTCATAAGCCAGGAAGATATAGAGGCAATTTTTAGTACCATAGTAAAGTTGCAAACTATTAGCCTGCCTTATTTAGGTAAAGGCATTGATTTTCTGGGGACGGATACTACCCTGCAAAATTATCCGAATTTTATTGTACAGTTAGCCGAAGGAGATCACCGGGTATTGCTGCATGTTTTAGTTGATTCGATGGAGGCAATTTATAAAGTAAATAAAGAAGGTAAGGATGCTTCAGCCAGGGAATTAAGGCATATATATGCGCCATTAGCCAGGAGATTATTACCCAGAAATGATCTAGATATAAAAATGCTCAATCTCGCCTTTGAGTTAAGCCAGCCGGAAGAATATTTAAAGACGAAAAATGGCATAAACGAGCATCAGGCAGGTGACTACGATAATCTTGAGCAGGCTACGGGATTTATGGAACTTAAAGATTCGCTGGTTAAGGAGATTAAAGATGAAGATAAAGGAGATCCGAAAGCAGAAGTAATGTATAGAAAAAAGGGGCTATTTTCTATTTTCGAAAAAACTAAGAGAAAAGAAAAGGATTATCCTGTCCCGGAGGCAATAGAGGATCTTAATGGATTAATGGTGATTACAGAAGAACCGGATGCTGTTATTAGCGCAATCTGCAGTTATTTAAGTTCCAGGAATACCGCGTATAAGTTTGAACCCAAACACAAAAGAGACAAGGGTTACGCAGCAAGCCATATTAATTTCTTTGATATTGTTACTGGTTCATGGGAGATAATGGTGTTTCGCAGCCGGCAAGATTATGAATTGTATAGATTTGAAATGTATGGTAAGCGCCTGTCTGTAGGACGTTTAAGTTTAAGCCACAGGCTATATAAATTAATAGAACGATTAAAAGCGGAGAAAGTGAAGAACGAACAAAGATTTGATCCGGAAGAGATAGTTTTAAAGGATAGTTTCCCGGTTAACTGCCAGAGGCTATATGAAAGCCTAAAAGATAGAATATATGTTATGGTTATTGAGCCCGCTTATAAAGGTAGGTATCTAAGCGTGATTGAGTTGCCGGTAAAAGAAAGAGTAGCCTACCCCATAGATTTGGCGCTACATTCTCAAATAAATAAAGACCTTAATAATTATTACGGTCTTTCTAAAATAATGTTTAATCCTACCGCACCTAAACCATTTCAATTTAAAAATATAGAAGATGTTCAATATAATGAGCGTTTAACCAAAGGAATGATTTTAACATTTAAAGATAATCCTCAAAAAGATATATCAATCTGGAAACGTAAGCAAGTGTCAGAGGTTACGCTCCTTCGACGCTATAATATAACGGAATTTCCGCGTAGTAAGCTATTCTTAGAAATTGCTATGGGTAAAGATATGGATAGGTTAGCTGAAAAAGGCAGAAAGGAAATCGCTAAAAAGATAAATTTGTCCGAAGAAAAGAACCTGGAAATCCTGGATAAATTTATTAAATTAAAAGGATTCAAACTTGGCTTGACAGGAAATATACTCAGGCGGGAAAAAGATAGGTCGGAGTTGTATGCCGCATTTGCGTTAGGTTTGATAAAAGAACAAGGGATAATAGATTATTGCACAACCAACTTGCCGGGTATGAAGCTTAAAATTTATACAAACCAAGATGTAGGAGTTAAGATTATTAATTTATTATCGAATAATGGATTTCAAACCCGGAACATTACGAATCAACCTCCTCTGGGAACAGAAGAGGGTATAATTGAACTTAATAATTTACATTATCCTCAGCATATGACAGATGTTGATATAAGGGAGCTGCTTGGTTTAGATTTAGGTTTAATAGATGTGATAAACGCAATAGAAATATCCAGAGAAGCTCCGAGCACCTCTAGCCCTGTTAGATATTTAATAAATTTAATTGTCCTTTGGGCATTCCGGAAATCAATGGAAAAGCGTAAGAATTTGATATACAGCGATGAAAAGCATGATATTAATAAGAAAATGCGGGAGATTTTAATCCGGGTAAGCGATCACAATTTTGAGGCTTATTTTAAATTTTTCTCTATCAAAGCAGAGATTGACCCTATACGCGTTTTGGAGTATCCTTTGCACTATTTGGATAAGCTTGTTAAGGCAATGCCTGGTGTTTTTGATAAATTTGGTAAACAGATCGTAAAAATAGATTCAGCGCTAAAGGCGAAAGAAGCGCAGATTTTGGTTGTATTTAATCTGCTGCCGGCATCAATACAGAAAGATCTGATCGCGGAGTATAAATTGCATTCTCCTGGTTTTCTGATAAAAGATAGAGAAATTTCCAGCTCGCCGATAGACGGAAAAATAGAAACGTCCCCTAATTCCATAAAGAAAATAGTAAGCATATATACAGCTTTTATTATATTATTAATGCCTTCTTATGTAAGCCAAAGAGCAGACTTGTCAGTATTAACCTTGGAAAGCTATCAGATTGCCCAAGAATTATCCTTTCACTATCTTGAGCGTGCCTATATTCGTATTTCATATGTCCTGGATAATCCGAATGATCCTGAAAATGTTGATTTTTTAGAGGAGGCAACTCTATTTTTAGAAGAAGCGCGATCTCTAAGCCCGAATAATTCTAAAGTATTCAACTATTTAGGTTTGATTGCTTTTCAAAAAGATGAATTTTCGCTGGCAATCCGTTATTTTGAAAAGGCGGTTAGTTTAAAATCCGATCATTCTCTTTATTTTAATGATTTAGGTAGCGCTTATTATTTCCATGGCGATTATTTGTTAGCTCTAAAAGCTTTTAATGAAGCCATCAGGTTGGATGAGGGTAATTATTTAGCCTATAAAAACAGGGCTTTTGTTTTATTCCAGCTTAGGCGTTACCGGGAAGCATATGAAGATATAAAAATATACATAGGTTTAAATCTATCAGATTTTATAAAAGATGAATTTATCCAAGGCTTAAAAGAAGAAATAGAAGAACGCCTGGGTATCAAAGCCGGACGTTTGTCTATCTCGTCGGTCGTTCTACGACACAGTGTCCGCTTTAGTTCGGACAGCGTGTCCGCTTTGGCTCGGACAGCGTGGCAGAAGGGGGAAGGGGCCAGTTCGCCGGCGGATTATAGCCAGGAAGAGTTATATCTTCATGATGAGCTTAGTAATTTTACAAATGTGAAGCAGTTCCTGAAAGAGGGACTCTTTGTGGTTGATATTTCTATGGAGGCTTTTATACCGCATCTGAAAAGGATCGCGCAGTGGGCTTTAGCCACCGGTGGTCTGGGATATCTGGCCGGGGAGACAATGAGTAATTACTCCAAGTCTGGGCAAAAAGTCGTA
This sequence comes from Candidatus Omnitrophota bacterium, assembly GCA_043812955.1. Lineage (GTDB taxonomy): Bacteria > Omnitrophota > Gorgyraeia > Gygaellales > Profunditerraquicolaceae > JAHKAP01. The sequence goes on along the minus strand of JBDRLN010000011.1, from coordinate 4,076 downwards.
GGCTATATTCCGATATATGAACACTATGTAGACCAGGATGGTAATTATATTGGCCTTGATTGGGATAACGAAAAGGGCGTTGTTCCTTTATACGCGATAAGGAAAGGCGCCAGGAAACAGTTGAGGTTAAATGTTAATTTTAACGGAGACGATTATAGCGCGCGGATTTACCAGATATTAGTTGACGGGACTTTTATACTCGGGGTAAGGCAGCCGGAAATCTATTACGGTATTTATCCTTCGGAACCCGGGAAAGTAAAACAAATGGCTTTTTTAGCCAGAGTTTTTATAGAATTATTTAAGTATATAGGTTTAGCCCCCGATATATTACGTTTAAACGAGCCCCAGCTTTTCTTTGTCCTGCCGGCAATAGAAAACGATATCAATTTTTTCCGGAAGAAAGGAAAAGAAAGTATTTATGAAAAAATCGAACTTATTGTAACCACCCATACTCCTGAGGCAGCGGCATTACCGGTATATCCTGATGTGTCTTGGCTGAAACATCATATTGGCGCTGACTTGGTTCCGGATTGGAGCATACGCGATGGCCGGCTTGACCTGGCGAGGCGGTTGGCTGAGAATCCTAAGGTTAAAGTTATTTTTGCGGTTTCCCAGGAACACGCTGAGGTTACTAAATTGGCGGTTTTGCCGGAGTTTAAGGATAAAATATTGGGTATTACAAATGGTTCTGACCCGCGGCTTTGGAAAAGCCCTGAGCTTTTACAATTAGAGATGGAAACAAGCGCTGTTACCGGAAGGCAATTGTTTGATATAGGGCAGATCGCTAAGAGTAAGCTGAATTTATTTCTTTTAAAGGAAGTAGGTAGGGGTTTTGCGGATATAAATAAGCTTCTTGCCGGACTGGTAAGAAGATTTGTAGAATATAAGGAGCAAATGATCCTTTTTGATATCCTGCCTTTTATAACCGGAGACAAGGATAAAAAATATAAAACACCCTGGGGAGAAGATTGTGGCCTGGGTATGAATTTACTGGTTGGCGGAGTAGGTAGAGACAGTAAGGGCAGAGAATGGGTAGATACATTTAAGTGGTTTGCCGAGCAAAAAGACATGATAGGAAAGCTCATTTTCGTAAATGCTTCTGATGTGGATCTGATGCGGATGGCTACCCAGGCTTCTGATGTGTGGCTCAGTATGCCCCGGTCGACACGCGAAGCCTGCGGGACATCTGATAACCGCAGCGGGTTTAACGGCCACCTTAATATAGCCACAAAAACAGGCGGAGCCAGAGAGTATATTGTAACCGGGGTTAACGGATGGCTTATGGATATATTTGAAAATTCAGGATATAGTTTTCAGGATGTAGTTAGAAATTTCCAGCTTCCCGATGGTTATGAAGAAAAAGATAGAATTGTAAATTATTATCGATTAAAATCTAGAGAGCTTCTGGCGCGTTACCTGAAAGAGGCCGGGCAGCTTTATAATTCTTATATAGGCCAGAATAATACCAAGTGGCTGGAAATGATGGAAAGCGCCTATAAAATTTCTCATCAGAAAATGTCCATAACCCGCATGGTTGATGAATATGCTGAATTATTTGAGTTTGTCCGGGGGAACCGGAAAACTACTATCGCGGAACTGGCAGAACGTTTTAAGCGCTTAGAGACTTTTAATAGATACGATCCCGCGATGCTTGAAAAATCATACGAACCGGTTAAACAATTAGCAGTTTGTGGCGAGCCTGATCCTGCGCTTGAACTGAGTTTGCCTCCGGATCCGGATGAGCAATCCAGTTCTCCTCTTGGCTCCTTAGTCAATACCTATACTTCAAACTTAATTTCCGTGTCCCGCTGGAATGATTTATTAGCTTTGCTTTACCTTCCGTGGCTGGTGGGGAGCAAACGCTTATTTTCCAGCGGGGCGCGGTTAATAACAGTTTCCAGCTTTCAACTTAAGGCAAAGCTGCAACTTTATTTGAGTAATATTATGGTTACTAAAAAGGGATTCTTTAACCTGATAAGAAAGACTTTATTAAAGTCTTTAATTACTGGAATAGATACAACTATTTCATTCCACCCCGTAGGTGTACGCTACCCCGTAGGTGTACAAGGTTCTAGCTTGCTGGGGGATGTGGCGGTAGAGGCTGATCAGTCTTCAAGCCCGATTACGAAAACAGATAAGGGCGAGGCTGTTTCCCGAGAAATAACAATTATTCCGGCTATGGATAATGGTTGTGTCGGATTCAATGAGGGCAGGATCTTAAGGGTGAGCCGGGTTGATTTAGAAGAGCGGGATATTCTGCTCTTTTTAAGGTTAAGGCTGATGGATTTTATCTACAGGATCGTGGATGACGATAAAATTACCAGTTCCCGTATTTTCGACAAAATCAGGGATACGAAAGAGCCAATTAAGAAAATATTATCCAAGATTATTGAGCGCCTGCTTTTTACGGGTTTTACGGGTTTAGAGGAAAAGGGTTTTAAGGGCGGAATCGGCCAGGTTTTAGATGAAGGGATCAAGAAGGAATTATCTCCTTATTCGGTAGAAGGTAAGTCGCTGGCGGTTATTATTGGGGACGCGCTGGATAATCCCAGGGAGATACCGTTTTTTATCAGTGACAGCGAATTTTATCACGAAGAATATGATAAAGAAGTAAAGCGGCTTATGTATACCCTTTCAGAATTAAAACAATCGTTTATGCGCAGCGTGGCGAGGATGAACAGGGTCGAGGGGATGTCCGGAGTTTATGAAATGATGTTGGATGAGATAATTCGTAAAGTTAATATGGAAGCTAAGCCGGCGCTCAACGATCCGCAAAGGCGCTGGGCAAAAGCCATTATTTTAAGCATTAAGCAATCCCAGGAAGAAAGGATACGCAAGCTTCAGGAGGGATTAGCAGCTGCCCAGGATGAGAAGATAATATTTCAAATAAAGAAATCCCTGGAGAGCTTCATTAACTTAAGACATCTTTTGTCAGACGCGATAAAAGACCTGATCTACAGCCATGAATATTATCATCCACAGATCAAAAAACGTATCGAGGAAGATCTGAAAAGAAACGCGGAAAATATCACGAATGTCGTAAAGGAATTGATTGGTTCTCTGGAGTACAGCAAGGATGATGAGCCACAGATATCGGCGATATTAAAAACAGTTGAAAAGTATTTATTAAAAGTGCACTTTTATCTTACCGAAGGTGAATATAATTATAAGAATATCGTATTGGTAAGAGCGGCATTAGATACCATAAAGGGCATGGACGGCAATGAATCGATAGATGAGATTGAAAGTATGCTTGAGCATATCGGGGATACGTTAATAAGTGAAAGCGTGTTAGAGAATAAAAACTTAGTAGAATCAGGCAATGCCCAGGATATCAGCGATAACCACGAAGGAATAATTTTAGCTATTGATTTTGAGCCTCTGCCTTCGGACATTGAGAAAATGATACGTAAATATAATCCGGTTGCTTTTATTACCACAGAGGGAACAGCCCTGTCGCATTTCTCTTTATACGCAGCAACCTATGATAAGCCGGTAATAATATTAAATAATCCCGAAGATTTAAACTTGTTCCAGCCGCTCGACCAGGTTCTAATTTTCAGAAACAATAAAATTGTTATTCATCCGGATGCCGCAACCGAAGAAGCTTTTACCAAGGAAATGGCAAGTGAAAAGAAAATCGAAGAATATTATCTAAAGTCTGCTGAGCGGTCCATCGGAAAATCCAGCCTGGTTTTTGCCAACGCTGACCAGCCTGAGCAAGTTAAACGGGCGATGGCCAGATTAGCCCAAGGTATTGGTCTGGTCAGAGTTGAAAATACAACGCTATTTATGGGGACGGTAATTCCAGCGTTAAACAAAGTCCAGGATTATTTTAGGCAGATACTCAGCCAGTCCGCAGGGAAAAAGGTAGTCTTCCGGGCCCTGGATTGGCAGTTGGATAAAATTCCTGTTTCGCTGTCATTTGTGAATTATATGAGCAGGAAATGGTATCTGGAAACCGAATTAGGCCGGGCTATAACGGTAATGCAGATCCGCGCGCTGCTACGTTTACAGAAAGAAGGATTTGAGGTCCAGGAGCTTATGTTCCCGATGGTCGAGAACAGGGAAGACTT
>JBDRLN010000010.1:0-2443 GCA_043812955.1 Candidatus Omnitrophota bacterium | reverse complement strand
ACAGTCAACAAGAGCCTTTTCAGGCTCAGCTATAAGGAAATTGCCCTCTTTTTTATACCAGTCAAACCCCTTGAAGAAGGAAGGCGCTATCCTGTGTATATAAAACGCCCCTAATTTTGTGCGGAGCGTCTTTGTATGCGCCGTAGATGCCAGAGTTATTGCCTGAGGAATCTGTTCTATTATGCCGTGAAGATGCAGGGCGCTTAAGAATGACACGTAAACGCGGCCGCGGGGAAGCAGGAAAGGTATTATTGAATATTGGCTGATCTGTTCGCTGCCTATGTCAATCCCCCATATCCCCCGGCAAATCTTAATTAGCACGCCTTCTTTTACCAGATGATTAAGCGCTTGGACGGTATTGGATAAACTTCCGCCGGCAGAAATGGCTGCTTCGCGCGTCGTAAAGACAGGCCGTTTTAAATTCTTTATGGCGTTTAAAATAGAAATATTAGGCATTGTTTTTGCCTTTCTCAATGAATTCAGTAACTTTAAGTTTTATTTCATCCCAAACAGAGGCCTTACCATAAGAGCCCCTGTCTTGCGGAGCCAGATAAGACAGAACAGTATCGCGGAATTGTTCAAAACTTACCTCAAGCGCGTTCTCACGAGCCTTCTCTATTATTGATGGGGAAGGTGCCGAAGGGCTCGCAATGACACGTGCCTGCGGGATAAGTATATAAAGATCGAAAATATCGCGAGCCTGTGTTGCTGAGCGCAGAGCAAGCGCCTCTATCTTATGAAATACAGCAGTTTCAGCAGTGTAATGAGGGCATAATAACGGAGATAATTTATAAGCGCGAAGAATTGTGCCTAGAACGGGCTGGACAGCGATATCGCCCTTAAATCCCCTGCGTGAAAATTCAACCTTTGTGAATAAATCTTCGCCTGAAGCCGTAAGCAGATGGATTTTGAAGCGTTGGGTGGTTTCGGCCTGCTTTGCCTTGGAAATATCCGGTGGGATTATTCTTTCTATCCCGAATGTTTGAAGCGATTCTTGAAAAGAAGGCGCTTCCAGAATTTTCATAACCGTTTCCTTTAAGGTGTCCATTATTATGCCAGAGGCATCCAAATCCATATCTTCAGAGTACCTGAAGCTTTTGAAGAAAAGGCGCAGGTTTACCCCGCCTTTTAGGGCATAATTTTCCGGTTTAATCTTCCTGCCTAAGCATCTTAAAAACTCAAGGTGGAAGACCTCTCTTACTTGCAGCTGGTTATAGGATTCCTTTTCCATAGTTATGTATTATAGTTTAGTTATAGCTAAATTGCAATACAAATAAGATTGGGGACAGCCCCTTCATAGCCGCCAGTATAATAAACCTGAATTCTTAAATATTAGGGGATTAAAAATCCCCTTAACATCAATTACAACGCCTTTTGTGCCGTTAGTTGACATGTGCTTCTTCAGAGTATTAACTGTTAAATCCTTCTTAAAGGTATTGTGGTTAACAGCAATTATTATGGCATCTACTTTGATATTAGGGCTATATTCGGTTAATTCTATATTATACTCATGCTTTACTGCTTCCGCATCTGCCAGAGGATCGCAAATAATTACATTGGTGTCATATTCTTTGAGGCCGTTTATTATATCGATCACCCGGGAATTACGGATATCGCTTATATTTTCTTTAAAAGTAATGCCCATAACCATGACTTTAGAGCCTTTTACAGCCTTATTTGCTTCAATGAGGAGTTTTACTGTTTGTTCGGCAATATACTTACCCATATTGTCATTAATCTTGCGGCCTGCCAGGATTACTTGAGGATGATAACCGAGCTCTTCTGCTTTGAAGGTAAGATAATACGGGTCTACGCCTATACAGTGGCCTCCTACAAGGCCGGGAGACATCTTAATAAAGTTCCATTTAGTCCCTGCTGCTTTTAAGACTGATTGAGTATCAATTCCCATTTTATGAAAAATTATGGCTAATTCGTTCATCAAAGCGATATTCAAATCTCTTTGCGTATTTTCTATGACTTTAGCCGCCTCGGCGCATTTGATTGATTTAGCTTTAAATACCCCTGCTTTTACAACCAAGCCATATACTTTAGCAATCTCCTCTAGCGTTGCTTTATCACAACCTGAAACCACCTTAACCACATTGCGGATAGTATGCTTACGATCGCCCGGATTAATGCGCTCCGGTGAATAACCCACTTTAAAATCGCTTTCGAACTTCAGCTTAGAAAACTTCTCTAAAATCGGAACACAAATATCCTCTGTAACTCCCGGATATACGGTGGATTCAAAAACAACTATGCTTCCTCTGGAAAGATTCTTTCCAACTAGTTTAGAAGCTTCTGTTAAGCAAGAAAGGTCAGGTTGCTTATTCTTGGTTATAGGGGTGGGAACGGCAACGATTATAAACTTCGCCTCTTTTAATTTCTTGACATCAGCCGTTACTTTAAGCTTAGCAGCTAACTTAATCTCGGATGGGCTTAT
>JBDRLN010000009.1:0-3576 GCA_043812955.1 Candidatus Omnitrophota bacterium | reverse complement strand
GGATTAAAATTTGTTCTTGAAAGATACAAAAATAAAATAGTAAAAATAAGTCTGGCTGGGTTATTGACCGTCCTAGTGCTTTTTGAATTCTGGAATTACCCGCCCTACAAGGTTATTGATGTATCCAAATTTCCGGCGGTTTACGATTGGCTAAGAGAACAACCTAAAGATATCGTTATTGCTGAGTATCCGCTGGACGCCCGGGATCCAAATGAGTTTTATAAACTATATCAAACTAGGCATCAGAAGAGAATGATTAATGCTACAGCCAGGTGGACGCGCGCGAATAATATCGCTTTAGTCATGACTCAGTTATCCACCCTAAAAACAGCCGGTATTCTAAAGTGGCTGGGGGTTGAATATGTCATAGTCCATCAGGACAGTTACCTAGACACTGAATTGACGGAGTCAAAAGAAGAATTAGCCAAGATTCCTCAGAATCCCGGGCTTAAGTTGGTAAAAAGTTTTCCGGCTCAGGAATGCCCTCAAGAGGGGATAATGTGTATTCAAAAGACCGGGCCTATTGATGTGTATGAGGTAATAGCCGTTTCGTTAAAACCAAAGGAATGATGAACCTGTGGACGGCATTAATACAACTTATAAGTTGTATTTTACTTGACAATACAACTTTTATGATGTATATTTAGGTTATGAAAAGAATAATTCAGTGGCAGGAGAAAATATTGATGGTTCTGGCCGGTAAGGCAAAGGATTATTGCCTGGGCGGCGGGACAGCCTTATCGAGGGTCTATTTTCATCATCGGCAGTCATATGACTTGGATTTTTTTACCTCTGATTTTAACCGTAAGGGTATAATATCTATTGTGGAATATCTTACAAAAGCTATCGGCAAGGATTTCAAGCTTATTGGAGAGCAACAACATAAAGATAAGGTCTGTATATTAATCTTTAGCGCGGCCTTACCGGGAAATGAGGCTATTAAAATTGATTTTATTGAAGATTACATTGAAAGGATAAAATCTCCTATTCAGGTTGAAGGGATATCCGTATTATCTCTAGAAGATATTTATCTGCGTAAAATAAACGCTATTGCCGGAGTAATCAAAGGGGTTGATGAAATTGGAAGAGGCCAGGCAAAAGGGGGAAGGCAGGAAGCAAAGGATTTTTACGATTTGTATTTTCTATCCCATACCTTTATGAATTTATCCGAGTTCGCGTTTAAGTATTGTACTTATACCAGTCAGGAGTTATTAGTACATTGGTTTAGGACCTACCCGCGGATGGATATTAAGACCGGTTTGTTGGATTTGATAGACGCAAAGAAGATTGACTATAGAGATATGGAAAAACATTTTAAGACCGAGATTGATAAGTTATTAGACAGGCAAATCGGGAAAATATAAAGAGGTTAAAAATGGTCAAAGATTGGCTTTGGGATAAGCGAATAACTATTGCGCGGGCGCGAGTTATTTTACGCGACCCGGCCCATCCTCGTTTTATAGCGTTATCCAGTACATTACTTTCCCGGAAAAATAATCCCAATGAAGTTTTTAGGAGATACATCAAGCCTGAAATATTTTGCCGGCAATGGCCTGGGATTAAGAGTAGAATGAAAAAGGATAATTGGAATAGTTCCCGAACAGAATTCTGGCAGGCAGTATATGAGAAATTGTTGTTAAAATACCGGGCTCAAGGCACTCCTATTTTTGCCAGGCCTTTAAAAAAGGATATTAACGCATTCTGCTCGGAAGTGGGAGAAAAAGTCAGGGGCCTGCGTAAACAAAAAGGGTATACTCAAAGAACGTTCTCTGAAAAACTTAAGGTTTCTCAGCAAATGATCTCGCGTATTGAAAGTGGCGGCGAAAATATCTCCATTTTGACCTTAAAAAAGATACTCAAAGAATTGGGGGCTACATTGTCCATTGAGGAAACGTAAGCTATGCATATATTAGGTATATCTTGTTTTTACCATGATAGCGCGGCGGCTCTGATCCGGGATGGGGAGATCATTGGCGCGGCGCAAGAGGAGCGCTTTACCCGCAAAAAGCATGATTTTAATTTTCCCAAGAATGCCGCAGAATGGTGCTTAAATAGCGCTGGAATAGCTGTTAAAGACCTGGGACTGGTGGTTTTTTATGACAAGCCATTTATTAAGTTTGAGCGGATATTGGAGACTTATTTGGCCTATGCGCCCTCCGGGGTAAAACAGTTTATCCAGGCAATGCCTTTATGGCTTAAACAGAAGCTCTGGATCCCGGATCTGATCCGCCAGGAATTGGGTTACGATGGTAAGATTCTTTTTACTGAACATCATGAATCTCACGCCGCCAGCGCGTTTTATCCTTCGCCGTATCAGGATGCGGCATTTCTGACTATGGATGGGGTTGGTGAATGGGATACTGCCAGTTTTGGGATCGGGAAAGATAATGATATTGAGATCCTGTATACTTTAAGGTTCCCGCATTCTTTGGGGTTATTATATTCAGCATTCACTTATTATACCGGGTTTAGAGTAAATTCCGGAGAGTATAAATTGATGGGCCTGGCGCCTTACGGAGAGCCGAAATATTCCGATTTAATTCTAAAAGAATTAATTGATTTAAAAGAAGATGGATCTTTTAAAATGAATATGCGTTATTTCGGGTACGCCAATGGCTTGCGGATGACTAATTGGAAATTTGAAAAGTTATTCGGCGGCCCTCCCAGAAAACCTGAAAGTAAAATTATTCAGAAGGATATGGATATCGCAGCATCTATACAAAAGGTAACCGAAGAAATAATGCTGCGCATGGCCAGGCAGGTGCATAAAGTTACTGGCAGGGTTAAATTGTGTTTAGCAGGAGGCGTGGTTTTAAACTGTGTAGGTAACGGTAGGATATTAAGGGAAGGGCCATTTAAGGAGGTCTGGGTTCAGCCGGCTTCAGGCGATGCCGGCGGGGCATTAGGCGCCGCGCTTTTGGGTTGGTATAAATATCTGGGGAATAAGCGAAATACTGATGGAGTCAATGATGCGCAGAAGGCTTCTTTGATCGGCCCGGATTTTAAGGATGATCAGATAGAAGCTTTTCTTAAGCAAGAGGGAGTTTCTTTTAGAAAATTATCTTATTCGGATATTTCTAAAGTAGTCGCGGATTTAATAGCTCAGGGTAATGTAATTGGTTGGTTTGAAGGTAGAATGGAGTTTGGGCCCAGGGCTTTAGGCGCCAGAAGCATTATCGGTGATGCCCGCAGTCCCGAGATGCAGTCTAAGATGAATTTAAAGATAAAATACCGGGAATCCTTTAGGCCGTTCGCGCCTACGGTTTTAAAAGAAGAGGTCTTTAATTGGTTCGAAATGGATAAAGAAAGCCCTTATATGTTGATGGTTGCTCCGGTGAGAGCGGATAAGAAGGTAAATAGTGATAATTCGGGTAACAACTTATCCGGTTTTGATAAATTAAAAGTTAGGCGTTCGCAGATCCCAGCAGTTACCCATGTTGATTATTCAGCCCGGATCCAGACTGTAAAAAGAGAGGATAATCTGTTATATTATGATATGATAAATGAGTTTTATAAAAGCACCGGATGCCCGGTAATAATCAATACTTCGTTTAATGTCCGGGGAGAACCTTTAGT
>JBDRLN010000008.1:0-4709 GCA_043812955.1 Candidatus Omnitrophota bacterium | reverse complement strand
ATCTCTCATAAGGCTTATGCGGCTGATAGGGGAATCTGGAAGTATAAGGGCCTTTTATCAGAGCTCTTATAGCTTCTTTCAGTTCTCTTAACTTTGGATATTTCATATTTTAGGACTTAAAAATTACTAGTTACGAGTTACCTGTCTGCCGGCAGGTAGGCTAGTTTACAAGTTACTGTTTTTATCTTCTGCATATTTATCACAGACTGATTTCTCCCAAAGTTTCACGCCTGATTTATGCGCGCCTCGGGCAAGAGCATGTGCAGCAACCGGTGAAGTAAGCAAGAGGAATATCACTGTCAAAAGCGCCTTTATCCCTGTAGCGCCAAACCCTTTTAACACAAGCGTACCAATGAGAATGCTGCAAGTTCCTAAAGTAACGCATTTGGTTGTTGCTTGCAGGCGATTATAAACATCCGGAAGGCGGATTAATCCGACGCAACCAAAAAGGTCAAACACCAAGCCAATAATAATAAAAATTGTACCTATAATCTCATTCATCAAAACCCCTTCCCTCCAGGTATTTGGCTAAGGCTAATGCACCGATAAAACTCTGTAAAGCCCAGGCAATGGCAATATCCAGATACCAGTCTCTTCCCGTTGGAATACTTAAAATAGCGCAGAACCCTACGATTAGAATTCCTAATGTATCAATGGCCACTGCGCGGTCAGCTGGCGTTGGCCCCCGCATTATTCTAAAAAGGCAGAGCATAAAACAAAACATAAGAATGAAGAAACAACGCGCCAAAAGCGGCGACTGCCATCCTAATAAAGACGGTATAGGATATATTACGATAAATAACAGCGCGGTTATTACCGCATATAATCCAATGAGCCAGCGTACAGCTTTCGATTTTATCCCCATATGATTACTCAAATATCCTCTTTAAAATATTCTCAAATTTGTTGACGATGGCCCGCGTTGCGAGAATTGTATCCTGACTCTTCACGTCAATCCAGTGAATATAAAGGCAGCCCCCTTCGGGATCGATATCCACGCAAAGTGTTCCGGGCGTAAGGGTAATTGAATTGGCCAGGAAAGTTAATCCCGTATCGGATTTTAAAGTTGTTTTCACTTTGACAATCCCCGGATTAATAGGCAGCCTGGGGTTTAAAATTCTTAAAGCAACATCAATATTTGCCTTTAAACACTCCCAAAGAAACACTGGAATATAATAGCCGAACCACAGGTAGCGAAAGGCGCTCCGGAAATGGCTTGGCCGGCGGATAAACATACCTCCCGTCAAAATTGCCACAAAACCTGCTACAAATATTCCGACAATAGCATGCTGAAGGTCTATCGGCCAGGTCAAAAGCATCCAGATCAGGAAGCCTAAAATAAATAAAATTATTTTTCCCTTCATCATTTTAGAGCAGCCTCCAAAACTATTTTTGCGTAGCTTGTGCCTTTAAGCAAAACATTAACTGCGTCATCGAGAAAGAACCTTAAAGGCGGAAGGAGCATAAATCCGCCCAATACGCAAATGACCGCAAGGGCCACCATAGAAAATTTCATCGCCCAGGGGACTTCTTTGATGTTTTTAAATTTGTCTTTGAGTTCGCCCAGGAAGGCATACTTTTGCACTTTCATAAAAGAGGCCAAGGTCAAAATGCTTCCTATAACTGCACACAGGGCGTAACCAAAGTGGCCTTTCTGAATACAGGCAAATATAATAATAAGCTTACTGAAAAAACCATTAAAAGGCGGTATGCCGGCGATAGACATCGATGCAATTAGATTGGTTCGCCCGGTTACGGCCATAACCTTGCCCAATCCTTGAGTTTCTTTTAAATCCCGGGTATTGGCGGCATAATCTATTGCCCCTGAATTTAAGAAGAGCAGGGACTTAAATACCGAATGATTAAATAAATGAAACAACCCGCCTAATATACCCAGGGGTGTCCCTAAGCCGATACCTAAAACCACATAACCGATCTGGCTGATAGAGTGATACGCCAATAATCTTTTCAAGTCCCACTGAGACAAAGCTAAAATTACTGCCGCCACCATGGAAAGCGCACCCAGAAACATCAATACCGACAAGTAAGCCGAAGTTGCTCCGAGGATATTAAAAAAGATCCGCATCAAAGAATAAACGCCTAAAGTCTTAATCAATACCCCGGAAAGCATGGCGGAAATCGAAGCAGGCGCAGAAGCATGGGCATCCGGAAGCCAGGCATGAAAAGGAACCAGGGCTGCTTTTAAACCAAAACCCATCAGGAATAAAACTCCTACAAACGGCACCAGCCAAATATTTTGCTTGAAACTTAAGACCCTGGCCATATCCGCCATATTCAAAGTAGAACTGAAACCGTAAAGAAACGCTATGCCGATAAATATGAAACTCGAAGCTATCGAACCCATAATCGCATATTTAAACGCGGCCTCTAACTCTTCTGCTTCTGTGCCGAATGCTACCAGGGCATAGCTGGAAATAGAGGCAATCTCTAAAAACACAAAAAAGTTGAATAAATCTCCGGTAATAATCATGCCGTTCATGCCGCAAAGCATTAAAGAAAACAAAGTAAAAAATTTTGGTTTATCAGTATATTTCTCCATATAGTTTATGGAATAGAGGGCAACTAAAAAGGCAACTAAATTGACTGTCACCAGCATGAAACTACTTAATCCATCCAAAACCAGGCAGATGCCAAAAGGCGGAACCCATCCGCCAATCTTATAAACTAACGTCTTTCCTAAAACAGAGTTAAGCATAACTGGAGTATAGATAGAAAACACCAGCAGCAGGAAACTACTGATACAGGCAGCGATATCGGAAAACCGTTTTATGAATTTGCCGAGAAGCGAAATTAAGAAAGCCGCGGCAAGCGGAATAATTACAAAGAAAGGAATAATGTTTGTGATGTTCATCTCTAACCTTTAAGTCTCTTTATTTTAGTAATATCAAATGTACCGTACTTTTCGTAAATCCTGATGGCTATGGAAATAACCAAAGCCGTAACTCCCAAGCCGATAACAATCGAAGTAAGTACTAATGCCTGAGGGAGCGGATCAACCATATTTAAGATAGCCTGATCCTGAGCATCTATGGGGGCCCGGCCGTGGAAACGGTAACCTAACAGGACAAAGAAGAGGTTCATAGAATATCCTATAATCCCTAAGCCCACGATTATCTTTACGAGGTTACGCTTACGTAAGACGCCGTAAAGGCCGACGCAAAATAAGGTTAAACATAATAAATAAAGGCTCATAATTTTATTCTTCTTTTTTGGACTTTTCTAATACTACCAGCGCCAGAAAAATAGCAAACAGTCCTACGCCTACCTTTATTCCGATAGCAATATTGCTTAAAATAATTGTCCCTGCGCTAAATAAACTAAAAGGGGTACCTTTACTCAAAACATTCAAAAAGAACGAACCGCCTAAAAAACCCAGTAAGGCAACGGATAAAAACATAATCGCGCCGATGCTTTCTAAATTGGAGGCCAGGTTCCGCGAAACTTTGGTTACAGCTAAATCTTTTCCAAAAGCAAGCATCATATGCACAAAAGACAAAGCCACGATTACTCCGCCCGCAAAACCGCCGCCCGGAGAAAGATGTCCGTGTAAAATAATATAGATACCGAAAAGCAGAATCAAACCGATAGTGATCCGGGTAATTGCCTTGACGATTAAAGTCATCCCGGTTTTGGGGTTATCAATCATTTTATTCTTTGCTGTTTTTTTCTGCCAGGCCGGCGTAACACTGCCATAATTCCGATTACCGAAGTAAACAGAATTGTGGCTTCGCCTAAAGTATCGTAAGCCCGGAAATCCAGAATTACCGCAGTAACCAAATTTACCGACCCTGTTTTACTTGTGCCCTCTGCTAAATATTTTTTGCCTACGGCCATTATCGGCTCACCGAAACGCGGCAACTCACTTAAGGCGACCCAGGCAAAAAAGAGGAATACACAGATAAAAGCTAAGGTAACGAATGTATTAAAAACCCATCTTCCTTCGATTACCAAAGGCAGGTCTTTTTTAAGCGTGGCCCGGATAAGAATAATCAGACATAATATTTCAACCACTAACTGGGTAATGGCCAAGTCGGGCGCTTTCAGGATTAAAAAAGCAAGGCAAAGAGCAAAACCGACCGCACCCACGGCAATGACACTGGAAAGCAAATCCTTCACTTCAATTGCCACGACTGCCGCAAAAATCATAAAGATTAAAAGAATATGTAATTCCATCGTATCACCTGATCAATGCCCAAAATAACCCGATCATACCCAAAAGGGTCCAGACTAAATAAGTAGGTAAAACCCCGTTATGCAGATATTGGAGAAATCTACCGATACCAAAAACCATATTCTTAGCCTGTTCATAAATATCAAAAAATCCCGCTTCGGCCTTTTTGTAAATTCCTTTTAAAAACCCTAACTCCTTAATGGTATTATAAAATTCCGTGCCCGAAACTTCATTTTCTTCTGCCAAATCTACTGTTTCTGCGCCTGTAAATACTGTATCGGTGCGCAAGGCAGGCTTAAGACCTTTTAGCTTGAATATAAGGATGCCTAAAACCAAACCTACAATAATAAGCAGCGTAGATAAACCCGCATGCCAGGTCCCGATAGAAATAACGCCTGCTATGGCCGGGAATATAAAATATTTAAGCGGAATCTGATAAGCAAATACGCCAAATATCACACAAATAATTGCCAGGAACATACCAGGTAACCACATTTGCCAAGATACCTCGCTTACC
>JBDRLN010000007.1:0-3568 GCA_043812955.1 Candidatus Omnitrophota bacterium | reverse complement strand
TAAGCCGGATAATGTCGGCAGGGCAGTATATGTAGGGGTTCCCAAAAGCAAATTCTATAATTATTTATTACAGACAAAGCAGTATTACCATATTGATAAGAACGGATTCCTGTATCCTAACGGATACCGGGAACTGGCGTTACGCTATTACGGCAGGAATGTTAGGCGGTATATTCCATAAATAATGAAAATATTCTACGTATGTTATGAAGATATAAGCGGCCATAACGGAGCTGTCAGGCATATTATAGAAATAGTTGTTAATTTACAGAAGCTGGGGCATAAGATACAGCTGTGTGTTCCCGGTGTCGCCAGATATAAGGGCGAGATGCCGTTAGATATTAAGTATATTCCAATAGTTAACTTACCGTTCTTAAGGCCCTTAAGTTATATTCTTTTTGCGCTTTTCTTTTTGGTTTTATATTTATTAAGGTTTAAACCGGATGTAGTGTATTTAAGGGAGATGCTTTTTGGTACAACGCAGCAGGTTATTATCTCAAGATGGCTAAAATACCCTTCCGTAGTTGAGGTTAATGGAGCGTTAGCTGAACAGAAAAAGCGGCTTAATATCTTTAGTTTATTAATCAAGTTTATGCAAAGAAAGAGCTTTAACCTGGTTGATAAGATAATAGTCCATTCTTCCGGCCTGGCATGGGAAATAGAAAAGGAATACAAGATACAATCTTCTCGAATAGTGGTTATTCGAATGGGCGTAGACATTGAGAGGTTTAAGCCAATACCCAGGCAGGAGACAAGGAAGAGATTAAAACTGGCAGATGATTTTTATTACGTTGGTTTTACAGGCAGCCTTTTACCCTGGCAGGGTATTGATAATCTAATTGATAGCGCTCCGCTTATTATCAGGGAGATTCCCAGAGTAAGATTCTTAATCGTAGGGGGGGGGAGGTTAAGAGGGAGCCTGGTTCGCAGGGCAGTCAGGGCAGGCTGCAGGGATAACTTTATTTTTACCGGGGAAGTAGAATTTGAATCAGTTCCTTTGTATATTAATTCGTTTGATATTGGGGTAGCTTTTTTTAAGCCAGTAAGAAGCGATCCAGGAGACCCGATTAAGCTTTATGAATATCTGGCTTGCGGCATACCGGTAGTAGCAAGCAATGTAAAGGGTTATGGTGATGTAGTGGAAGGAGTAGGGGCAGGCAGGGGAGTTGATTCTTTAAACCCTTTGGCAGTTTCAAGAATCATTATAGATTTATTAAGAGATGAAGATTTAAGAAGTAATATGGCTCAAGCAGCAGGACCTTATTCTGTAAAAGACTCGACCTGGTTGGTACGCGCCAGAGAGACAGAAGTTTATCTGCGTCAAATTCAGCATAAGGATAAAGAATAATCCAGGAGAGAGAGATTGAAGATTGTCTGTATCTGTTACGAAGATATAGCTGGATATGCCGGAAGCAACCGGCAGGTTATAGAGCTGGTTAAGGGGCTGCAGGAGATCGGGCATCAGGTTAAGTTGACTGTTCCCCTAATCAGGAGATTAAATGAGTCCGCAGGGCTTGATATTGAATACATTCCGGTAATAAACCTTCCTTTCTTGAGGTATTTAAGTTATCTGATTATCTCTCCATTTTATTTAGTAAAGATTATGTTTAAGTTTAAACCGGATGCCGTCTTTGTCTTTCAAATATACTTTGATATCGGTTCGCTTTTAGCCTGTAAGTTTCTGAGGCTGCCTTTAGCTTTCTACGCTAACGGCATAGCATCCGATGACCTGTCGCAAAGTAATATTCCTAAATTTATTGTTTATATAGTGGAGCTGGCACAGAAAATATATATTAAGTACTCCAATAAAATCTTTGCGATCACTGATTTTGTCAAAGAGTATCTAAGGGAGAAATATAGTATCCCGACTCAGAAGTTGGAGGTTCTTAAAGACGCTGTAAATATAGAATATTTTAAGCCGATGGATAGAGATGCAGCAAGAGGAATCCTGGGGCTGGGAAGAGACACTAATTTAGTAGGTTTTTTGGGCAGTTTATACCCTTGGCATGGCGTAGACTATTTGATTGATAGCATGCCTTTAGTTTTGAAAGAGGTTCCCAATACTAAATTTATCATTGTGGGCGATGGGCCTATGGCAAAGGCATTAATTAATCAGACTAAAAAGTCTGGGCTTGAAGGCAAAATTATTTTTATTGGTTCAGTTCCCTTTGACCAGGCCCCGGTTTATATTAATGCCTTTGATATATGTATTGTTTTCTTTAAGGAAGTAAGGAAAAACGCAGGAGATTCTATTAAATTGTACGAGTATCTTGCTTGTAATAAGCCAATTGTAACCAGTAAAAGAGATGGCTATGGTGATGTTGTGGAGCGAATAGGTTCGGGGATAGCTGTTGACGCCAGTAATCCTTATGAGACTTCACAAGCAATTCTACACTTACTTAATAACGCTGAGCTGCGAGCACAAATGGGGAGTAAGGGCCGCGCAGCCATAATCAAAGAACACACTTGGTTGAACAGGGCAAGGTTAATTGAGGGCTCTCTGAGGGGTATAATAAACAGTTAAGGAGCGATAAATTAAAGCATGTGCAGGGATAATAGATACAGCCAGGTAGACGGCATATTTAGGCAGGCTGATAAAGCCAGGGTCGAACAAGATTTATCGCCTGGGTTTTATAAATACTACAAGAGTTTTTTTAAAGACCCTTATAAATTAGAGCGGTATTTTCTGAGTGCAAAGAATATTTTTCAGGTATTGCGGGGAGAGGGTAAAACAATATTAGATGTTGGCTGCGGACATGGCTTGATTACCATATTTATGGCCTTGTTGGGGGCAGGAGAAATAATCGGAGTGGATGAGAATCCGGATAATATTGCGGTTTTGAATAAAATATTATCCCGCCACAGCCAGGCATTAACAAATATGCGGGCTGAAACCGGGGATGCGCTAAGTTTGGCGTATGGAGGAAACTCTTTTGACATCCTGATTATCACAGGAGCATTGAGCCATTTAAGGGAGGTATCTCCTTTTTTCTCAGAGGCGAAGAGGGTATTGAAAAAGACGGGAACGCTGTATATATCACTGGATAATAATTCTTTTAATTTAAGAGGAAGGATTTTTCGTCGCCGATTCTGGAAGCAGGCTGAATTTGGCCCAATTGATACCCCTACTCAGACCCGATCATTTCTAGAGATGAGAAAGGATATAATCAGGAATTATAATCCCCGTATGATAGAAACAGAGGTAGAGAACTTATCAAGGATGACGCAGGGGATGTGGGGTAAAGAAATAACAGAGGCAGTTGAAGAGTTTGATAAATATGGCAGAACCAGCTATTCCCCGCGTTTTAAATACCGGGATCCTTATTCAGGGCAGATACCCGAGGCTGAATTAAATCCATTTAAGATGGCAAACATACTTAGAGATTATGGTTTCCGGGTTAAGGTTATGCGTCCTTTCTCCTGTTATACGTATCCCTTTATAAACTTTCCTTGCAGGAGCATTAACGACGCTTTTTCAATAATCAAGGCTTATATCAAGAGGTTGGTGAGCGTCTGTTATCCTGTTTCTTTATTATTATCGCCTGTTGTTGAGATTATTGCTGTTAAG
>JBDRLN010000006.1:0-32118 GCA_043812955.1 Candidatus Omnitrophota bacterium | reverse complement strand
ATCAATCTCGAGCGTTATATTGATCAAATCCGGATTGCCCAAAGTATCTTTTTGGATAGTCTTAGAGATTATTTTCAACGGCTTTTCCCTGCCTTAATTCTTTTGCAAAATTTCAATACTCTGCACCTGCTGCACCTTGGGTTGACCGGCAAACAGATATTCTGGCCAAAGGTAACCAGGATAGTATTCAACTCAATCCAGTATAGCTTAGGAAAAAAAAATTTCAAGGATTCTTCATCCTAGCGTTTTGACACTACTATTTAATTCTTATCCTTTTATAAAATAAGGCCAGGTAAGAATTATCTAAATCTCAACCTAGCCTTATTTAGCCCTAAATTATCCCCGCTTAAATATCGGCATTATCCAATACTTAGCTACCAACGCTAAAACCAGGACTGTTATAATACAAACAAATAAAAATATTAACCAAGTCAGCGCCTTAGGGATAGCGTTAGTCCAGAATTTTACGGCGTTGATCTTGGCAATAAGTATACTCTCCTTTATATTTTCTTTGTTCTCCTTAAGCACCTTGGCTGAGACTTTAGGCTCATAGAAATTAACAGTAATGTTAGTGAAAGATACTGCATTATTAAGCTGCTCCAACTGGTTTTTCAAAATCTCAACCCGCTGCAATACCGGGGTAAGCTCAGATTCCAGCCTGATTGATTCGTTTATGGTAGTCTGTTTTTTCTGCAATGCCTCCAGGGTTTTATTATAAACCACCATTGCCGCGTCCAGATGAGCCTTGATATTGGAGTATTGTTGAGCCACATCCTGGCTGTCAGTCCGGCTTTGCTCAACCTTTCCTAAAGCGCTTAATTTGTCTAAGGCAACCAGGAATTTATCTTTAGGAATACGCAAGTTAACTGTTCCGGCTTCCCTTCCTTCTTCGTCCCGATAAAAAGAAGAAGAGGCCAGATACCCGCCTAATTCCTGGCAGATCTGCGAGATCTTTTTATTAGCCTCTTTACCATCATCCACCCTTACCCTCATTATTGCGGTACGGATAATTTTATCACCCTGGCCTGTAGCCGGCAGAACCGGCTGGATGACGATAATCCGGCCTTCGGAAACAGATACATCTGTACCGGGAACAGACGCTCCTAAAAATCCTCTATCCATCGATTTACTATACATTACTCTTCCAGAATCTGCGGATTCCATTACTGTTCCCCCACCAAGTGCTGCCCCTAACATTCCTTTTGCTTGGTAAGATGCTTGCTCAAACTTATTGTAGGAAGTTCCGTATTCAGAGCCTTTTCTCTTTGCTAAACCCTGGGAGACTATTATCGGGGAACTCAACACTCCTTTAAATTCATTAGAGATCCCTAACAAACCTAATTGAATATCTTTCTGCGTATCAACGTCAGTATTCAAATAATACGGTTCTAGCTCGGATTTATTAACTATTGAACCAATATTATTGACTGCACTTTTAAGAAATTGGTCTTTTTGCGCTGGCATAGCTGCAAAAAACAGATGTCCTACAAAAAAAATCGCCAGAATGCTAATCAAAGCTCCGGAAGGAACCAATATAGCTAAAGTTTTCTTTTTCATTTTAACCTGCCCCCTTTCAAGTTCCCAGGAGACAATTTCATCCCTTACTGAGCTGGCAAAACTTTCCTTTAACTGAGGTTCCTGCCATGCCTTAAGCTGATCAGACAGAGCCCTAAGCCGGACTAACTCCTGCGCGCAAATCTTGCAGGATTTAAGATGTTCCTCTATATTAGCTTTTCCGGCGGGCTTAAGCTGACCATCAAAATAAGCGCTTATCTCTTTTAAAACACGGCATTTATTCATTATAACCTCCCTTAAACTCTTCTAAATAGGGAAGGAGTTTAATTTTTAAGTTTTGCCTGGCTCGGTAAATAAGGGTTTTAACTGTCCCGAGGGATTTGTGTAAAATTTTCCCGATTTCCTGGTAATCCAGTTTTTCATATTCTCTTAAAACTAAGGCTTCTCTTTGGAGAAAGGGAAGGCCCTTAATATTCTCTTTTATAATGTTACTGACTTCGTCCTGTGAAGCTATTTCCTTTGGAGAAGGATTTGGGCTTGGAAAATCCATTAATTCATTCGGTTCGTCCTGTTTTCTAGGCCAAAAAATTAGCCATTTATTCTTGCGTAAGCGACTCATGCAAAGATTATGGGCAATAGTGAATATCCAGGTGCGAAATTTTGCTATGGGTCGATAGGTATCCTTATACTGATGGACCTTCAAGAATACCTCCTGGGCTATATCCCGGGACTCAACAGCATCCTGGCCTAAGCGAAAGGCAAATCGATAGATTGGGTCTTTATATCTAGCAACGATTTCTTCCATGGCTATCGCCTCTCCGTTTTGGTAACTCAACATCAACTCTTCATCGCTTGAGGTTTGCATAAGTTTAAAGCCTTTCCTTTCTCCACTAGATTAAACGCGCGAAGATAAAAAAAGTTTCAAAAAATTTAAAAAAAGACGGGGTTTTAAAATTAGTATCTTTGGGGATGGCTTTATTGATTATTTTCAGTCTTAAGACTTTAAGGCCTCAAGGCCTTTTTCTTTTAGAATCTTAATAAAGACTTTAACTATCTTGGGGTCAAGCTGTTCGCCGCAGGCCTTGATTAAAATTTTCTTAGCTTCTTCCTCGCTAAAAGCCTTACGGTAAGGACGGCTGGCAGTTAAAGCCTCAAAGGTATCCGCCACTGCCATAATCCGGGCGCCTAAAGGTATTTCATCTGTCTTAAGGCCTTTAGGATAACCTCCCCCGGAATATCTTTCATGGTGATGATAAATCATTAGTTTTACTTCTTCGGATAAATCCGCCGGCTCAAAAAGATTAAGGGTTAAACCCGGAACAGCCTCAAGGCTTTTCTCATCCTCGACAAAATGAGGAAATTCTACTGCCCCCAGTATTTTCAAGGCAATCTCCGGATGGGCCTTAACTACCTCGTATTCACCGTAAGTAAGTTTACCCATCTTAAGCAATATTTCTTCAGGGACCCCAATCTTACCCAGATCGTGAAGCAAACCGGCAATCTTAATCGATTCAACTATCGTGGAAGATAACCCCATACCCTGGGCAATAGCCTCGGCATAGCGGGATACTAACACGGAATGGCCTTGAGTATAAGGATCCTTGGCTTCAATAGCCGAAGTTAAAGCCTTGACTATGCTAAAATAAGTCCTTTGAAGATCATCATAAAGCGTGATATTTTCAAAGGTTACCGCTGTCTGAGAAGCTAACATGGATATATTTTGCTGATCCCGGGCAGAAAAAATATTCTTTTTCAAACTACCCAGGTTTATTATACCTATAATCTTATCCTTGGTAATCAATGGGGCGTGTAGGCTGGAAGCAATTTTAAAACCTTTGGCCTGGGTTTTAGGTAAATCAATATCCTCTACCAGTGATTTGGCTTTAAGGTTAGTCCTGGTCAAGCTGTAAACCAGCTCATCGATTAACTTATTTAAACCCTTTAAATAATTCCGGTTTAAGGGCAACCTAGATTTAATATATAGCCTATTTGACTGCTTTCCCAGTATTAAAAGGGTAAAAATATCGAATTTAATAACCCCACTTATGCTCTCATAGATAATTTTAACTATAGTCTTTTCATCAAGGGTGGGATTTAAGGCCCGGTGTAAAACATTGAATTTAAACAAGTCTTTACTCAGACGCTCAGAATTAATAAAAACCCGGGCGTTAGTTAAAACTATACCTACCATCTTAGTCAGTAAAGATAATTCTTCCTTATACCTGAACGCAGCAGAAGAAAATGTCAAATCGTCAAAAAGCACCACTCCCAAAGATTTATCCCTGGCCCTCAACGGAATTAATACGCTGTTTTTTAAAAAAACAGCTTCATTTAACTCCATAGAATTTAAGAACGCCTTGCCCTGGGCCTTATATTTAGCGCTAATCTTTTCAGGGTCAGAGCAATCTTGCGGCATAAACTTTCTTTTTTCTTCATCCCATAAAAAAAGGACTGCTCTTTTAGCCGGGATCCTGCGCTTCAGAAATTGGACTACCCCTCTGGCTAAATGTTCTATATTTAAATCAGAGTCTAAAATCTTAGCTATCCAATCCAGGTCTAATATGCTCAAATCAACAAAATGGTCTGACATATCTATCTCCTCTTTTTAAGCATTTGCTTGGCTTTTTTAAGTATGGTTTTAATAGAGTTAGCGTCAAAGATGATAAAGAAATTTCCGGATATATCCCTTTTCTTCTCCTTAAAAGCAGCTTCGATTAAAACAGTCTGGACCAGCTCTTCTTTACCTAAGCCGACAAAGGCCAGGTTAACCAGATACTTTGCCGCTCCGCTAGTAAGATTTACAGTAGAAGAAAAGGCCGATATCCCGGTAAAAGCTGTCAGAGAAGAAAGATAAGACGAAATAACCACATTACCCATTTCTTTTAAAGCTGAGATCCCAATTTCTGTAGGGCTATCAGTCGGCTCTTGAATCGGGCCAATTAAAAGGTCAATTAGCCTAAAGGCGCATTTTTTAGGAAAAACCAAAAGGGCATTCCCCCGCATCTGGCCTAATACATGCATATGAATACCCATAACTATTTCTTCAGGATGACCGCCTAAATACCAGGGAAGCTTGGCCATACTAACAAACTTTACGCTAGGAAATTTAAGCTCAATATAACGGTCTAAGATTTGAGCCAAAGCAGTAGTGGCATTTCCGGCGCACAAGCTGCCTACCTCAGTTAAAATATCTTTCTCCAGGTTATCCATCTTATTCTTTTCCATCGCACCTCCTATTAAGAAAAATTATTTATAATGCCTAAAGCCCTCTTTAAACCTTGTTTCTTAGTCTTGATCCTGCCTATTCCCTGCAATTCATCCAGCTCTGCCAATATTTTACCAATTAAAGGAGAAGGTTTGAGTTTAAAGTTATTAACCAGATCGTCCCCGTTGACCAGACGTGGCGTTTCTTTAGTTTCCAAAACCTTGAAATATTCCCTAATTAATTTTCTGATCATCTTTTCATGCCGCAAACGGGAATCCTCAGTAGCGAAAACCCCTTTAGTCGCCCTCTGGTCAGATAAGGAAAGCAAGAGCACGCTTAAGGCCTCATCTGCGGTATCCCGGAAAAACCGGAATTTTGCCCGGGGAGTAACCAAATTGTTATTTGCCAGATAACCCGGCCTTAAATGGCAAAAGGTAATCAACCTTAACCTACGAGTCTCTTCATTAGAAAGTTTCAGTCTAACCGCTATATCCTTTATCATTCTTGAGCCTACCGCCTCATGTCCATAAAAAGTGAATTTGCCTTTTTCTTTACGTAAAGTTGAGGGCTTGCCGACATCATGTAAAAGAGCGGCTAACTTAAGCAATTCCAAGCGTTGCCTGCCTGAAGATATCTCCTGACTCAGGCAATCCCGGATCTTGATATTCTTAAAACCCGACTTAATAATTAACTCCAGCTGCCTTAAAGTCTCTAAGGTATGCCCCCAGACGTCCAAATGATGGTAAGGCCCCTGGTTTAATTTATGCATCAGCTTAATTTCGGGGAGAATCAGCTTTAGCATGCCTTCCTTATCCAACTTTTCTATAAATTCCCCGGCGTTACCCGTAGCTAGAATTTTAAATAATTCATCCCTAATCCTTTCCCAGGAAACCTGGGTTATTGATTTTTTTTTCAACCTGGCCAGCTGAAAAGTATTAGGATGAATCTTAAAATTAAACTTAGAAGCCAGGCTAAAAGCCCGAAGGATCCTGACCGGATCCTGATCAAAGGCTTTTGGGTTAACCAGACGGATAACTTTTTTTTCTAAATCTTTAACCCCGCCATAAGGATCAATCAAGACCCTCCTAAAATCATTTTTCTTAAATACGCTCTCTAGCCCCAAACTTAAACTATTAACCGTAAAATCGCGCAGATACAAATCCTCTCTTAAATCTTTGCCCCGGAAATCCGAAAAATCCAGAGTATATATCTTATCCTTGGCCTTATGGACTAATCTGGCGCAACCATGGGCCGGGTCTAAAACCACAAATCCGCACTTTAGCTCTTTGGCCAATTGTCGAGCAAAATTTATAGCTCCTTTTTTAAGACAAAAATCAATATCCGGATTTTCTTTTTCCCTCTTAAGAAAAATATCCCGCAGGGCTCCGCCTACAATATAAAGCTTAATTTTTTTTGCCCCGGAAAAATTATAGATAACCTTTAAAATTTGCTTATGCTTATCCTGCCATTTAAAGTAATATTTCATATCTAAATTTTAAATATCTTGGCTTTTAAAGTATCCAGATCAACGATCGCGACCGTAGGTGAACCATAAAGCCAACCGCTGGCCTCTCCGGGGTTGACCATGAGTTTGTCAGATTTTTGCAGGATCTCAGGGCGGTGGGTGTGCCCATAGACAATCAGGTCCGAGCGCTCCTTATCCGGATCAATCTCATTCAAGGCGTGAATCAGAGTTATATTTTTTTTATTCAATGTCATCCTTAAAGGTCCCTGTTGAATTCTCCATTTTGATAAATTCATTAGACCGGCTTTTTCTCCGTCATTATTACCGAATACCCCCTTCCAGCCACATTTCAATTTTCCTAATTTGCCTATTGTAAAAGGGGCGACAAAATCTCCGGCATGCAGGACAAAATCCACCTTTTCGCGGTTAAAAAATTTAACTGCCTTTTCTATATTGGGAAGGTTGTCATGGCTATCCGATAGCAAACCTATTTTCATCAGTATTTCATTTATCTTTTTGGTCAATATCCGGATTATCTAAAGTCTCTAGTTTATTTATAATAGAGTCTTCAACTATAATCGGGGCATGAGCCCTGACTGCCAGGGCTATACTATCCGAAGGACGAGCGTCAATGATCTTAATATCACCTTCCTTGGTCTTGATGGCCAGCTTGGCATGGAAAGTATTTTCTTCTAATTTATCAATGATAACCTTATCTATCGAAGCCTCAAGATTATCGATTATGTCAAATAATAAATCGTGGGTCAATGGCCGGGGAGGATTAAAACCGCTGATCTTAAGTTTTATAGCTGAAGCCTCATTCAATCCGATGACAATCGGTAAAAGCCGGCTGCCGCCTTTTTCCTTCAAGACTATCAGCTGATCATGCCTTTTTTCATCAATGATAATTTTATTCAGCTCCATCTCAATCATAGATTATACTCCTTATTATGGAACTCCGCACATTTCCGCCTTCAATATCATCTAGTGACATCCGCCGTAGCACTCCCTGCGAAGGAGGATGAATTAATATTATTTCCCCTTTTCCTTGCCTAAGATATCTTTTAACTCGACCATAAACTGGCTGACATCCTTGAATTGGCGGTAAACCGAGGCAAACCTTACATAGGCAACATCATCTAAGCCTTTTAATTTCTCCATGATTAGTTCCCCGATCCGCGAAGAGGGGACTTCCCGCAGCGGCTTTTTCTGGATAGCCCGCTCTATAAGGCTAACCACTTCTTCCATTTTTTCTATACTGATCGGCCTTTTTTCACAGGCCTTAATAATTCCGCTCAAGATCTTTTTACGGTCAAAGGCCTGTCGCCTCCCATCTCTTTTAATTACCATTAAAGGGGCGTCTTCAATGTATTCATAGGTAGTAAAACGCCTGCGGCATTTTATACACTCCCGCCTGCGCCGGATCGCTACTTCACTCTGCACAGCCCGAGAATCCACTACCTTGTCTTCCTTATAACCGCAAAAAGGGCACTTCACCCCGCACCTTCTTTCTTATTCATAATTTAAAAAACCTTTCGCCTTAAAGCCATTTAATCTTTTAGAAGATACTGGGTTCATTTCTCAACTTTCCTTACTTTTATTTTTCCCTCTTTTAGGAAATCTAACGCCATTTTATCCGGATAACCGTCGCTGATAACTATCTCTTTGATCCCGGCATTTATCAACATCTTGGCGCAGATAACGCAAGGCTGATTAGTAACATAAAGCATACTCTCTTTAACGCTAATACCGTAAAGCGAAGCCTGGATAATAGCGTTTTGCTCAGCATGCAGGCCCCGGCAGAGTTCATGGCGCTCACCCGAAGGAATTTTCATCTTTTCGCGTAAACAACCTATCTCCAGGCAGTGCCCCAGGCCGCTGGGCGCCCCGTTATAACCTGTTGCCAGTATACGTTTATTTTTAACGATCACCGCGCCCACATTCCGACGCCTACAGGTGCTGCGCTGGGAGACCAGGCTGGCGATTTGAATAAAATATTTATCCCAACTAATTCTTTTTTCCTGAGTTTTTTTTCTGATTTTATTTTTCATAAATGTCCTATGATTTAGAGAGTTGAGGATATAAAGGAAACCTAGAAGTTAAATCTAAAACCTCTTGTTTTATTTTAGATAATTTCTGTTCATCGTTATGGAAAGTTATAGCCTGATCAATAAAATCTGCTATCTGGCTGATTTCTTTTTCTTTCATCCCCCGGGTAGTTATTGCCGGCGTGCCTATACGAATACCGCTGGCTAATGCAGGTGGTTTCTGGTCATAAGGTATAAGGTTTTTATTCAAAGTAATATTAACCTTGCCTAATAATTCCTGGGCTTGCTTCCCGGTGATATTCTTAGAGGTTAAGTCCACTAAAACCATGTGATTATCCGTCCCGCCGGTAATAATCCTAAAATCCTTCTCCTGTAATCTTTCCGCCATCCGTTTGCTATTCTTTACGATTTGGGACTGATAAGCTTTAAATCCCTCGCTTTGGGCTTCATAAAAAGCTACTGCCTTGGCAGCGATAACATGCATTAACGGCCCTCCCTGCATACCGGGAAAAACCAGAGAATCGATCTTTTTGGCAAATTCTTTTTTAGCCAGGATAAACCCGCCCCGGGGGCCGCGAAGAGTCTTATGAGTTGTTGAAGTAACAAATTCAGCATAAGGCACTGGCGAGGGATGAATCCCCGCAGCCACTAAACCGGCAATATGAGCCATATCTACAAAAAGAAAACAACCAGCCTTATCGGATATCTCTCTTAGTTTTTTAAAATCTATCTCTCTGGGATAAGCCGAAGCGCCGGCTAGGATGAATTTAGGTTTATGCCTCTTAGCCAAATCTTCA
Source organism: Candidatus Omnitrophota bacterium (assembly GCA_043812955.1). Classification (GTDB taxonomy): domain Bacteria; phylum Omnitrophota; class Gorgyraeia; order Gygaellales; family Profunditerraquicolaceae; genus JAHKAP01. The sequence goes on along the minus strand of JBDRLN010000006.1, from coordinate 23,088 downwards.
ATTTGATTATAATCAATTCTTTCGGTCTGTTTGTCCACGCCATAGGCTATCTGGTTATAAAAGATACCGGAAAAATTCTTCGGGCTTCCGTGAGAAAGATGCCCACCACAGGCTAAATCCATAGCTAGATATGTATCTTTTGGTTCTAAGGCTACAAAATAAACAGCCATATTGGCCTGGGTTCCGGAATGGGGCTGGACATTAGCGTATTCCGCGGAGAATAATTCTTTAGCCCGTTGGATTGCTAAATCCTCAACCATATCCACATATTCACAGCCGCCATACCAACGCCGGCCAGGGTAACCTTCAGCATACTTATTGGTCATTACTGACCCCTGGGCCTGCATTACCGCCAAAGAGGTAAAATTTTCTGAGGCGATCAATTCCAGATGCTCCTGCTGCCTTTTTATCTCAGATTGAACTGCCTGATAAACTTGGGGGTCAACTTTTTTTAAATATTCCATCTTCTATCTTCCTTTCAATCGCCCGGATTTGATTAAGCCTTTTAATATGCCTTCCGCCTTCAAATTCCGTATTTAACCAGATATTTAAAATCTTTTTAGCTGATTTTTCTTTTACAAACAGCGCGCCTAACACCAGAATATTGCTATCATTATGCCGGCGGGAGAGCTCGGCAGCTTTGAGATTATAACACAAGGCTGCTCTTACTTTAGGAAACTTATTAGCTACAATAGAATTACCAATCCCGCTTTTACAAATCAATATGCCTCTTTTATATTTACCCAGGGATATGCTTCTGGCTAAGCCATAGGCAAACTGCGGATAATCGCAGTGTTCCTGGCAAAAAACCCCAAAATCCCTGATCTTAAAACCTTTTTTAGACAGGTAGGTTTTTAATTTATCTTTTAAAATAAAACCGCCGTGGTCCGAGGCTATGGCTATATTTTTCATATTATCTCGCTTATCCTTTCAATGGCTCGCTTTATAGTAGAAAAGGTTTGGGTGTAAAATTCCTGGGATTTACCAATAGGGTCGGTAATATCCTGATTATTATTACCGTCTGCTTTGGCAAATTCCTTTAAAAGAAAAAGCCTGTTTTTTACCTGGGGGTCAAGCTGAAGTATCCTCTCCTCATGGAATTTTTCCATCACCAATATTATATCAGACTTATTCAGCATATCCCGGGTTACTTTTTGGGAAAGATGCTTGGATACATCCACGCCTTCAGACGCTAATAATTCTTTGACCTCCGCGCTCGCGCCTAACCCGCCGAAGAGCATTGTACCGGCGGATAAAACATCTACATCATTTCTCCCAAGGCCTGCAAGTTTATTTTCTAAAAGGCCTTTAGCCATAACTGAACGGCAGGAATTTCCGGTGCAAATAAATAAAACCGCCTTTTTCTTAGCCGTTGTTTCAATATCTGTTTTTTTAATCGCACCTTCTCTTAAAACCTTAAACGGCTCGACTGTAAAATCAACCACCGAAGACTCTATTCTTAAGCGGGTAGCACCGGCATCAATGGCAAAATCGACTAGCCCTTTAAAATCTTTGATTGCCTCCTGGAAATCTTTCGGAGCGGGATTTCCGGAAATATTCGCCGAAGGGCAAACTATATCCACTCCGGATAAATCAATCACTCTTAAAGCAATTTTGTCATCTGGCATACGAATACCCACGCTTCCCGGCCCACCTATAGATTTTAAAACCAGGGTTAGGGGCCCTGGCCAAAACTTATCTATTAGTTTATAGGCTGGTACGGGTATTCCGGAGGCAAAATCCTCGACTCTTTCTTTTTGGGCAATATGCAAAGAAAATACTTTTTCTTTAGGCCTTTTTTTTATCTCGGCTAATTTATCTATGGCCCTGCGATTCTGCCGGTCAGCAGCAATCCCATAAACTGTTTCAGTAGGAATGATCACCAAGCCACCCTCTCTTAATATATCCGCTGCTTGCTGAAGGTATTTTTCTTCCGGATTATCCGGATCTAATTTAACTATCTTCGTCTGCGGCATTTAGCTCTAAACTTTTATTTTTCCCGCTCAGAATTTAATTTTTGCTGCGGGATCCCGCCTTAGTAACTAAATTGCTTAGCGGGAATATTTTTAATCTTTGAGCGCATATCTTTCTTATATTGAGCAAGCTTCGCCTGAATTTTCTTATCAAAAGTCCCTAGAATAGCTAAAGCAAATAAACCGGAATTTTTTGCCCCGGCTTTTCCTATAGCCATTGAGGCCACCGGAACCCCTCCGGGCATCTGGACCGTGGACAAAAGAGAATCCATCCCTTTAAGACTTGAGGTTTCTATAGGTATCCCGATAACCGGTAAAATAGTATGCGCGGCTATAACTCCGGCTAAAGCAGCTGCCCCGCCTGCCGCGGCAATAAAAACTTTTACGCCTCTGGCTGGCGCTACTTCTATATATTTAGCCAATTCTTTAGGTGTACGATGGGCTGATAAAACCTTAACTTCGAAATCTACCTTGAACTCTTTTAAAATACTAATAGCCTCATTAACTGTTTCCAAATCCGATTGGCTTCCCATAATTATGCTTATTCTACTCATATCCTCTCCCTTATTGTATGTAGTATGTAGAATGTAGTAGGTAGGGATTAGGGAAACCCTACATACTATATACTAACTACTACCTACTGCCTTTTGGCCGATGTCCCGGCGATAATGCATTCCTTCAAAACTAATCTTTCCTACTGCCTGATAAGTGTTATTAATAGCCTCTTTAATGGTATTTCCTAAGCCGGTAACTCCCAAAACTCTGCCACCATTTGTCAAATATTTAGCTGTGGACTGTTGACCGTGGACAGTGGGCCTCATCGTTCCGGAGTGAAAAACTAAAATATCTTTCATCTGAGCGGCTTTATCTAAACCAAATATTTCTTTGTCTTTTTGATATACCCCAGGATAACCCTTGGAAACACAGACTACGCAAACACAAGAACGCTCATCCCATTTAAATTGATTTATCTTATTTAATTTACCTTCAGCAGTAGCCAACATTACTTCCAATAGATCCGACTTCATCCTGGGCAGGATTACCTGAGTCTCAGGATCTCCGAAGCGCACATTGAATTCCAGGGTTTTTGGTCCGTCCTTAGTAAGCATAATCCCGGCATAAAGCACGCCCTGATATTCTATACCTTCTTTTGCCAATCCATCAATAGTCCGGTAAATTATCTTTTCCAATATCTCTTTGAACAAATCAGGAGTAACGATCGGCGCCGGAGAATAAGCGCCCATTCCTCCCGTATTCGAGCCTAAATCATTATTAAATACTCTTTTATGATCTTGGGCAGAAGCTAAAACTACGACTTCTTTTGAATCTGTGATAACCAGGATCGAGGCTTCCTGACCTTCTAAACATTCTTCAATAATAACTTTATCTCCGGCAGAGCCAAACACTTTATCTTCCATCATCATCCGGACAGCATCCTTAGCCTCATCAATTGTCTTCGCCACCACCACGCCTTTACCCTGAGCTAAACCATCAGCCTTGACTACACAGGGTGAGCCTATTTTTTTAATATATCTCTTGGCTTTTTCCGGATTATCAAAAACTTTAAAATCAGCAGTAGGAATTTTATATTTCGCCATTAATTCCTTGCTGAAAACCTTGCTTTTTTCTAAATTCGCGGCTTTTTTATTTGGCCCGAATATTTTCAGGCCGGCTTTCTGAAATTCATCCACAATACCGTTAGCTAAAGCAGCTTCCGGGCCGACTACAGTCAAATCAATTTTTTCTTTGCCGGCAAATTCCAATAACTCAAAAATATCATCGGCTTTAAAAGGAATACATTCGGCCAGGTCCGCGATACCGCCATTACCCGGAGCGCAAAAGATCTTCTTGGCTAGTTTGGATTGCGCTATTTTCCACACAATCGCATGCTCCCTGCCACCTGAACCTATTACTAATATTTTCATCTCTATTTAATTCCCTTATGATTCTATTGAATTTTCATGCTAACACGGGATTTTAGGGCTTTGCGCTCCGCGCGCTGAAGATTTCCGCCGTGTGCTGCGGTTTGCGGCTCCTTCCGGTGAGCGCAAGGTTCCTCACGCAAAGGTAAAATTGCCTTCACTCGCCGCAAATCCTTGCACACGTACTCCTATAGCAGTGCCGTAAATCTTCTAATGCGCGCTCCGGCAAACCCCTAAAATCAGATTAATTAAAATCACCATCTATTTACTTAGTATTAGACAATCCTGAGTTAATCGCAGTATCCGAATCATTCATCGTATATTTCTCAACTTTACCATCTTTATTTATAAGCACAGTTAACATTTGTTGCCGCATATCCATACCGCTTGAGAAAATATTAACAACTGGAATAAAGTTAGACGCGCGATTCTTAACTTTGGTATATTGATATAGCATTATTATCTTGCCATCGGAAGATAAAGTTTTCATGTAAGGCTTGCCTAAAATGGCGATAACTTCTTGCTTCGTAGTCACGCTTTCTTTAATCTGAGATGTTTTATTTTGGTCGATAGGTATACCCACAGTAGCGCACCCAACTAAAGAAAAAAATTCCGCTAAGATAATAAAAGTTCTAAGCGACCTTCCCATCTTAAGCCTCCTCTAATAAAACCGATCCCTATTTTCTAACTATACTATACTTGCAGTTCTGCAACAATGTCTCTAGCGGGTGACTTGGGGTGTCTCACAGCCGCAAATTTGCGGCGAGAGACACTCCAAGGCAGGACCCGCTAATCACAGTGAGAAAATTCGACAAAGGTCATATATTATCAGAGAACGATTATTTATCTTTCTTCTCTTCTTTATTCTTTATCGGCAGAAAGCCGGCCATTTCGCCGATTACATTAACTAACTCGGTGTTCGCCGGAACCACGATCTTCGCATTATTCATCAATGATTTCTCCACTGCTTCCAATTTTCTTAAGACCTGGGCATTACCCACAAAATAATGCTCTGCCGCCTCATTGACTAATTTAATCGCCTCAGCTTCTCCTTCGGCAGCTAAAATCCGGGCCTGTTTTATGCCTTCAGCTTTTTTGATCTCTGCCCTCTTCTGGCCGTCAGCAGCAGTTTCTGTAGCGGTGGCAAAATCAATTGCTGAAATCTTTTCATTTTCAGCCTTAACTACTTTATTCATAGTCTCCTGGACATCTTTAGGAGGATCAATCTCCTTTAATTCGGTCCTGACTATCTCCAGCCCCCACTTACCGGTTTCTGACATTAAAGTCCTGAGTAGCTCAGAGTTTATTCTTCCTCTCTCGCTGTTAGCAGATTTAAGAGAAAGGGTACCGATAATATTTCTTAAAGTGGTCCGGGCGAGATTTACTATCTGCCACTGGTAATTATTGACATTGTAAAGAGAGCACTTAACGCTATCCTCATCAGGCTTGACCTTAAAATACACCTGGGCATCTACTTTAGCGTTTAGATTATCATTGGTAATGATCTCCTGGGGCTCGGCATCAACCATCTGTTCGGTAATGTTAACCTGGTAAATATTCTCAATTACCGGGATGACCCAATTAAAACCCATATTAGCGAAACGGTTATACTTACCCAAACGCTCAATCAACCCGCGATGAGTAGGCCTGACGATCCTAATACCTAAGAAGAATATAAATATCAGGGCAAATATTAACAGATACAAATTATTCATTCTCCACCTCCTTGAACGCTCTACCTGCGCCGTCTTGTGGCGCCTGCCTGCCGGTAGACGGGCATCCAGCGAATCCCGCTCTTTTGGATCGTATCTTCTGTAAATCACGCCAAAAGGACGGGGTTAATTACGTTATCTCTACCTGTTTCTTGCCCTTAACCGCCCGGCCAATTACCCAGGATTTGACACCTGATTTATTTAGCCGGGTAATTATGCTGCCTACAGCTTTAGGGCTGACAATCAAAACCATACCTATGCCCATATTTAAAGTATGGTACATTTCCCTGTCGGCAATATTGCCTTTTTTCTGAATCAACCTGAATATATCGGGGACTTTCCAGGATTTTCTATTTATCCTGACATCAACATTATCCGGTAATATCCTGGCTATCTTATCGTAGAAAGCTCCGCCGGTAATATGAGAAATTCCTTTTACAGGTATCCTGGTGTCCTGGTGTCTTGGTGTCTTGAGCAAAGACAAAATCGGTTTGACGTAAATACGGGTAGGAACTAGTAATTCCCTAGCCCTCAATTTTAGTTCCTTTGTTGAAAATACTTTTCTAACCAATGAATAACCATTGGAATGCAGACCGCTGGATTCTAAGCCGATAACCGCATCACCGGCTTTAATCTTAGAGCCATCGATAATATCTTTACGCTCTATGACCCCTACGCAAAATCCGGCGATATCATAATCTCCATCCTGATAAATGCCCGGCATCTGAGCGGTTTCTCCTCCAATCAAAGCGCAGCCGGATTCAATACAGCCCTGATTAATCCCCTTAACTACATCTACCAATACATTTTCTTTTATCTTACTAAAAGCTATATAATCTAGGAAAAATAAAGGCCTGGCCCCTGTACACAATATATCATTTACATTCATAGCTACGGCATCGATACCAACGGTATCAAACTTATTAGCTAAAGCGGCAATCCTTAATTTAGTTCCCACGCCATCAGTAGAAGATACTAAAACCGGATCCTTATATTTATTCTTAGCTAGCTGAAAAATACTTCCGAAACCTCCGATATCCTTAAGCACTCCCGGAATAAAAGATTTTCTGACCAAGTCTTTGATCTTATTCTTAAAAATCCCCGCGCTTTTAATATCCACCCCTGATTTTTTATAAGTAATCATCTCTACATTTCCCCCTACCTACTAAATACTATCTACCTGCCTACCGGTAGGCAGGCTACCTACTGTAGTTTATTTCGCCTTGGCCGCAACAGCTTCTTTCCAAAGAAAATTTGCTGTGTCTTTTCTCTGCCGTAACCGCATACTTACCTGTCCAGCAGGCCGAACAATAACTATTATTACTATGTTTTAAACAATCCAGCATCCCTTCCAAGCTTAAATAACCCAGGCTATCCACTTCCAGGAATTTCCTGATTTTTTCAACTGTCTTATATTTATTAGCGATTAATTCCGAGGCTTTATGAAAATCGATCCCGTAAAAACAAGGAAAACGATGAGGCGGACAAGATATCCTTAAATGTACCTCTTTAACCCCAGCCTTACGAAAATCGCGCACTCGGATCTTGGAAGTCGTTCCTCTGACAATGGAATCATCAACAATAACTACTTTTTTCCCTTTTAAAACCTCTTTTAAAAGATTAAACTTAATCCTGGTTCCTAAATCCCGGGAGTCTTGGAGCGGCTGAATAAAAGTCCTGCCCACATAGTGATTGCGGATAATCCCTATTTCTAAAGGTATTCTGGACTCCTGGGAATAACCCAAAGCCGCAGAAAAACCCGAATCTAAAACCGGGACTACGATGTCCGCGACCACCGGATGCTCTTTAGCCAGATGAGTCCCAAGTTTACGCCTGACTAAATGCACGGTCTCGCCGAAAATCACCGAATCCGGACGAGAGAAATAAATATGCTCAAAGGTACAAAAGGCCTGCCGATGACTTCTTAATTCTTTTGACTTTATGGATTTCAAGTTTGAACCTTTTATAATAACAATTTCTCCCGGTTCGATCTCCCGGATAAATTTTGCCCCAACTAAATCAAAGGCGCAGGTTTCTGAAGCCAGGCACCAAGAATTCCCTAATTTGCCTAAACTTAACGGCCGAAAACCAAACGGGTCGCGTATACCAATCAAACTTTCTTTATCCATCATGACCAAAGAATAAGCCCCCTTAATCCTTTTTAAAGCATAAATAAGGCTTTCTTCCAGATTCTTTGATTTTGATTTGGCCATCAAATGAATGATGATCTCGGAATCAGTAGTAGTCTGAAAAATAGAACCTGACTCTTCTAAATCGCGGTGCAGCTGCAGAGAATTAACTAAGTTTCCGTTATGAGCGATGCAAATGCTCCCCTTGGCATAATCAATTAAAAGCGGCTGGGCATTCTTTAAAACGCTTGAGCCGGTGGTAGAATACCGGACATGGCCCACTGCTATATTACCCTTAAGTTTAGCTAAAAGAGACTCATTAAATACATCGCTAACTAAACCCATACCCTTATGCGCCGCTAAAACACCCTGATTATTCACTACAATACCGCAGGCCTCCTGTCCGCGGTGCTGAAGAGCATAAAGCCCCAGATAAGTCAACCAACTGGCATCCCGGCGGTTGTTAATGCCAAAAAGCCCGCAGTATTCTTTTGGTAAATCATTTAAATTATTATTTTCCATATTTTCCTTAAATGTGGTTATTTTTTATCAATTTGCTCACCACTCCAACAATATAAACATAGTTTTTCTTTAGGTAAACCGATGGCCTTAATCATATCCTCTAATTTCTGATATTTTAGAGTAGTAACCTTAAGATCATCACAAATCCACTTTACCATTTTCTTGTACTTAGTGGTTTTTTCGTCTAAGTATTCTTTAATATCGCTGGTATCTTTGTCTTCAATCGCCTTGATTGCCTTACGGGCGGCTAATTCGGACAAAGTGCGAGTAGAATAATTGAATTTACAAGGAAACATTAAGGGAGGACAGGCAATCCTTAAATGAATCTCTTTTGCCCCGCACTCTAATAGTTTCTGGACTGTGTAATTCTTAAGTTGGGTGCCCCGGACAATTGAATCATCGCAAAATACAATACTCTTACCCTGGATTATATCCGGGATAGGTATTAATTTCATCTTGGCGATCAAATCCCGGGTTTCTTGTGACGGCGGAGTATAACTGCGGTCAAAACCCGGGGTATATTTTACTAACGGCCTGCGGAAAGGAATGCCAGAACCCATTGCATAACCTATGGCATGGGCTGTTCCGGAATCCGGGATCCCTGACGCCATATCCGCCTTAACAGTATCGCCTTTAGCTAAAAACATCCCCGATCTTTCCCTGGCCATCTCTACGTTTAATCCTTCATAAGAAGAAGCTGGAAATCCGGTATATACCCACAAAAAGGAACAAATTTGATTAGCCTGGCCACCTTTAACTTTAGTCTTAATCCCGGATTCATCCATTAAGATAATTTCTCCGGGCTGTATATCTTTTCTGAACTTAAACCCTAAGTTAAAAAAAGCGGAACTCTCAGTAGTTACCGCCCAATCATCGCCTCTTTGCCCTATTACCAGAGGCGAATAGCCGAACCTATCCCGGGCAGCATAGATACCTTCTTTAGTCAATAAAAGGAGCGAACATGAACCCTCGATCTGGGAAAACATATATTCAATACCTTCGATTATAGTCTTGCCTTTAATGATCAGCTTGGATACCAATTCAGCCAGATTTACTTTTCCATCGCTAACCTCACTGAAAGAATGCCCTTGCTGATAAAGCTGATTAGCTAATTCCGCGCTATTATCCGCGAAACCATTGACTACAATGGCAAAAGGCCCGAACTTAGAATTTACATAAATCGGCTGTTCATCTTTAGCGCTGATCACGCCGATACCCTTATTCCCAAACATCTTCAAGTGATCCTCAAAGAATTTTGCTTTGAATTGGCTTCCTTCTATATCATGGATTTTACGAACTAACTGTTTTCCCCAAACTGCCAATCCGGCAAACTGGGTACCCAAATGAGAATGATAGTCAGTGCCGTAAAACAGGTCCTTTTGACAATTATCCTTAGAAACTACTCCAAAAATACCGCTCATTACAAATTCCTCCTGGCGTATTCTACGCCGTTTCTAAATATTAATAAACCGTCGCCTTCTGTTTTTTGTTTATTTTCACTAGACCTTCGGGGATGTTGAAACACGTCGATGTGCCTCTCGGGGTGGGGCATCAGGCCTAAAATCCTGCCGGTATCGTCGCAGATGCCGGCAATACTCTCTTGAGAACCATTAGGGTTATCAGGATAGACGCTTAAGGCGCCCCTAGGGTTAGAATATTGAAATACAATTTGGCCATTCTTTTTTAACCTTTCTAAAACTGAATTATCCATAGTAAAGAATTTACCTTCGCCATGAGCTACCGGCAAATATATAATATCGGGCAATCCTTTTGTCCACACACATCTTTTAGTTTTTAGCTTCGAGCTTTGAGCTTTAAGATAAACCCAACGATCCTCAAACTTAGCTGAATCGTTCATGGTAAGACTGACCTCCTGTGTCAAGTCCAGGTTGCCCGGAAGTAACCCGCTTTTTACCAAGACCTGAAATCCGTTACAGATACCGATAATTATCCTCCCTTTTTGGATAAACCTGCGGATTTGCTCAATCAACCTGTGCCTTAATTCATTAGCCAAGATCTTTCCGGCGGCAATATCATCTCCGTAGGTAAAACCTCCGGGCAAGGCTAAAATATGATAATTATCCAGATTAGAACTGCGGGAGATAAGTTTGTTAATATGTACCAGCTCAGCAAGGCTTCCGGCTTTTTCAAAAGCAAAAGCAGTCTCCTGGTCACAATTGGTACCGGCGGTCCTTAAAATACATACTTTTGGTTTATCCATTAAATCTAGCGTTTATAGAAATCCTTGATTATCCTAACCACTTCTTTAGGTTCATCGGTTACTTTAAATATATCTAAATCCTGTTTGCTGATATTAGCATTTGCTAAAACCGATTTTTTAAGCCACTCCAGCATCCCCTTCCAGTATTCCCTGCCTACTATGACTACGGGAAACCTCGGTATCCTTAAGGTCTGGATAAGATTGATCGCCTCAGTAAATTCATCCAGAGTTCCATAACCGCCAGGCATAATTACAAAAGCCTTGGCATACTTAACAAACATCATCTTACGGACAAAAAAATAACGAAAATCTAAAAGCGTATCCACATATTCATTAGATCTCTGTTCTTGGGGGATCTGGATATTCAAGCCAACAGAATGGCCCTTGGCCCTTCTGGCGCCCCTATTGCCTGCTTCCATTATACCCGGCCCGCTTCCGGTAATAATAGCATAACCTTCTTTGGCTAAAGAAAAGGCAATCTCCTCAGTTAATTTATAGTACTTATTTGCCGGCGGAGTACGGGCAGAGCCGAATATAGAAACTGCTTTTCCTATTTTTGAAAGAACCTCAAAACCATCGACAAACTCTGACATTATCCGAAATATCCTCCAGGTATCCTCATTCATAAAATCGCTATCCATAAGTTTACGCTTCATCATTTTTACCACCTCATTGGTTTTTGCCAGGCATTTTTTAGCTCTGCGATCTTAGCCTTAAGGCAGATTTTCCCATCCAGCCCGTGAATTTTAAAATCCTTCTTCTTAGAAATACATCCGATTAAACCAAAAGGCGCCCTAGAGATTGCTTTCTCAAATGCTTTTTGATTCTTCTTTTTTACTTCCACAATAAAACGGGAATTGGACTGGGAAAATAAAATATAATCATTGCGCCTGACTTGGTGACTACCTGCCGGACAGGCAGAACTAGGCAGGGTGTCTGATGACTGACGCTCTAGGTAGGGGACTTCAGATAAAAATAAATCCAGGCCTAATCCACCGGAAAAAGCCATTTCCGCGCAAGCTACTGCCAACCCGCCTTCAGAACAATCATGCATCGCCGCAACCAATCCTAAATCTGCCGCTTTACTTAAACTATCAAAGATTATTTTTGCTTTATCAGGGAATACCTTAGGGAGATTATTTCCCAGAAAATCAAACAATTTATAATAATGCGAAGCGCCTAATTCCTGGTAAGTATTCCCAAGTATATAAACTAAGTCTCCCGGCTCTTTGGCATACATAGAAATAGTATTTTCAATATCCTCGATCACCCCAACCGCAGAGATAAGCAATGTCCCGGGTATGGCAATTGATTCTTTGCCGATAGTATATTCATTATTCAGGCTGTCCTTGCCGGATATAAAAGGAACTTTAAATCCTTTGGCAAAATCATAACAACCCTTGGCAGCCCTAACCATACTCCCCAGCCTGTCCGGTTTATCCGGATTACCCCAGCAGAAATTATCCAGTAAGGCCACTTTTTTTAACGATCCGCCTACGGCAATAATCTGACGCAAGGCCTCATCAATACAAGAGCCGGCCATCCAATAGGGATCGATAAAGCCATACCTGAAGTTTATGCCGTTAGAAACAACTACCCCGTATTTGGAATCCAAAACCGGTCTGACCACTGCTGCATCTGAAGGCCCGTCATTCGCAATGCCAGTTAAAGGCCTGACCACCGAGCCCCCCTGGACTTCATGGTCATATTGACGGATCACCCATTCTTTGGAGCAGATATCATAATCCGATAATAACCTTAAAAGATACTTAGTCAGGTCTTTTGGGCAGGAGAAATCCGGCTCTTTCTGCCGGGTTTGTAAATACAGCGCTTTCTTCTCATCTTGAGGCAGTCCTTCGTGTAAAAAACGCATATCCAGATCGCAGACTAAATTATCCTGATAATAAAGCTTAAGCCTTTTAGTATCGGTAAGCTCCCCGATAATCGTGGCCTCAACATTTTCTTTGGCGAATATATCCAAAAGCTTAGCGATGTTATCCTTAGGCACGGACATAACCATCCTCTCCTGGGATTCAGAGATCCAGGTCTCGGTATAAGATAAACCTTCATATTTTAAAGGAACCCTATCTAGGTAAACTCTGGCCCCTAACTCCTGAGCCATCTCTCCTACTGCCGAAGACAAACCTCCAGCCCCGCAATCAGTAATCGCACTGTAAAGATTTAGGTCCCGGGCCTGTAATAGCGCATCCAACACTTTCTTCTCCTGGATAGGATTACCGATCTGCACCGCGGAGCTAGAGACTACTTCGGATTCATGGGTCAATTCCCCGGAAGAAAATGTCGCTCCGTGTATACCGTCCCTGCCGGTTTTACCGCCTACAGAAACAATAAAATCACCTTTATTAGCCTGCTTAAAAGACTTATCCCTAGGTATTATCCCAACTGTGCCGCAATAAACTAAGGGGTTACCCACAAATTTTTCATGAAATAGTATAGCCCCGTTTAGCGTAGGTATACCCATCTTATTGCCGTAATCGCGCACTCCGGAGACCACGCCTTTCAACACCCTTTTAGGATGAAGGCAGCCCTTCGGTACTTTGTTGAAAGGAAAATCGGGAGACGCAAAACAAAAAATATCAGTATTAAGGATTGGCTTAGCCCCTAACCCTGTCCCTAAGCAATCCCGGATTACTCCCCCTACTCCGGTATTAGCTCCGCCAAAAGGCTCTAAGGCTGAAGGGTGATTATGGGTCTCGACCTTAAAACAGATATTATACAGATCATTAAATTCTATGACTCCGGCGTTATCTTTAAAAACCGAAACACACCAGGGTTTATTTAACTCTTTAGTCACCCGCATAATAGTTGACTTCAAAAGATTATTTATGACTATGGTCTTGGGCTTCTGACCGGAAAGTTCTTCGGTATATTCAATTATCCCCCGGAAGGTTTTATGCCAACAATGCTCTGACCAGGTCTGGGCAATAGTCTCTAATTCGCAATCCGTGGGGTTACGCTTAAGCTGTCTAAAATAATCCCTTATACAACGCATCTCCTGGATACTTAAAAACAACTGGCCGTCTTTGCTGATCCGCCCTAATTCCTTATCCGAGGCATTAATTAATTTAACACTAATCAGTCTAAAATTATAACCGATATTATCCAAAGCTTTAGAATAAAGTTGGCCAGGTTTAACAATATGCTGAATAAGTTTATTATAAAGGAGTTTTTCCGAGATAATCCTTAATTGGCCAAGGTTAATCCTTCCTTTGAGTATATATTTTTTCGCGGTTTTAACTTTGGTAACACCTTTAATACTTAAATCTTTGATCCCCTTTAAAGTAGATTCCTCTACCGGATCCATTACCCCGGAATTATAGGCAACCTCAACGACATGGTGGTTTGGATCTTTAGGTTTAAAGGCAGAGGGAGAATTTAAAGAAAACTCCTGGGTGATTTTATCAACCAGAAGCTCCTTGCAGACTTTCTTAATATCCTCGAGTGAACAGCTGGCTTCGACTAGATAAACCTGGACAAAAAAAACTTCCTGAACCGAATTTATTCCTAAATCCAGGATATCTTTTTTAAGGCCTCTAGCGACAGCGTCAAAAACACCAGCCCTATTTTTTAACTCTATGTTATAAAGCATATCAATTTTTTATTTACAGGGGTTTTAACGCGAGGGTCATTTACCCCGCACCTTTTCATTATTCAATCATTTTAAAGGCGCTCATGACTTTAATAATACTTAAATATATTAAAGGTGCGGGGTTTACAAACCGACTCTGCGGAAAATTTTACTGACGTTACGTAAATAATAATCCAGGTTGAATATCTGATCCAATTCCCGGCGGTTTAAATATTTTACTAATTCTTTATCCTGGAGCAGCGCCTCTTTAAAATCAAGTCCCCCCTTCCAGCTGGCCATAGCGCATCTCTGAACTAAATCATAAGCCTTGATCCTGGGTGAACCTTTTTGCATCAACTCTAGGAGTACTCTTTGCGAGAAAATCAAACCCTTGCTCTTAATCAGATTAGCCAACATATTCTCAGGATAAACCAAAAGCCCATCAACCACATAGATAAATTTATTCAACATATAATCCAGGGCCAGGTTTGAATCCGGCATGATCACCCGCTCAGACGAAGAATGACTGATATCTCTTTCGTGCCATAAACATACATTCTCCATAGACACCAGGGCATTAGCCCTTAAAATCCGGGACAGGCCACAGATCCTCTCGCAAATCACCGGATTTCTTTTATGGGGCATAGCTGATGAACCTTTTTGCCCTTTACCAAATGGCTCTTCCGCCTCCAGGACTTCGGTCCGCTGTAAATGCCGTATTTCAGTGGCAAATTTTTCCAGAGAAGCGCCAATAATGGCTAAAACCGATAAATACTGGGCATGGATATCCCTCTGGATAATCTGAGTTGAAATTCTGGCTGGCTTAAGCCCAAGTCTCTTACAAACATAATCCTCAACTTCCGGGTCAATATTGGCAAATGTACCTACGGCCCCGGAGATTTTGCCTACGGCTATCGCCTCCCAGGCTTCTTCTAATCTAGCTAAATTACGCTTAGTCTCATCATACCAAAGGGCTAATTTTAAACCAAAAGTAGTAGGTTCAGCATGCACCCCATGGGTCCTGCCTATACAAACCGTATCTTTGTATTTTTTAGCTTGCCGGGCTAAAACCTTTAACAGCTTTTTTACATCCTCAATCAATATTCCAGCAGCTGATTTTAGTTGATATCCTAAAACGGTATCTAAAAGATCGGAGGAAGTCAGTCCTTTATGCAGGTAAACAGCATCTTTGCCTATATATTGGGCTATATTAGCCACAAAAGCCACAATATCATGCTGAGTCTTTTTTTCAATCTCCCGGATTTTAGCTATATTGAACCTGGCATGCTTACGGATCCTTTTTACTGCGGAATAGGGAACTTTAACCTGTTTGGCAAGGGCTTCCAAAGTAAGCAGCTCTATTTCCAGCATTACCTTAAACTTAAACTCCTCCTGCCAGATAGCAGACATCTCAGGCAGACTATAACGCTCAATCATTTTTAAACTCCCTAACCTTTGCCTTTTTGGATATTAATTGACACTAAATTATTCGCCAAAAAAAAGCGCAACTCAGCTCTTTTGACGTGATTAAAAACATATTCTCCCAAAAGGACTGGAATAAATTCGCGCCTATAAGTTATCTCGTTTAAGATAAATAATAGCCTACTCCCCGCCTAGCCAGTGAGGCAGGCATAACTTATGCGCTAAGTTATTGTAACAGAAATCCCGCTTTTAGCAACCAAAATAAGCCCCAAAACGCAATTTTTAATAAAATTAGCTTGACAAAATATGGTTTTATGCTATATTATTTTCGATTTAAGTCTTAGGAGAGTAATTACTTGGGAATTAATATAAACCGTAAAGCAAAAAAAAACAATAATTTAGCTTTGCGGTTTTTTTATTGTTAAAGGAGGTGAAAAGTAACAAATGGCAAAAGGCAAAGTAAAGTGGTTTTCCAACCAGAAGGGTTATGGTTTCATCACCAGCTCCGAAGGTAAAGACGTATTTGTCCACTATAGCGCGATCAAATCCGAAGGCTATAAAAGCCTGGAAGAAGGCATGGAGGTAAATTTTGAGATCACCCAGGGACCTAAGGGTGAGCAAGCAATCGATGTAACCAAAGCATAATACTTAAAACTTTAAAAAAACAAAAGCCGCTGTTAATTTTAACAGCGGCTTTTTACATATAAGATTAGTATAAATACGTCTTATAGACAGGTTGTCAGAAAGATCTAGGCTAACTAAGGCTATAGTCATTATTAAGCTGCGGGTGAATTAACTTTTATATAATATTGCCTTAAAGATTCGCGAATCATAATTTATTCAAGCATTGGATGCGAGCCTGAAATTTTATATATTTAGTTACCATTTTATTTTGCTTTTATGAATAAAATAATGCCCGAGGTTAGCACCGATATTATTAATCCTGATTTTTCTTAAATATACTACATTGCTATTATTCATTAATAACAACGAAGCCAGTAGTATGTTTAAAAGCAATTCAAAGCTGGTAATTATTGTTTTGATTCTTCCGGCATCCTTTAAAAGATAATATTGATTAATATATAGAACATCTGCGTTAAGTCCTCTTGCGAAAATTAACGTTCTTAACTTATCCCGAAAACTCTCTGATGGAAAATCCAGAATAAAATAAACAGCCACTTTAATACCCGATTCTTTTGTAATCGCTATAGTCTGTTTTATATCTTCCGTAGATATACGCTTATTCTCTATTTTAAGAGTTTCATCATTTCCTGATTCCCCGCCGTAGGAAATAAGGGAACAACCCGAATCTTTCATTAATTTAAGCTTTTCTAGGCTCATGTTATCGATACGGGCGTTGCATTTCCAGATTATTCCTTTTATTTCTTTTAAACCTTCGCATAACTGCTGGCACCTTAAATCATCGTCAAAATACCCCGCATCCCTAATAAAAAAATCTGCATAACCGAAATCAGCATGCAACACTCTTATCTGTTCTAAAAGATAGCTAGGGGAATGAGATAAAACTTTTTTAGAAAGAGAGGATTTACAAAATCCGCAATTATAAGGGCACCCTCTCATCCCCGGAATGTCTATAAATTCCCTCCTTTGCCTATATGGACTATCCCAAAAATACCCACCTAATTTTTCCCAGCGCGGAGGCGGCAATTCATCCAGGCTTTTCATCGAATCCCGGGGAACATTCTTTATAAACACGCCGTTATCTCTATAATAAATACCCTTTATTCCCCTAAGCTGTTCCGGATTTGTAATTTTATTGCTTACTATCTCGAACAAAGTATATTCGGGTTCGTCGAATAAAATACAGTCCACATCAAAATAAAAATAACGCTTAACATACACTATTGCAGATTCGCCTGTAAAAATAATAAATGCCCTGGGGTTAATCTTTCTTATAATACTAATGATTCTTTTTATATGCCTACGCGCTTTTTTGAAATTATGAAAATGATGAGTCCTGCCCGTTGTATTAATTACATAGTAACGGGCTTCCTTTTTTTCAATATATTTTCCAAAATCAATCTCAGATATTGCTTCATTCTCAACATCCAATAAATCTGTCCCTATCTGCTTATGATATAAATATGAATCTAGATAAAGCAGATCATAGGGCGGGCGGCTTGTTGGATATCCTATAGCTAACACAGGATCTAGTGGGTTTATCAAGATTACGTTTAAACGCTCAGATAACATTAGCAAAACAGCCTCCAGAACAAACAAATTTTATTAAATTATTACATTTTTTTGAGTTAACTAAAAAACACTTCTTAATCTTATCTTGAAAAATATCCTTATAAAAAATACTCAATTGATTAATGCTAGAAAAATTTAGAATACTTTCTGCTCGTTTCAAATTATTAAAACAGCCAAAAACCGAAAGATCGGGATTGACAACTACACGAGAAGCATAGTTTCCCCGATAGCCAATAAAACATTTAGATTTTATAAGAATACTGCCTCTTAATCTCCGCCATTCATCTCCATTAAAAAAACACCTTGGTAAAGGCCTAGCCAAATAAATATAAACTTTATCCCTAATACACTGCCTTGCGAATCCTTCAATATAAAATATAAAAGAGCGTATTTTTTCTATACCTGCGGGCCCGTCTTTTACTACGGTGGAATTTATAATTCCTATCCTTATCCTTGCCTTTAATTCTTTGGCCGCATCCCTAATCCAGTCAATTTCACCAAAATTAGCTGTAGATATATTAACCTTTAAGATTAATTTTGTACCATATCTACTTAAAAATCTTAGTTTATTCAATAAATCTGATTTTTTTGTAGCGGCGTATCCGGTTGAACAATTAACAAAAAGAACTTTAATGTTCTTGGCTATAACATCATTGATATTTTCGCTGTACGCACAATTAGTTGCCATATAACATACTAGATTATTCTTAGTGCATAACTTTGCAATCTCACTGAACCTACTATGTTGAGTTGGTTCACCGCCAACAAACATTATTTTACAAATTTGCTGTTTCTTAATCCACTTGATTAATTCGATAAAATTATCGATATACATTTCTTCCTTATAAGTCGTGTCTAGTCCTTTGGCATAACAATAAAAACAACCCATATCGCATTTATAGGTTAAAGCCACAATTAAAGGCAAGGCCGGATAATGCTCCTCTATAAAGAATAATGATTTTCTTCGGATATCAAATAAATAATTATCTAGAAACATATTTATAGACTAAACATCCTCCCTGACATGAATGATCTTTGTAGTATTGACAAGTATTGCATTTATCAATTAAAGGTTTATTCCTCATATAATCGATTTTGTCTTTAAAGTACCTACTTAAACCTTTAAGGTCATTAAAATCAAAGATGGAATCAGCTTTAAATATAGATGAGTAACAAACATCTACTGAAAGATCAGGATTAACGATAGCCCTCGCAGCATAATTACCTGAATCTCCGATTAAACAATGGTCTTTAACCGCAGCGAATTTTATTAAATAATGCCATTCGCTATTGGTAAATATACACCTGGGCAAAGGCCTAGCCAGATGCACCTTCACCCTATTCAACCCAGCCTCATTCACAAAACTAAGTATTTCATCTTTTCTATCAACCATATCTTGAAAAGAATAACATTCATTATTTAATATTATTGATGGTACTGTAAATCCAAATCTTATCGGAACAGAAAATTCTCTTGCCATATTAAAAAGCAACGAATAATTTTCTAGTTTCTTGTAGAGATTATACCTTAACATTATAATTTTTTCTCGCGATCCGGACATATTCTTCCTTACGGCGTAATAAGATTCATCAAGATTAATATTAAAGATCAGGAATAAATTATTTCTTTTTATATATTCTTTAAATTCGGAGTTTATCAATAAACCGTTAGTAAAAATATAGGTGCTAAATCTTAATTTATAGCAAAGACGCAGAACTTCCTTGATATCCTTGTGAATAAACGGCTCACCGCCAGTTAATATAATTTTTCTGAAATTTTGCTTCTTTAACCATATAAGAATTCTTTTAAAATCGTCTAAATACATATCTTTGTTTAATAGTCCATTTATTTTACTTGATGGACAATATACGCAAGTATTATTGCATCGGTAAGTTAAGGCAATCCTAAATTGAGGGTATCCTTCTGTCCTATTCTTTAATAGATAGAATAGTCTTTGATTAAAATATTTACTAAGAGACATCTTTTACCGATCGGGTTAAATTGCTGAATTTTGTATTATTACAATTTACAACTCCAGATGTAAATTTTCTAAATAAGTTCTTCAAAATATGGCCGTAGAAATATAAATACAATCTTCTCACTAAACTTCCTCTTAAGAAAAGCCTCAAATAGATATACGCCGGGTTAAAAAAGTATTTAATCTGGATCCTTATTTTCTTCGATAAAGCCTTCCTAACTTTAACCACATCGGAATTATAAACATTAAAATTGAATAATCTTTTATATTCACAGTTATTAGGCCCCTTATCTAATACCTCCGGAAAAAGAGCAACATTTGGCCTAGAAACTTGAATTATTAGAAAATCACAAACCTGATTAAACTTTTCTAGGGATAGAGAATCATTATTTTCGACTTCGTCCGAATATCCAATAATAAATGATCCCTCTGTTAAGATATTGTTTTCTTTTAGAATACGATAGGCTTTTTTAAAATTATAAAAATCATATAATGATTTTTCGGTTGGATTTAACAAAGAAATTGTATCCTTATCAACGGTATCCTTCAAAAATGACTCATAACCTATTAACACTGACTTTAATCCTGCGCCTGATGCTTTTTTAATTAATTCAGGATGATTTAAAACGGTATCTACCCTAATCGGAACCCGCCAATTTATCTTTAGGCCATTATTTTCTATCAATTCACATAAAGCATAATCTTCCTCAGGCATAATACCAAAACTTGCGGTATAGAACCATATTTTCCTAACATCCATCCCGACAAGAAGCTGCAATTCTTTTATTATTCTCTGATTTGACTTTCTCCTGTAATAATAGTTCCAGTACCTGCAGGTAAGACAAAATTTACACCGATACCGGCATCCCCTAGATAATTCTATACCGCCAGCATAGCCATCCCCAGGGAAAAAAGCAAAATAATTTTTGAAATCTATAAGATCAAATCTTGGGATTGGAACCAAGTCTAAATCACCTATTAACGGGCCAAGTCCATTAACTATGACTTTACCATCAACTTTATAGACTAAACTACTTATCTTCCGGTAATCTGCGCCTTTATCCAAACATTCGATCAGCTCTTTAAAATAACGCTCAGCTTCGAACAACAGCACAAAATCAACTCCGATATTCAACCACCCCTCGTAAAAATATGAGGCATGGTATCCACCCATAATAATTCTAATTTTTGGATAATACTTTTTTATAATTTTTATATTGGTTTCACAACGATCCGCTTCGTAGCTGGAACTAATGGAAATAACAACTACATCTACTGTCTTCAATTTTTCCAGGAAATCATCCAGATAAATATTTTCAACCTGCCCATCAATTATCGTCATTTCATGATCACCTATGTAAGAAGCGAGCTGGGCAAAAGTTAAGGAAGGGGTTGATATATAGGAAATTATTAAATCGTGATTTATATGGAAAGAATTATTGGTTCTCAGTGGATTTAAAAATAGTATCTTCATACGGCTGAAATATTATTCAATTTTATTCCCCTCCCTATAAATCTCATAGAGGCAAGTAGGCAGGCTTCCTCCCCCCTCTAAAGAAGTATGCATATTACAGGTCTTTGTTAACGATAAATCCAAGCTATCCTTATCCGGAAATTGTCCAACCATCACACTCAAGATATTGAAAAAGCTATAATATATATTTTTACAATGCTGGGGATACCTCAGGTTATGTAAAAAGTTCTTCAATATAATGCGTAACGCTCTTTGATTGATAATCACAGCGGCCAGAAATAAGTAAAGATCCTTTTTGGGAATTAAATTTACTATATTAAATATCCTACTCTTGCTGATATTAATTGCCTGTTCTATTCTCTGCAGATATAAGTTTACCTTCTTCAAATTAAGAATATAATCTAGAGTTAAATAACTATTTCCATAACGGATAAAATAACAAGATACTGAACAGGGAGGCTCTTTAATTCCTTTTCTAAATCTTAATTTTCTCGATATCTCAAAAATACTTGTGCTAAATTTTATACAATCAGAAAAATATTCTTCCTTTACCCCTATCTCCCTGCAAACTTTATCTAGCATGCCTGCAGCATCTAATGTAGTTTTCGATGCTTGCCTACCGATATTCCATAATGGGTTAAAAAAAAGTATCCTGACGTTATTAACCTGGAGCGCAAAATCAAACAATACCTTAACTTTGTCATCATTAATTCCCTCTACTACATTGACATAAAGCATTAAATATATACCGCAGGCCTTAAGGTTACTTACTGCCTTGAGTTTGAGTTCCAATAAACTCTCCCCCCTTATTTTAATATTATCCTGGTCATTTAGGGAATCAAACTGTAAAATTATGGCATCTACGCCCGCCTTCTTAAGTCCTGAAACATAATCTAAATCAGCAAGTTTTTTTCCATTCGTAAACAATATTACCCTGAACCTTTCTTCTTTAATCTTTTTAATGACCTCAAGCAGATCCTCTCTTAAAGTAGGTTCGCCCCCAAAAAGATATATAACATCACCGTAGAAACTCTTTACCCTTTCAATGATCATTTCGAGCGCAGGATCTTCAGTGCTCGAATCATTAGTATTGTTGGCATTACTAAAACAGTACGGACAATACTGATTACACTTCCTGGTAAGATAAATAAGTAATCCTTCGGGCGAACCGCTTTTATCCCGATGTAAATCATTAAGAGTATGGTAAATAAGGGGATTGGATAACAAATGAGAGGTCTTAAAAAAACCGTCTTTATTGCAATACTTGCCTAACCATATCTTATTATCCTCTTCAAATACTTCTGCGCCTATTACTTCCAGACATATAGGGCATAAACATTTTGTTCTTTTAATGATTCTGCGCTCGGTTATAACACGTTCTCCTTGATACATATTTAATAGTATTGGTTTCTAACTAAAACAGGGCAATAACAATAATCCGTAGATTATGCCGACATACCTCAAAAATAACCTGATCCTCTTAGCGTAGACGATATTCAATACTCCCTTTTTTCTAATTTTCAATACGCAGATAAAAAAACAAACTATGAATAAGAAGGTGACGATACCGAATAAAATATCCATTTTTTGAGAAATATGAATAAAAATTGCATATAGCAATAGAACAAGTAACAAAAAATATATCTGACTGAGATATAATATAAACCTCTTGTAATCATATTTATTATCCTCCAAGAGATGAGATATCTCATGGACTATTTGATAAGGAAACATAACCATCATAAAAAATATAGTCATTAGAAAATCGGCTGGTTTTAATTCTGGTGAAATAATCAATACCCCGAACAAAAAAAGTAAACCAAAAGTATAACCGTTCAATAAAACGCTGAACAAATGAAACCTTTTCCATAAATACTTTGGATTTGAATAAAGAATGTTCAACACAATAGCTATCAAATAAAATATAACAG
>JBDRLN010000005.1:0-18986 GCA_043812955.1 Candidatus Omnitrophota bacterium | reverse complement strand
CTGGGTAATAAACAGTGGAATATCCCTAAGCTGCGGGAACTGCTGGAAACCATTCTTCCCCAAAAAGCAACCCTTGATAATTATGAGGTGGAGCACGATTTTTCAGACATTGGCAGGCGCATCATGCTTTTGAATGCCCGGCAGATTCAAAGAGCATCAGGAAAAGAGCGGATCATCCTACTGGCCATTGAGGACATCACCGAGCGCAAGGAAATAGAAGCCGGTCTGGAAAAGACCCGAAAAGAACTGGTGGCTATTAAAAAAATCGCAGATGAAGTCAGTGAATTCTCTGAGAGCATTATCAACACCGTGCGCGAACCCTTGATCTCTCTGGATCAGGATTTAAGAGTGGTCTCCTTCAGCCGTTCCTTCTATGAATTCTTTAAGGTGAAGCCCGAAGAGACCGTGGGGCAGCTTATTTATGACCTGGGCAATAAGCAGTGGAATATCCCCAAGCTGCGTGAACTGCTGGAAACTATCCTCCCCCAAAAGGCAACCTTTGATAATTATGAGGTTGAGCACGATTTTGCTACCATCGGCAGGCGCATAATGCTTTTGAATGCCCGGCAGATCCAAAGAGTGTCGGGCAAAGAACGGATCATCCTGCTGGCCATTGAAGACATCACCGAGCGCAAGCAGCAGCAGCAGGCGGAGGTGATAAAGAAACTGAACAAAGAGCTGGAAGAGCGTGTCAGGCAGCGCACCGCTGAACTCGCGGTAGCCAACAAGATTCTGGAGGCTTTCAGTTACTCTGTCGCGCACGATTTAAGAGCCCCTCTCAGGGCGGTAGCCGGGTTCGTTGATATCCTATCCGAAGAATACCGGGCCAAGCTTGATGATGAGGGCAGACGGTTGGTCGGTGTTATCGGCGACAACGTAATAAGGATGGGACAGCTCATAAACGACCTTCTCTCCTTATCTCACTTGAACAGACAGGAGATGAGGACTACTGATATAGACATGACGGAACTGGCGCGGTCCGTATGTAATGAACTGAAAGAGAATCTCTCCCGCAATAGGGTTATAGAAGTGTCCGTAAAACCATTGCCGGCCGCGCGTGCCGACTGTACGCTCACAAAGCAGATATTTGCAAATCTTATTTCAAATGCCATGAAATTTACCTCCCGCAAAGACAAAGCCCTTATAGAGATCGGGGGATATGATAAGGGCCAGGAGCGCGTCTATTATGTCAAAGATAACGGCGCGGGATTCGAGATGAAATACGTGGATAAGCTCTTCGGGGTATTCCAGCGGCTTCACGCATATGACGAGTTTAGCGGTATCGGGATAGGCCTTGCGATAGTCAGTAGCGCTGTTCGGCGCCACGGAGGCACGGTATGGGCAGAAGGAGAGGTTGATAAAGGTGCAACGTTTTATTTTACGCTACCAAAAGGAGGGTAAGATGGGTATGGATGATTTTGTAGAGATACTTTTAGTGGAGGATAATCCGAATGACGTCGAACTTACGTTGAGGGCTCTTAAGAAGAACAATCTCGCCAATAAGGTGCTTGTAGTCACTGACGGCGCTCAGGCGCTCGATTTTATATTTTGCACCGGCGCTTATACGGAAAGAGGCGCGGCCAATAATCCGAAGATCGTCTTGCTAGACTTGAAACTGCCGAAGATGAACGGGATCGAAGTGATCCGGAAAATAAAATCCGACAAAAAGACCAAAGATATTCCCGTAGTTGTATTGACATCATCGGAAGAAGAGAAGGATGTTACGGAAAGTTATGGGCTCGGGGTGAATAGCTATATTGTAAAGCCGGTAGATTTTACCAAATTTGCCAAGGTCGTAGCAGATGCCGGCCTATACTGGCTTTTGATCAATAAGCCGCCTGTTGTTTAAAGAGAGGAGGATTTCGTGGATAGAGAGCTGCGTGTTCTGATCGTTGAAGATTCCGTCGCCGACGCGGAGCTCAACACAAAAGAGCTCGGCAAAGGAGGCCTCGTTTATGCATCTAAGTGGGTAAAATCTAAGGATGAGTTTCTCAAAGCGCTTGGGGAATATATACCCGACATCATCCTCTGCGACTATGCGATGCCGGGTTTCGGCGCTCCGGAGGCGCTGGAGATCGTAAAGAAGATTTCTCCGGAAATTCCGTTCGTAGTCGTCTCTGGCGCAATCGGCGAGAACGTGGCCGTCGAGATGATGAAGTCAGGAGTAGCGGACTATGTCATGAAAGACAATATCTCCAGGCTACCAATGGTCGTTACGCGTGCATTCAAGGAGAATGAGGAGCGTGTCGCGCATAAGCAGGCGGAGGAGAAATTGTCTTATTTCCAAAAGGCTGTGGATAGCGCTACAGATGCAATTGGTATGTCTACGCCTGAAGGAAGGCATTATTATCAGAATGAGGCTTTCACTGAGTTGCTCGGATTCTCTGTTAATGAAGTAAATGGTGCTTCAGTCCCGCCGGTAGCTATTTACGCTGATGAAAAAGTGGGGCATGAGGTTTTTGACGCAATTATGAAGGGGGATTCTTTTACAGGCGAAGTAAAAATGTTAGCTAAAGATAAAAGCGAAAAGGATATTTCTCTACGGGCATATTCTATCAAGGATGAAAAAGGTAAAGTTATCGGCCTTGTCGGTATTCACACAGATATCACCGAGCGCAAGAAGGCGGAGGAATTTCTGCGCGTAAGCGAAGTCCGTTACCGTTCCTCCATTGAACTTACAGGTCAGTTGGCATGGATTACAGAAAGCAATGGAGAGGTTGTGGAAGATATACCTCTTTGGAGAAAATTTACCGGATTCAGTTACGAGGAAACCAAGGGTTCGGGGTGGACAAAGGCTCTTCATCCGGAAGACGTCGAACACACAAGACAAGTATGGGGGAATGCGGTTAAAGACAAAAGCGCATATGAGGTAGAATTCCGCTTACGCAGATTTGATGGGGTTTACCGGAATTTCCTGACCCGAGGCATTCCTAAGTTTAAAGAAGATGGGAGTATTCGGGAGTGGGTGGGCGTTAACATTGACATCACCGAGCGCAAGAAGATGAATGAGCGATTATTGGCTGCTGCAGAAGAGTGGAGGACGACATTTGACTCTATTTCCGACATGGTTTCAATCTTTGATAAAAATTACAAGATTATCAGAGTGAATAAGCTTTTTGCTGATAGGTTTAAGATGAAACCACAAGATGTAATCGGCAAAACCTGTTATGAACTGGTTCATGGAATGAATGAACCCCCTCCTGGATGCCCTCATAGAGGTACTTTAGAGACAAAAATGCCGCAACACAGTGAATACTTTGAGCCTCATCTTGACATGTACCTGGAAGTAACAACCTCACCGATTTTTAATGAAAAAGGTGACGTAGTTGCTTCAGTTCATATCGCAAGAGACATTACTACTCGTAAAAAACTGGAAAAAAACCAGCGGCTCGCGGAGCTGGGAAAACTTGTTGCTGATATGGCACACGAGGTTAACAATCCTCTTATGATTATTTCCGGGAATGCCCAACTTTCCTTACTTGATGGAACGCCTGATGAAGAGATCAAGAGTAATCTTAAAATTATCCACGAAGAATGCAACATGGCAAAGGATATTATCCAGAGGCTTCTTAAGTTCTCAAGGCCAACCAAAGGCGAACGAAAGGAAACAGATATTAATCAGAGTATCGAATCTGTTGCAAAGCTCATAGAATACCAATTTAGCTTAAGTGATGTAAAAATAAAGAAAGACTTAAAGCCTGGCCTTCCCGCCATAGCAATAGATGAAAAACAGATTCAGGAAGTGCTTATGAACCTACTCAATAATGCAAGGGAGGCCATGCCGGATGGAGGAGCTATTGATATAAGCACATCAAAAGAGCAGGATTTCATCAGAATAGATGTTAAGGATTCAGGTATGGGTATGGATGAAGCGACTCTATCCAGGCTATTTGAACCGTTCTTTACTACCAAGGAGAAGGGAACAGGCCTAGGCCTTGCTGTATGTCTTGGAATTGTAAGGGCTCATAATGGAGAATTAAAGTTTGAAAGCCAACCAGGGAAGGGCACCACCGCTACGATGCTGTTGCCTATTAGGGGGGGGTGAGGAGTAATGCCTAAGATTTTGGTTGTAGACGATGAACAGAGAATAGCTGATATTTTAGAGAAGTATTTGTCTCTGAACGGATTTGAAGTTATAAAAGCAATAGGCGGTGAAGAGGCAGTAAAGATTTTAAATTCCGATGCTAAGGTAGATATGATGGTTTTAGATATGAAGATGCCGAAAGTGAACGGTATGAATGTAATACAAAAAAAAAGAAGAGTTAGGCAAAGAGTTTCCCGCGTTGCTTCTTACGGGTTCAGTCGATGCAGAAAAGTACCTTGAGGAATTGAAAAAGAAAGGTTTTTCGGAAGGGGATATCCTTTACAAACCTATTGATTTAC
The DNA here is from genome assembly GCA_043812955.1 of Candidatus Omnitrophota bacterium. Taxonomy (GTDB): domain Bacteria; phylum Omnitrophota; class Gorgyraeia; order Gygaellales; family Profunditerraquicolaceae; genus JAHKAP01. The sequence goes on along the minus strand of JBDRLN010000005.1, from coordinate 14,603 downwards.
CCGTATTGCTGGAGAAGGTCAAGGAGAAATTAGGCATTGCCTAAAAGCAGCATATAAATATGACGGGTGCAAAGAGTATGTCTAAAATTCTTATCGTTGATAATGAGAGCGGAATTCGCCAGGTTTTAAATAAACTCTTTAAGATCAAAGGGATTGATACCCTGGAGGCAGAGAATGGCGAGCAGGCGCTGCAAATAGCTAGCTCCGGGGATTGTTCCGTAGCGTTGTTAGATATGGGGATGCCGGGAATGGATGGCTTGGTTTTGTTAGAAAAACTTTTAAAAATAAATCCTCGGCTTACCGTGATGCTAATGAGTGGCGGGCATGATGATGAAAAAATTAAAAAGGCACAGGAACTTGGCGCCGCCGGTTTTATAATGAAACCATTTGACTTTTCTGAGCTCGAATCTACGGTGATATCAAAGTTAAAGAATGAGTAGCTATTGAAAGTAATTAAAGTCCGCAACGCAGGCTTAAATCCTAAATTGCTTCATCCGCCCGCTACGCTTCGTCATTAAATCTGCTTACTTCCGCTCAAATATTTGGTATAATAATAAAATAAGATAAAGAGCAGCAATCTAAAGGGAGCTAGGTTATGTCAAAAAAAGTGTTCATCCGCACGCTGGGCTGGCCGATGGCTGTACTATAGATGGACTATGGAGAAGATAGCAAAAGCTATCGTAACATTAGAATAGTCAATGAGTTATAAAAAACACTAGTGCAAATGAGATCCGCAAAATAAGTTGACAGAATATTTTTTTACCTGTATAATGCATATGTATGCATAACAGGGAGTCATAAGATGAGACCGAAAAAGACAAGGTGGGTAACATGCGAGCCGGGGGAGCGCTGTTTCCGGCCGCAATGTAAGTCTACGAGCGAGTTAGAAGGTGTTATTCTTAATCTGGATGAGTTCGAGGCTATGCGTTTATCTTATCTTGAGGGATATGATCAGGGAAAAATAGCTAAACAAATGAGAATTCACCAGTCAACGATTTCACGGATTTTGGCATCGGCCCACAAAAAGGTGACAGACGCTTTGGTGAATATTAAAGCAATACGAATTGAGGGTGGTTGTTGTGCTGTCGTGGGAAAGGCGGTTAAGAAATGAAAGAGCGGAAGAAGTTATTGTACGTTGCAGCGGCGTTCTTGGCGTGTTTTTACCTGCCGGTTGAGAATCTACGGTTTACCAACGCTATTTTTGAGGCTTTAGCGCTTGTCAAATGGTACGCCCAGGAACATGTGCTTTTATGTCTTGTGCCAGCGTTCTTCATCGCCGGAGCGATATCTGTGTTTGTTAGCCAAGCGTCCGTGATGAAGTATTTTGGGGCTAAGGCAAATAAGTTTTTATCGTATAGTGTGGCGTCTGTTTCCGGGACGATTTTAGCGGTATGCTCTTGTACGGTGCTGCCCTTGTTTTCTGGTATATACAAGAGGGGCGCTGGCTTGGGGCCTGCGATCGCCTTCCTATATTCAGGACCCGCAATTAATGTTCTGGCGATTATTCTCACCGCAAGGATTCTTGGCTGGCAACTAGGATTGGCTCGAGCCATAGGAGCGGTTCTTTTTAGCGTCGTTATCGGATTATTGATGCACCTTATATTTTTAAAGGAAGAACGAGAGCGTCACGCTAACGGCGATTTTAATATCGGAGAAGTGAAGGAAAACCGCTCATTAGGTCAGACCGTACTTTATTTCGCCTCTATGGTCGCTTTCCTTGTTTTCGCCAACTGGGGCAAACCATTAGAAGGTGATCATGGCGCATGGCCTTTTATCTATCAGTACAAGTGGTGGATCGCCGGATTCTCCCTCGTCAGCTTTGGAGCGATGCTTATTAAATGGTTCAAAAAGGACGAGCTTAAGGAATGGACTCAGGCGACATGGGGATTCGCTTTACAGATACTACCGCTTCTTTTAGGTGGTGTGTTGATCTCGGGATTCCTGTTGGGCAGAGTCGGTCATGAGGGAGTTATTCCTTCACGATTTGTCGAGGCGCTAGTCGGCGGGAACTCTTTCAGGGCGAATTTCTTTTCTTCGATCGTGGCGGCTTTCATGTATTTCGTCACGCTTACCGAAGTGCCTATTTTACAGGGTTTGATCGGATCCGGTATGGGCAAGGGGCCCGCGCTGGCGCTTCTTCTGGCAGGGCCCGCTTTGAGCTTGCCGAGTATGCTGGTTATTAGAGGTATTATCGGTACAAAAAAGACTATTATGTATGTCGGTCTTGTGATTATTATGGCTACGATAAGCGGTATGATTTTTGGAGCGATAGTTAAATGACGATTAAAAAGACAATTAATCTCAGCGAAGAGGATTTGCTTAGGATTGAGCAGATCGTAATTGATCGGGATAAAGACGAGGCACTGGATCTTGTTAAAGAGGTAATCAAGAAGCAGATTGATAAAAAAAATGCCTCAAAAATGAAGAGGGAAGGGATATAAATGAAAAACGAAACGGATAAAATCAAAAAGTTCGTTAAAGACGGCTACGCAAAAGCGTTGTCGCAGAAGAATTCATACTGTTCTTTAAGTTCGTGCTGTGGCGGCGTAACACAGGCGGAAGATATCAGCAAAAAAGTGGGCTACAGCGATTCAGAACTGAACGCTGTTCCGGAAGGGGCAAACTTAGGGTTTGGATGCGGAAACCCGGTTGCCCTTGCTTCATTAAAGGAAGGCGATGTCGTGCTCGATTTAGGAAGCGGTGCAGGGTTTGACGCGTTCTTGTCGGCTCAGCGTATTGGTAAAACCGGCAGGGTCATCGGTGTTGACATGACGCCGGAGATGGTCTCTAAAGCGCAGGAAAATGCAAAAAAGGGCAACTATTCCAATGTGGATTTTCGGCTGGGTGAAATCGAAAAACTTCCGGTAGAGGACAATTCAATCGATGTGATCATATCAAACTGCGTTATTAACCTGTCGCCTGATAAGAAAACGGTATTTAAAGAGGCGCATCGGGTCTTGAAGGCAGGAGGTCGGCTGATGGTCTCAGATTTGGTGCTGGCTAAAGATCTGCCGAAGGAAATCAAAGATTCTGTTGAGGCGTATGTGGGATGTCTCGCCGGAGCAATTAAGAAAGAAGAATATCTGAGTTTTATTGAGCAAGCAGGATTTCAAGGTATCAAAATCATAAGCGAGTCCAGTTATCCAGTTGATACCATGTTTGATAATCTTGAGGCCGCTCAGGACGCGATAGTAAGCGTAAAAGTCGCGGCGGTTAAAAAATAACGGAGGCTCAAAATGAAGATAGAAATTTTAGGCGTTGGTTGTCCCAAATGCAAACAGCTTACTGCCAACACAGAGGCGGCAGTTAAGGAGTTAAATCTCCAAGCGGAGATTGGCAAGGTCACGGATATCGATAAGATCACCGAATATGGTGTCATGATGACGCCCGGGCTGGCCATTGATGGTAAGGTGGTTTCATTCGGAAAAGTTCTCAATAAGAATGAAATCAAAGCAATCCTTTCAGGAGGCGAATGTGAGAAAAATAATTCAAGTTCTTGCGGTTGTTGCGGCAATTAGCGCTGGATCCTTCGCTTTTGGCCAATTAAGCCCGCAGGCGAAAGTCATAGCGTATTACTTCCATGGGTCATTTCGTTGCCCCACGTGTATGAACATGGAGAAATATACAAGGGAAGCGATTGATTCAAATTTCAAAGACGCTATTGCTTCGGGCAATCTTGAGTTCAAGGTTGTTAATATAGAGGAGCGGGGCAATGAGCATTTCGTGAATGATTACAAGCTCTACACCAAAACGCTTATTCTCTCAATGAGCAAGGACGGGAAGAAAGTTAAGTCGAAGAATCTTGATAAGATCTGGGAACTTGCTCGCAATAAGCAAAAGTTTATTGATTATGTGACCGGCGAGGTGAATGCGTTTATGAAGGACGCTCAATAATGGAAGTATTAATCGCTTTCGGATCGGCCTTATGGCTGGGCATTTTAACTTCAATCAGCCCTTGTCCCTTAGCGACGAATATTGCGGCGGTGTCGTTTCTTTCAAAGAAGATTGCGCATCCCGCCATGGTGTTTATTTCAGGGCTCGCTTATACGCTGGGCAGGATGGTTGCTTATGCGGTTCTCGGCTGGATCATTATAAGTTCTCTTTTAAGCGTGCCCCAGGTGGCGCAGTTTCTTCAAAAATACATGGTTAAGGCTTTAGGGCCTCTATTGATAGTCACTGGACTATTTTTGCTGGAAGTTATCACTTTGAAGTTGCCTGGAATCTCGTTGTCTCAAAAGCATCACAATAAGCTGGTGGAGTCAGGCGCACCGGGGGCTTTTCTTTTGGGTCTTATATTCGCTTTGGCGTTTTGTCCGGTTTCAGCGGCGTTATTCTTCGGAAGTCTTATTCCCTTGGCGCTTAATAGTAAGGCGGGAACTTTGTTGTCATTTATTTATGGAGTAGGGACAGGGCTTCCGGTGCTGGCATTCGCTGTCGCTATTGCGCTGGGTGTGACTTCAATGAGTCATTGGTTTAATAAGATTACGAAGCTGGAATTTTATACCCGCAGAATTACCGGGGTGGTTTTTATTCTTGTTGGGTTTTATTATTCCGGAATTTATATTCTTAAATTGTTTTGAAGGAGAACTGAATGGAACACATCGTCCACGAAGAACGAAAATTAAGTTTTTTTGAGAAATATCTCACCGGTTGGGTCATCCTTTGCATCGGAGTCGGGATAGCGCTTGGCAAGTTATTCCCGCAGGTCGCTGTCGCGCTTGATCAGATTTCGATTTATCAGGTTTCCATTCCGATTGCAATATGCCTTTTTTTCATGATGTACCCGATCATGGTCAAAATTGACTTCGCTGAGGTTATCAAGGCCGGGAAAACACCTAAGCCGGTTATTCTTACGCTTATTGTGAATTGGTGTATAAAGCCGTTTACCATGCTTGCCATTGCATGGTTGTTTCTGGGCGTGTTTTTTAAGGGGTGGCTTCCGGGAATGGAAATTGTGAAGGGCGGGGCGGAGGTTGAATTATTCAGATCATATATAGCCGGGTGCATATTATTGGGAATAGCGCCGTGTACGGCAATGGTGCTGATCTGGGGGCATTTGGCTAAGGCTAACGACGGTCACACTCTTGTCATGGTTGCTATTAATTCACTTACCATGCTGTTTCTTTATGCGCCATTGGGCGGTTGGCTTCTCGGTGTGAATAAAATGCCGATTCCGTGGCAGACGATCGTGTTGTCGGTGGTGATTTACGTTGGTCTGCCGCTTCTTCTTGGCTATTACTCGAGAAAACGGCTGATCGCAAAAAAGGGATTTAAGTGGTTTGAGGAGAAATTCCTGCATTATCTGACGCCGGTATCAATTGGCGCATTATTGGTCACGTTGATTCTTCTGTTTTCTTTTAAAGGCGAGCTGATTATCAACCAGCCGCAGATTATCTTTTTAATAGCGATCCCACTTTTTATTCAGACCTGTCTTATCTTCGCTGTAACATACGCCTTGGCAAAATGGCTGAAGCTGTCTTACCGTGATGCGGCGCCGTCTGCGCTGGTGGGGGCGAGTAATCATTTTGAGGTGGCTATCGCTACTTCAACTATTTTGTTTGGGCTATCATCCGGAGCTTCTTTAGCGACAGTCGTGGGGGTTCTTATCGAGGTTCCGGTGATGCTTATGCTGGTGAAGGTTTGCTTGAAAACACAAAATTGGTTCAAATTTTCAGGAGGGGCTCATGGATAAGACAAAAGTGTTATTTGTATGCATGCACAATTCGGCCCGAAGCCAAATGGCTGAAGCGTTCCTTAAGAAATACGGCGGCGACCGCTTTGAGGTAGAAAGCGCCGGACTTGAGCCGGGAAAGCTTAATCCTGTTGTGGTAGAAGCTATGAAGGATGCTGGCATTGATATTTCGCAAAATAAGACGAAGAGCGTATTTGATTTTTATAAACAAGGCAAGCGATACGATTATGTGGTGACTGTATGCGATGAATCACAGGCAGGCGCATGTCCCATTTTCCCAGGCAATGTTGTTACAAAGAGGCTTCACTGGGGCTTTGCAGATCCTTCTATCTTTCCTGGTTCGTTCGAAGAAAAACTCAAGAAGACAATAGAAGTTAGAAATCAAATTGAAGCCAAGATAAAAGATTGGCTTCAATCATTGTGATATTCTGTAACTTCAAAATCCTCGATATGGATAGTTTTTCTACGGTTCGTCCTAAATGAAACATGGGCTATTTTCATTTATACCAACCATATTTTGTGTTAAAATAACAAAAAAGGAGGAGATATCTATGGGTTTTAAAAAAGGATTTGGTTTTTCGTAATAAAAAAGGCGAAGTTATCAAGGCCTTTCCTTATGGCAGTGAAGAGCGGCAGAGATTCGAGCAGGGCATAGATTTATTATTCAAGTTATATCAGTTAGATCGCGAGAGGCAACTTAACGCAAAATTCGAGAAGGAAAAGAAATTAAATAGCCGAATAGACGTAGCCGATAAAAAGATATTCCGCAAACGCATCAAAAGATGCGACAGAATCTACAACATGACCCAGGCAGCGGCAATATTAAGAGTACACCGCCAGACGTTATATTATTGGATCAGAAAAGGCTGGATCAAGCCGAAGAGGGATCGCAGGAATTATCCTGTTTATACAGTTTTAGACATCGAGCACATCATAAAATGGAAAAATTCGATAAAATATTGAAGGATTTCGTCGGAAAAACCAGTTTAAATCACCACTGTTCATCTTATTGTACAGTTTTATACAGTTGACTACAAACCCATAACATATTGATATGAATAAAGATACAAAAAAAGTTTTCATTAAAAATTTTGGATGCCAAATGAACGTCCGGGATTCTGAGGTGGTGTCCGGACTGCTTAGAAAAGGTGGTTATAAAATAATAGATGAGTTTGATAAAGCGGAAATTATTATTTTTAATACCTGTTCAGTAAGACAGCATGCCGAGGATAAGGTTTGGAGCGAGATCGGCAGGATCTCTAAGCTGCGTAAAAAGGAAAAAAAACTTAAAGCGGGGACAGTTATTATCGGCCTCATTGGATGCATGGCCCAGAATTATAAAGAAACGGCTTTTGAGCGTTCACCGGCAATTGATTTTGTAGTTGGCCCATCGGATATTGATAAAATTCCCAGAATAATCGACGATTTTATGTGCTCCAAGCTTAAAGCAAATAGGCGACAGCCCCCGGAAAACGGGGATAGGCCCTTATTTTTGCGTAAGATTTGGGAGACTGACGCTCAAATCCGGCCGGAAGAAATATACCATACCGGATTTTATGCAGATAAAGAGCATGCCTATGTGGTTATTTCAGAAGGCTGCTCTAATTACTGCTCTTATTGCGTTGTTCCTTATGTTCGGGGAAGCATACATCATCGTCATTATAAGAATATAATTAAAGAAATAGAAGAAGCTATTAAGAGAGGCTTAACTAAAATTACGCTTTTGGGCCAAAACGTAAATGCCTATTGTTTTAAACCGACACCCGACACCCTGCCTGACCGGCAGGCAGGCCGACACCCGACACCAGGAGTTAACTTTATTCAATTATTGGAACTAGTAAATGATATTAAAGGTTTAAAAGAGTTTGATTTCATCACCTCTCATCCTAAAGACACCAGCGAGGAATTATTTAAGGTTATGGCAGGCTTAGAGAAACTAAAGAAGTGCCTGCATCTTCCGATACAATCCGGGTCTGACCGGATTCTAAAGATGATGAATCGCGGCTACACGCGCGAATTATATCTGGATTTAGTCCGGAATTATCGTAAAATTATAAAAGGCGGCATGTTGACCACGGATATTATTATAGGTTTTCCTACTGAGACTATGGAGGATTTTCAGGAGACTGTCAATCTGGTCAAAGAAGTTCGGTTTAACTGCGCCTATATCTTTAAGTATTCTCCGCGCCCGGGCACTCAGGCTGCAAACTTAGCGGATGATGTTTCTCGGGAAGCAAAGGAGAGCAGGCACGCATTAATTCTAAAAATACAGAAAGATATATCGAGGAGAATTAGATGATTGGCAAGCTTGGAACTCAAAGCGTAAAGTTTAAAATTAAAGCTTTCAGTTTAAAGTTTTTAGTTTTGAGTTTTAGCTTTGCGTTTTTCGCTTTTAGTTTTGAGTTTTCCGGATTAGTCCGGTACGCTTATGCTTTAGATTTGGATAAAGTTAAGATTAATTTATTAAGCTCTAACTATGCCGGGGCTATTAAAGAGGGGGAGAGGGTATTAGCCGCCAGCAGCGCCAGTTCTGAGAATCTGGATGAATTATATTATTTTCTGGGATTAAGCTATCTTAAATCCGGCAATTATCTGCGCGCCTCGGATATATTCGAAATCATCCTGAAAGAATTTAAAAACAGCCGGTTTGAAAATGAAGCCTTGTTAGGATTGGGCGATGCTTTATTCTTAAAGGGCGATTACGCTGGCGCAGAAGGTAAATACAGAGAACTGTTAAACGCTAAAGATAATAAGGATTTACAATCCGTTCTTTACTACCGTTTAAGCCAGGCAGGTTTTAAGCAGGGTAAGACCGAGCAGGCTGCGGAATATTTAAACAAGTTAAAAAACGATTTCCCTCAGAGCCTTGAGGCAAGGCTAAACCGGGAGTTATTCCCGCCGCCTGTGGCGCCTGCGCAACCCGGTTCGGTTTTCTATTATACTGTTCAGGTGGGCTCGTTCTCCAATAAGGCCAATGCCGGCAATCTGGTAAAAAAATTACAGGGTTATGGATATCCTGCTTTTGTGGAAGAAGTTGTTTCTAAGGACAAAAAAAATTACCGGGTAAGGATTGGCAAGTTCAGGACCCGCGCAGAAGCCCAGGATATGGAGAAAAAATTGTCTAAACAGGGTTATCCCACCAAAATCTTTCCTTGATGAATGTTTGATCAGCGCGCCCATAAATTCACTAAAATTGACTTTTTTGTGATTTTTATCATTTTTTCCCTGGCTCTGATAATCAGATTTGCCTACATGAGTGATTATATGAATACCGGGGCCTATCCGTTGTTGGCTTATTCTGACGGTTATTATTATTTCACTTGGGCTAAAGATATCGCCGGCGGAGATATGCTGGGAAATAAGGCATTTATGAAATGGCCGCTATACGCCTATTTACTTGCTCTTTGGTTTAAGATTGCCGGAAGCAATGTGTCGGGTGTATATTATCTGCAATTTATATTGGGGGCGGCCAACTGCGGATTAGTCTATCTTATCTCCAGGAATATTTTTTACAATAGAGTAATCGCGGTTATTTCAAGCCTGATTTATTTATGGTACGCCTTGCCCGTATTCTATGAAGGCCTGCTTATTTATACAAGTTTATCCTTGTTTCTGAATTCGGTATTTTTCTTATTTCTTTTAAGGGCAAAAGAGGATTTAAATAAGAAAAAAATATTTGGCCTGGGTATTCTTTTGGGGATTTGCGCTATTGTCCAGGCCAATATCATTGTTTTCGGATTAGCGGCTATATTCTGGTTTATTTACTTAAAGAAACAAGTTCTGATCAGGTCAATTATTGATATTTCTTTTTTCTCCCTGGGCCTGTTTTTAGTTTTGGGTACAACCGCCTTAAGTAATTATTTAGCCGAGAAAGATATAGTATTAATAGCCGGCAATACCGGTATTAATTTTTATCTGGGGAATAATCCGGAAGCAACGGGCAGTTTTCATACGGCTCGGCATATTATGGCTAACCAGGAGGGGATGTTCAGGGATGCCCGGATTACGGCTAGGTTAGAGAAAAAAAAGAGCCTTAAGACTTCAGAGGTGTCCAGTTTCTGGTTTAGGAAGTCGCTGGATTATATGAAAAATAATCCCCGATCCTATCTGGAGTTGTTAAAGAAAAAAATAAATTATTTATTTAGCCCCCGGGAAGCCATACATGACCAGGAGTATAATTTTATTGCCGGCAACATAGGTATTTTTAAGGTAATGCTGAAGGATTTAAGATTAATATTGCCCTTATGTATTTTGGGAATGTTTTTTGGGTTAAAGAATCTAAGGGAGACATTCCCGCTCTTTCTTAGCTTATTTGGTTTCTCGCTGGGCATGCTTATATTTTTTGTCACTACCAGGTATCGTATTGTAATGGTCCCATTTATGGCGGTATTTTCCGGTTATGCCGTATTTAAACTGGGGGATGCTTTAAGATTAGGTAAGTATAAAAATTTTGCCTGGTTTTTTATTATCCTGGTTTTAATTTTCGCCTTGTTTAATCAGGACCTATTTAAAATGGGTAAGGCCGCGGATATCCGGGCTAGGGCTCAAAATTATTACGCGCATTTTTATAAGGGGGTATTTTATTATCAGAAATCAGATTATCCGCAAGCGATCACTGAATTCCAGAAGGCCTGCGATCTTGATCCTGGCAGTCCGGAAGCCTTATTCTTGCTGGGAGATAGTTATTACGGCAGCAAAGACCTAAAAAAAGCCGAAGCTAAATTTAAAGATACTCTGCGCGCCTTTCCTTTATATATCGATGCTTACTATAATTTGGGGATTATGTATAATCAGCAAAAACGTTTTAACGAAGCGGAAGATGTTTTAAATAAGGCCCTGTCTCTGGATCCGGATGATTTCGGTGCTCATTTTGAGTTAGGCCGGGTATATAAAGAAAAAGGAGATTTCAAACAAGCTGAGATTGAATTCAATTTTGCCTTAGCTAGGATCAACCGCTGGCGTGTCCGGGAGCGGGAATTTATCCGGGAGGAATTATCTGATTTAACGAAATGAGAAAAAAAATAATCTTTATTGTCGGGCCTACCGCAACCGGCAAGACCGATATCGCGGTAGACTTAGTCAAGAGAATCAAGGCCGAGATCATATCCTGCGATTCCATGCAGATTTATAAAGGCCTGGATATAATTACCTCTCAGCCTTCTTTAGGTTTAAGGAAAAAAATTCCCCATCATCTGATCAGTGTAATCTCTCCAGGGAAGGAGTATAATGTTTCTCAATACCGTAAGGCCGCGCTAAAAAAGATTAAAAAGGTTTTAGATAAAGGAAAGATTCCTCTTTTAGTCGGAGGAACCGGGCTTTATATGACTATACTCTTAGATGGCATATTCGATATTAAAGCTGAAAATAAAAATATCCGCCGCAAGCTCCATAAAGAAGCGTCTAAATTAGGCAGCCAGCATCTTCATAGTCGCCTTAAAGTGATTGATCCTGCGGCAGCCTTAAAAATTCACCCTAATGACGCTAAACGGATTATCCGGGCCCTGGAGGTTTATGAAGTTAGCGGTAAGCCGATATCCGAGCTGCAAAAACACAGGGTTGGGCTTTGGGATAAATACGACATTAAGATATTCTGTTTGAATATGCCCCGGGCTGAGCTTAATAATAGAATTGAAAAGCGGGTGGATAAAATGCTTAAGAATGGTTTAATAGGCGAAGTAAAGAAGCTGCTTAAGAAGAAGCTAAGCCGGACAGCTTCTTACGCTATCGGTTTGAAAGAAATCAAAGGGCATCTTAACGGTGAGTATGATCTAGAGACAACCAAGCAGCTTATAACGCGCAATACCAGTTTATACGCTAAAAGGCAGCTTACCTGGTTTAGAAAAGATAAGCGTATTCAGTGGGTGAATATTAATTCTAAGGAAAATCATCAGCAGGTGGCTGAAAGGTTATTTAAAAAAATGGAAAAAATGGGGTCAGAAATGGGGTCAGAATTATTTTTTCCGGAAAACAGACAGGAGAAAAAATAATTCTGACCCCATTTCTGCTGACCCCGGAATTTTGCCAATGCCCAAGAAAAGGGTTAAAGATATAATAGCTGTATTGGTGAGAATGCTTAAAGAGCATCATTCCCCGCATGAGATTGCCTTAGGCGTGGCCGTAGGTTCTTTTATCGGAATTCTTCCTTTGTACGGTTTTCATACAGCGCTTTGCGTGGTCGCTGCGATCTTAATACCTCGGGCCAATAAATTAGCTATTTTGATAGGCACTAACATTTCCCTGCCGCCAACCATTGCGATTATTACCTGGACAGCCTATGATATCGGCCGCTTAATATTTGTTAATAAAAACTACCCGCCCTTTTCCTGGGAATATATTAGAAACTTCAAAGTTTCAAGTGTTAGCGAATTCTATTATCCTTTATTCATGGGGAGCTTGGTGCTGGGATTGCTCTGCGCAGCAGCCTTTTATTTTATTACATTGGCAATAACCAATCATTTTAAAAATAAACGCCTTCATGATAAATAATAACCCGGTAGTAATTAGAAATTATAATACTAAAGATAGGTCTATGATTCGCCGGATCAGCTGTCAGACGGCATTGATGGGTGAATCCAGCGACGCTTTTTTTGCTGACGATGAAATATTTGCGGATGTATTAACGCTATATTTTACCGACTACGAGCCTGAATCATGTTTTGTAGCCGAATGCAATAATAGGGTTGTTGGTTACTTGCTGGGCGCGAAAGACGTGTTGGGTATGGAAAAAATTTTTGCCAAAAGAATCGCGCAAGCATTATTTATTAAGGCCTGGCGGCGCTGTGTATTTTTTAATAAGAGAAATGTGAAATTTTTATTCCACGTGTTTTTGAGTTTAGTCAAGGGCGAATTTAAAGCTCCGGCATTCTCAAAAGATTACCCGGCGACATTGCATATTAATATTATTAAAGAATATCGTTTAAGGGGGATCGGCTCAAAGCTGATTAAGGCTTATCTAGATTATTTGAAGGAGCAGAAGGTAAAAGGAGTATATTTCGCAACCTTGTCCGAAAAAGCAGGTCAATTTTTTAAGAAACAAAATTTTCAACTGTTGTTTCAGGCCAGGCGGTCTTACTTTCGCTACTTGTTAGGCAGAAATACGCCGGCATTTATTTACGGAATTCTTGTGTCTGAATTTCATTAAAAATGGGGTTAGAAATGGGGTCAGAATTATTTTTTACGGGCAGAATAATAAAAAAATAATTCTGACCCCATTTTAAGGTGATTATGGAAAAGGTATTATTAGTTACCGTGGATTTAGAGTCGGATAAAGAGCGTTGGCCGGTTGATGAACTAGCGCTGGAACTGGAAGAGCTTACTTCTGCCTGTGGCGTGGAGATCATTGATAATGTTATGTGTCCGCGGGAAAAGCCCACGCCAGACCTCTATATAGGTAAGGGTAAAGCCGAAGAGATAGCCTTTCTCGCCCAAGAGCAGGAGATCGATACGGTTATATTCAGCCATGACTTATCCGGCACCCAGCAGAGAAATCTGGAAGAGGTGATTGGGAAAAAGACTATTGACCGGACCCAGCTAATCCTGGATATTTTTTCCCGTCATGCCAAGAGCCCGGAAGGCAAGATGCAGGTAGAGCTGGCTCAGTTGCAATATCTGATGCCCAGATTAGTAGGTAAAGGGATTTTGCTTTCGCGTTTAGGAGGAGGCATAGGAACCCGGGGCCCGGGTGAGCAGAAATTGGAGGTTGACCGGCGCAGGATCCGTAAACGCATTGAGGGCTTGAAAGAAAATTTAAAACATTTGAGTATCCACCGGCTGACCATGCGCAAGAAGAGAGAAGAAAATTCTATTCCTTCGGTAGCCTTGGTTGGTTATACTAATGCCGGAAAATCTACGCTTTTAAACAGTCTGACCGATGCCGGGCAAACCGTGCAGGATGGATTATTTACTACTTTAGACCCATTAACTAAAACCCTAAAATTACCCGCAGGTGAGAAAATAGTTGTTTCTGATACCGTAGGTTTTTTGCATAAATTACCACACCATCTGGTTGAAGCTTTTAAGGCCACCCTGGAAGAGGTAAGGCAGGCGGATTTATTGATCCACGTTATTGACATTGCCCATTCTCAGGTCTACCAGCGCCATCAGGCAGTAATGGAGGTGCTTAAGGAATTGGGGGCCGGCGAAATCCCGATGGTCACAGCTTTAAATAAGATTGATTTACTGGAAGATAAGACTTGGCTGGAAAGATTAAAAGAAGATTTTGTCAAGCCGGTTGTTATTTCAGCAAAACTAAAACAAAACTTGGGATTATTACTTAAAGAAGTTGAAAAAAATTTTACCAGCCGGATGATCGCGCTGGATATTACTATACCCCATAAACGGATGGACTTGGTAGATTTGTTTTACCGCCAGGGTAAGGTTAAAGAGATAAAGTATCTTCAGGCAGGGATAAAGATAAAGCTAAGCCTGCCTAAGGTTATTTACCAGAAGTTATTGGGGGACAAAGACTTATCATTATGAACAAAAGAGAAATTCGGCGATGAAGAAAATTAAAAAAATAGCTTGCCTCATATTATTATTTACCCAGCTTAACCCGGCTTTTCATCGCCTGAGCGCGGTTACAGTAGGTGAAATAGAGAAGTCGCAACAGGATATTGATAAGGAATTGTCTTTGCGCCGGAAAATCGAACAGCCGGAAAAAGTATTCGTGAAAAAAATTGTCCTGCCGCAGGGATGTCTAATACCTAAAGATGAGTTTGAGCGGATTAACCGGCGTTTTGCCGGCCATTGGCTTACAGCGCAAGAAATACAGGAGCTTCTGGATGCTTTGACCCAAGCCTACATCAGGGTTTATCCTGGAAGTAAACCGCCTAATACTGCTTATGTTATAGAAAAAGGAAAGTTAGTTATCAATTTTTAAAAAAGCCTTGACAAATCCAGTTTCTTACTTATA
>JBDRLN010000004.1:0-16546 GCA_043812955.1 Candidatus Omnitrophota bacterium | reverse complement strand
CTCTCCAAATTCCTGCTCTCTGGTTTAATGCCCCTAATCTCCCAATTTATCACCTCACGACAAACTCCAGGCATGGACATTCAAGGGTCGCAATTGGACCATCAACTATGACCAAGCTAAACTTCAAGATACCCCTCAACCGCTTCTCTAACCAGTTCTGAAATTTTTTTGCCTGTTTTTGGTTATTAAAGTAAACCCGGAATATCTTTTAGTCTTTCCTTGATCTCCCCCTTACGCATTCTTATCCTTAATCTCTTTCTCGTAAGCTTTCCATGACGCCAAGCAAGAATCTATCATATACTTTTTAATTCTGTCTCTGTCCTCATCGGTAATATCAGTAAAACTTAAACCTACAAGATACTTCCCTTCTTTTTCAGGTTCTTCGTTTTTCTTAATCCAAATTACCTTCGCTATGGCCTTAATGGGCTCAGGATAAACTGGAATTTTTATTTCTATAATTATTTTAATCATGCCTGATGTTAAATCCTTTATCCAGTTTTCATTCAACTCATCTAACTCCAACAGCGCGCCGCTATAGGAAAAATTGCTGACGTAGCCGGAATATTTCTTCGATAAATCTCTCCGTAACTCACCATTTATGAATATATACTCTACAGAAACTTTTTGATAAAAACGAGTGGCTGCTCTTCTTTCAGGCCCCCTATATTTATCTTCCATAAAAACACCTCCTTAATGAGCATGGTTTTTAAGGGAACGCAGTAGAATAAAGTACTGCGTTAATTAACCCAGTCATATTACAGTTTTTACTTTTCTAATTCGTCAAGCATATTCTTGCAAGTTTCTTTAATATCGGAGGCGACCCCTGGGGTTAAAACTAAATAAAAACCACCTTTTATTTTCTCTTTGGGTTCCTCAAATACTGCCTCAATAAACACAGCATAATCTTCTTCTTGATAGCCAGAAAAAATCATTCTTAGAATTTCCTCAATTGTCCCGGAAATTAAAGTCGGCGGAGGAGGAAGAATTATTCTTTTAAGTATCATACTTAACGCACAGACATAAGCACCGATAACAATACTGCCCATCTCTTTGATTAAAGACATGCCAATCTCAGTAAGAGCGCCTATTTTTTTATCTTCGTCTCTAAGTTCATAGGATAAATCGATTAATTTAAAAGCATTCTGTTCATCCAGAAGAAAAATTATTTCTCCTTTTAATCCGGTAAGAAGTTTTGCGATTACAGCAATTCCTATTCTTTCTACATTTATCTTTGATGGAACTCGAGTAAGAGAAACCATATCCATTGAGGGAAGAAAAAGATTTATCCGTCTTCCTAAAATTTCGGATAAAGCTATACTACCATGGGCAGCAGCAATACTTCCTACCTCTCTCAAAATATCCAATTCGTCTTGCATATTACCACCTTTCTTAAGGGATTCTCGCTACCTTTTGACTACGGCTTTGATTTATATCACTTAATTTAAACTTACATTCAATTCTAACTTTTGCTGTACCACATTCATAATGTCAGTGATAGCAAAGGGTTTATAGAGATAGTCAGTAATTCCTAACTTTTCTGCCTCTTGTTCTGTCTTGGTATCGATGTAGCCGGTAATAATCACCTCTGGAACAGGAGACCGATTATATCTATTATTGAGCTCCCGGATTCTTTTGATTGCCTCAAGACCATTCATCCCTGGCATTTTGATATCCGTGATAATCAAATCAAAGCTTGAGTTTTCTATCTTTTTCGAAGCCTCATCTGCATTCTTCACTACTTCAACATTGTACCCCTGACTTTCAAAGAGTCGAGCAATGGACCTGAGCACAAGTTCATCATCATCAATCAATAAGATGTGCTTTGCTTTAAAGTTAACTGGCTTGATTTCCTTGAAAAAAGAAATAAGCGCATTTTTTTGGCCTTTAAATCCAGCCTCCTTTTGGGTTATCCATTTATCTATACTGGATTTGCGAAAGCGCAACTGCTTACCAATCTTTACCAAGGGAATTTCACCTTTTTGGGAGAGTTTATAGATGGTACTCCTGGGTATCTTTAGGTACCGAGAAACTTCTTTAGTGCTAAAAAAATTATCGTCCATAGACAATCTCCTTTTATTTTAGTTATAATTATTAGTTTTTATCCGTTATTAATCGATTTTATTCTAATTCTATTCAAAAATTTGTCAAGTAATATCTGCTGCCTTCAATACTAATTATTGAAAGGATTTTTTTCAATAAATTCCTTTATCCTCGCCATACTCTCTTCTTTTGGCTGAATATCCCTAATCTCCCAATTTATCACCGTGTCCTCAGTAACCCTTATCTGCTCAGCCAATTCCCTTTGTAATAACCCCTTGTCCATTCTTGCCTTTCTTATTTTTTCGCCTAAAGTTTGGGGATTTTTGGGGTATTTTGGGTTAAAATCAAGCATATTTACCTCAATTTTAAGCGTGTAAACCAGGGGGCAAATGTTGTCATTGTGTTCATCATGGATGCCCCTGCGGTTATTATACTGATCCTAAGAAAGCCTGCAGCTGCGGCACCAACAAAATCGCTAATTATATGGGTAAGATCTCCGGGCCATTGCTGGACAGGATCGATATCCATCTGGAAGTGCCTGCGGTAAAATATAAGGAGCTCACTGATACCAAAGACGCGGTAGCCTCTAAAGTAATCAAGTAAATAAAATGAATAAAATGGACCTGGTCCAATATAAAAAAGAAAAGTTTGAGGAGATTAAAACTAGCCTCTTGGAATTTTTTAAAAACCTGGGCCTGCCCCCTTCCTATATAATACCGATATCGGCAAAAAAGGACCAAAATATTACCAGCCGCTCCGATAAGATACGCTGGTATAAAGGCCCGGTTTTTTTCAAGCCCTGAGCTGGATTAACCTGAGCCGTAAAACCCGTAAAAAACCTTTAAGATTCTGCATACAGGATATTTTAAAAACCAATCAAGAAGATTTAGCCTTGGGCAAGGTATTATCCGGAAGCATCCGGACCGGACAGAATGTCATAGCGATGCCTCCTGGAGATAAAACAAGGATAAGTTTCATCAAGATCTTCGGCCGGAATAAAAAAATAGCTCGTGCGGGAGAAAACATTGGAGTAATTCTTAAAGATCATCCTGTTGCGCAACGGGGACAGATAATCGCAGAATCTAACAACTGCCCGGAACCTATTTATAGATTCAAATCAAATGTTATCTGGGTTTCTGATAAGGCATTAAAGCTTAATAAACCATTTTTATTGAGATTTATAGCCCAAGAGTCGGAATGCCTAGCTGAAAAAATTGAAAAACGGATAGAATTAACGACGCTGAAAATATTGAAAAGGCGTACCGGAGAACTAAAGGTAAATCAGGCAGTAGGGGTGGTCTTCAAAACAAAAAAAACTTTGGTTATTGAAAATTTTTCTTTTATCGGTGAATTAGGCCGGTTCGTAATCGAGCATAGAAACAACCTATGTGGGGTCGGTATTATAAATGATCCGAAACTGGAAATATAAAACACGGATTACAAAAAATCTTTCGGGAACAGAAAATCTAAGACTGGCGATCAGGGATTCTATAGTATTTTTCCTGATGGTATTTGGCTTTAGCCTGGATAGCCCTTAAAACTATTGGTATGGGTTTAAGATTCGCTTCCGTAAAATTTAAACCTATCCTCCAGTGATTAGAATAGATTATTTTTGACCAAACTACTTCTCCTTTTGTATAGATCTCCTCTTCGTTGTCAGACATCTTAAGCCTTATATTCAGGCTACTATGCTTAGACAAGTCTCTATCAATCATCAGGCTTAGGCCTACACTGCTTATATCATGAGTCTCAGCCAAATACATCGACTTCGTATCAATGTCTAAACATTGCACCGGGATTGTTAAGGCAAACCTTATTGAGCCCCTCTTCTCTATAAAATCTAATTCAGACATACCTATCCTTTCTAATATAAATATGCTTTATTACTCCGGCTATTTCAAGTATATCTGAGGGTAAATAGAAAGCGTTTTCGCGAACACAATTTTGAGCCGAAGGCTCATCTAGTGAGATACCGCTGCGCGGCAACGAGCACCTATATACGTTTACCGCAGGCAGATATTAAGCGAGATACCGCGTAGCGGTGACGAGCTCAAACCTACGCCATATTTCGGCGCATCTAGCGAGATACCGCGTAGCGGTGACGAGCATAATTTTGAGCCGAAAGTACCTGACTGTCTGCCTGCCGGCAGGTGTTAAACAGGCATTTGGAGAGGATTACCTTGGGTCGGGATACCTGAGAAAAAAACGCTATCTTTTCTTGTATAAAAAACCTTTATTCCCTTCGGGAGTTTCTTTTGCCTTGCCTGATTCTGGCTTTATCCTTTTAGGGGTTTCTTTTGCCTTGCCTGATTCTGGCTTTATCGCTTCCTGGGCTAAAATAGCTTCCAGTACAGCTATTTTATTCTTTAATTCCTTGTTGTCATTGGTTAAAACGGTAATCCTAGCATTCCAACGTTCGTTATTATTCCTATACTCAAAAGAAACAATTTGTTTTCTTATACATTCAACGTTAACCATTATTAAATCGTTTTGTATCTTTAGTAAATTCATGTACTGAAAAACACCAATTAAAATTATAATTGTTATTATCAATAAGCCGGTAAAAATTATCTTCCAGTTTTTCATATTGCCTCCTCGAATAACTTCTGCGATAATCGGGCAGGATCCCTGCCTACCGGTAGGCAGGGATCCTGAAACCCTGCCACCAGCAAGAAACGAATAATATGATTTTCTATATTAATATACTACACCTTACCAATAGACTTTTCAAGAAAAATATTTACTTGCCTATTAAAGCCAAAGTTTCGGAACGGGTCTTTTCGTTCTTCTGAAATATACCCCTGACCGCCGAAGTAACCGTAAGCGTGCCCGGTTTTTTCACTCCCCGCATAGACATACATAAATGCTCGGCTTCAATAACAACCATACAGCCCAGCGGCCTTAACTTAGACATAATAATTTCGGCAATCTGAGTAGTTAATCGTTCCTGCACCTGAGGCCGCTTGGCTAAAATATCTACTATCCTGACTAATTTACTTAATCCGGTAACTCTGCCTTGCTTCGGAATATATGCAATATTAGCCTTGCCTATAAAAGGTAAGAGGTGGTGTTCACATACGCTATACAAAGGTATACCCTTGAGCAAAATAATCTCATCATGTTTCTGGTCTAAAATAACTTCCAGCTCCTTTTCCGGGTCCTGGGATACGCCGGCAAATATTTCTTCATACATTTCAGCAACCCTTTTAGGCGTACCCAAAAGGTCTTTTCTCTTGGTGTTTTCGCCTATACCTTCCAATATAGCCGCTACCGCTCTCTCAATTTTTTTCTTATCCATTATATCCTCCGTTTACCCCGCCAAAAAAACTAAACATAAGCATTATTTTGTAGCGGTGGTTATTTCCCAACGCAAAATTCGCTGAATATCCTATCTAATAAATCGCTGGAGAATCTTTTACCCATTATATCATCAAAACAACCCAAGGCATCCTTAATATCCTGAGCAATTATTTCTAAAGACAACTTTTTTTCTAAAGATTTAGCTGCCCCTTTAATAAATTCGCTGGCTTTTTTAAATCCCTGGATATGCCTGGCATTGCTTACCACTACTGACTCAGGATTTAAAATTTTCCCCTTATATACTAAAGTTAAAATCGCCCCCTCTAAAAGATTAATATTCTTTAACCTCTTGGCAGAGATTTCAACTGTTTGTTTAAACCTCTTGAAAATCCGTTCTTTTTGAATATGCCCCTTTAAATCTATTTTATTAATAACCGCGATTGTGGCTTTTTTACCTAATCTTTTTATCAACACTTCATCATATTTACTTAACTTCTTGCTGGCATCAAACATCAAAATTACTAGATCCGCGTTATCAATATACTGTTTTGCCCGCTGGACTGCCTTCTTTTCAACCAGATCCCGGGGTTCAATAATTCCAGCAGTATCCACAATCTTTACCGGGATACCCTTTATATCAATAATCTCCTCTATAGTATCCCGAGTCGTACCGGCTACCGCAGAGACAATGGAACGCTCCTGCTTTAATAGAGCGTTTAATAGAGAAGACTTGCCTACATTGGGTTTACCGCAAATAACTACATTTATCCCCTCGCGCATTACCCTTCCCTGCCTGGCGTCGTACAATATACTTTCCAATTCTTTATCTATACCGGACATCCTCTGAGATATACCCTCTAAGTCAGCCGGGGCTATCTCTTCTTCAGGAAAATCAATATTCGCCTCAAAAATAGAAAGCATATTTAAAAGTTTACCCCTCAGTTTATTTATCCGGGAGGATAATTCTCCCCTTAACTGACCTAGGCCTATTTTTAAAGCCGAGTCTGTCTTAGCTCTAATGATATCTAAAACTGCCTCGGCCTGGGATAAATCAATCCTGCCATTTAAAAAAGCCCGCCGGGTAAATTCTCCGGGCTCAGCTAAACGGCAACCGCTGGCCAAAACCAGTTCCAGAACCGCCCTTAATGCCACAATCCCGCCGTGGCAATTTATCTCAACTATGTCTTCTCGGGTATAAGATATAGGAGCGCGCATTACCGTCAAAAGAACTTCATCCACAACATGACAGCCCTTAACCTGGTGTCCTGGTGTCCTGGTGTCCTGGTATAATCCAGCCATAATGGAGAGTATGACTCTTAAAAACAGAGGGTTTTCTACCGGCGGGGGAAATAAAAATTTTATCGGCTATGGAAAGTGTGTCTTTTCCGCTAAGCCGAACAATGCCAATGCCTCCTTCGCCAATCGGTGTAGCAATCGCCGCTATGGTGTCGTTTTGATTAAAGCTAGGCATGCGAAAAATTAGTTGCCGGAGTTTTCTTCTACAAATTTTTTAATCTCTTCGATGTTCTCCAGGATTAATTTGGCTTTGCTTACGCCAAAAGAAAACGGATATTGATCTTCTTCGCTTCTTTTAATCACAATTAACGGCTTGCCTTTGAATTCGCTTCTTTCAACCATGTCTTCTCCTTTTTTGTTTAAAATTATCCCTAAATTCACCGACTACAAACAACGAACCGCAAACTAAAATCAAATCTTCCTTTTTCACCAATTTAATAGATTTATTTCTGGCTTGCCTAACGCCATTGGTTATATAACTTTCTTTGTTTTTAAAACTTCCGGCTAAAACTTGGGGTTCAGTTGCCCGAAGATTATTGGCTTTAGTTAAAATAACTATGTCTGATAATCCATATAATTCACTACAGATTCCCTTGATATCCTTATCCTTAGAAACACCCAAAATTAAAATTAATTTATTATAACGAAAATTACTCTTTATAGTCTTTTTTAAAACTCTGGCGGAAGCAATATTCTGAGCTCCATCCAGAACGATATAGGGCCGTCGCGATACGATTTCACACCTGCCAGGCCAAACAGTATTATAGAGTCCTTTTCTTATCTCATCAACACCTACTTTTATATTATGCGCCCTTAAAGCCTCAATGACACCTACTGCTACTGTGGCATTTACTAATTGATGCTCGCCGATTAATTTAATTTTTAAATTATTGTATCTGCCGAATACCCCCGTGACCATAAAACTATTATTTACTTTGTATCTTGGTGTCCAGGTGTCCTGGTGGTAGGTTATATCTTTACCAACTTTATATAACTTAGCCCCGGTTCCCCGGCAGCGTTCTTGTATAACAGCCATTGCTTCGGGTTCCTGTGGCGCGCTAATTACGATTGGTCGGTGTCCTGGTGTCCCGGCGTCCTGGTGTCTTTTTATGATTCCGGCCTTCTCAGCCGCAATCTCCCTTAAAGTATTGCCTAATTTCTGGGTGTGCTCGTAGCTTAAAGAAGTAATCGCACAGACCAAAGAATTGATTACGTTAGTAGCATCCAGCCTGCCGCCTAAACCTGTTTCCAATACCACAAAATCAACTTTATTATCCTTAAAATAAACAAAAGCCAAAGAGGTATAAACTTCAAAGAAAGAAAGCGGGCCGTATCTGGAGTTTTTATTATATTCTTCTACGGCTGGTTTTAATTTATCTACTAAATCGCTTAGCTCACTTTTTGAAATCATGCCCTCAAAATCCCCAAAAAGCCTGGAGCCTGCCGGCAAGGCAGGTGGCTTAGGGGTAAAGATGCGGATCCTCTCCCGAAAATCGGATAAATGAGGAGAAGTATACAACCCAACTTTATACCCGGCTTTTTCCAATATATAGGCGATAAAAGCGCAGGTTGAACCTTTCCCTTTTGTCCCGGCAATATGGATGCATTTTAAGTAATCCTGAGGGTTACCTATTAGGCCCAAAAATTCTTTGATCCGTTCTAATTTCAAAGATTCTTTATAAGGCCAGGCAGGAATTTTTTCATAATTAATAAAAGATTCTAAATATTTGGTTGCGGCTGGATAGGGCATTAGAAACTATTAATGTTTAAAGTGTCTGACGCCGGTGAAAACCATAGCGATCTTATGCTTATCGCAAGCCAAGATCACTTCTTCATCAGCAATTGAACCGCCGGGCTGGATTATAGCTTTTATTCCGGCTTTGGCTGCGGCTATTATTGAGTCGGGCTTGGGGAAAAAACCATCTGAAGCTAAACAAGAATTTTTACTTAAATGACCGGCTTTATTTTTAGCCAAGATCACCGAATCCACCCGGGAAGTCTGACCCGCGCCAATACCTATTGTCCGGGTGCCCTTCGTCAAAACTATGGCATTGGATTTAACATGTTTGGCTACTTTCCAGGCAAAGATCAGACTTATAACCTGTTTTCTAGTTGGTTTTTTCTTAGTAACCAGCTTAAGGTTGGCCTCGTCTATCATTAAATTATCCTTATCCTGCAACAGCATTCCACCTTCTATTTTTTTAATATCAAGCTTGTCCTCAGATTGAAAATTTTCCAGTTTTAAAATCCGCAGGTTTTTCTTTGGAGAGAATATCTTTAAAGCTTCTTCGGAAAAAGAAGGGGCGATAACGCATTCCAGAAATCCGCTGGCGGAAATAACTTTAGCGGTCTTTAGATCTACCTCCTGATTTAACCCTACGATACCACCGAAAGCTGATAAAGAATCGGATTTAAAAGCATTCCGGTAGGCCTGATCCAGGTTTTCAGCTTCAGCTACTCCGCAGGGATTATTATGTTTGATGATTACCACTGCCGGATTGTCAAATTCCCGAACCAAACTCCAGGCGCTATTTAAATCCAAAAGGTTATTAAAAGAAAGCTCTTTTCCTTGGAGCTGTTTTAAATTCGCTAAACCGCCGAAACCGCAAACTTGCTTATAAAAGGCTGCTTTTTGATGGGGGTTTTCGCCATAACGCAAATCCTGCATTTTAATAAAATCCAGGCTTAGGGTTTCAGGAAACCCATTTTGCAGACCATTTTTACTTCCCAGGTATCCGGCAATAGCTGCGTCATAATGCGAGGTTAATTCAAAAACCTGCTGGGCGAATTTTCTGGCAGTTTCTTCTTTTATCACTCCCTTATTGGATTCCATTTCCCGGATTATCTGCGGATATTGTTTAACCGAAGAAACAACTACTACAGACGCGTGGTTTTTAGCTGCTGAACGCAACATCCCCGGACCACCGATATCGATATTTTCAATCGCCTCTTCCACGCTCACCCCGGGCCTTGCCATAGTCTTTTCAAAAGGATAAAGATTAATCACTGCCATATCGATCAACCCTAGACCAAGCTCTTTTATTTTTTGCATATCCCCGGGGTTATCCCGCCGGGCCAAGAGACCAGCATGTACTTTTGGATGGAGAGTTTTAACCCTGCCGTCGAGAATTTCCGGGAATCCGGTATAATCAGATATCTCTATAACCGGGATATTGTTTTCTTTTAAGGTTTTAGCTGTTCCTCCTGTAGAAATAATCTCAACCCCATATTTAACTAAAATCCGGCATAGTTCAATAATGCCTAATTTATCCGAAACGCTGACTAACGCTCTTTTTATTTTAATCATTTATTAAACCTAAATACCATATAATCTCCTTCTTGAACCAAATATTCCTTATTCTCCAGGCGAAGATGATTATTAGTCTTAGCCCCGTTTAAACCTTTATCATTAATCAGATCCTGATAAGCTACTACCTCTGCCCGGATAAAACCCTTCTGGATATCGGAATGGATGCACCCTGCGGCCTCCCAGGCATTAGCCCCCTTTTTTATTGACCAGGCATGGGCATCTTTTTCTCCCGCAGTGAAAAAAGACATATACCCGAAATGATAATACGCCGAGAATAAAAGCTTATTTTTATCCTCAATCTCTGCAGGTGTTGCCAGGTATACCGGCTTTGTGGTTAACAACGAATACCCGGCAATTAATTTTTTCTCCTCTTCGCTTAAAGATACCTGTGAAAGAAAATCTTCTTTATCTAAAACCTCCTTGAAACGGGTAAACAAGTTTTTTTCCAGATCATCAGCAGAACGCTCAAGCCTGGCTTCAACAAATTCGATATCGCTGATGATTAAATCCAGCTTGGAATTCTCCGGAGCAATGATTCCGTCTGCTTCGCAGAGTTTTTCCTTTTCCGTAAGCAGATCCACCTGAATACAAACTTTCTTAGCGGATTTAAATAAATCCTTTAGGGTATCTAATCTATCGTCGTCAATATTCCCCTTGCCGGCTGATATACTATCTATTCCTACTATTCCTATTTTCATTCTACTCCTCTTCCTCCTGTTTCCGGGTTGCCTGGTATTGAGCGATAATAGTACTGGCAATTTTTGCCGGCACCTGTTCATAGTGGTTAAACTTCATAAGATAACTGCCCTTGCCCTGGGTCATTGAGCGTAAGTCATTGGCATAAGTAAACATTTCTGCCAGCGGAACATGGGCCTTAACTACCTGAGATTTACCCTTAACCTCCATGCCGGTTGTCCTGCCCCGGCGCTGATTTAAATCGCCGGAAATCTGGCCTAAAAAATCTTCCGGGATAAAAACATCCACCTCCATTATAGGCTCTAATAATACCGGTCCGGCGGCTAAAGTTGCTTTTCTTAGGGCCATTGAACCAGCCCTCTGAAAAGCCATATCCGAAGAATCTACTTCGTGAAAAGAGCCATCGTAGAGAATAACCTGGATATCCACCATAGGATTGCCGCTGACCGCGCCTTCGGACATCGCCTGCCTAACCCCTTTTTCAACCGAGGGGATAAAATTCTTGGGTATAGACCCGCCGACGATTTTATCCACAAATTCAAATCCCTTGCCATGCTCTAAAGGATGGACCTCGATCCAGACGTCACCATATTGGCCCCGTCCTCCGGACTGACGTTTGAATTTACCTTGGACTTTGGCGATCTTAGTTATGGTCTCTTTATAAGGAACCTTGGGCGTGCCCAGGTCTACTCCGACATTAAACCTTTTCTTAAGCCGGTTAACCATAACATTCAGATGCAGATCCCCTAATCCGGAGATGAGCATTTCTTTGGTTTCCTGATCAACCTTTACCCTGAAGGTATGGTCTTCGGCCACTAATTTGGCCAGGGCCTGGGATATTTTTTCCTCATCCTGACGGGTATGAGGCTTGACCGAAGCCGAGATCATTGCTTCCGGATATATTACCGGCTTAAAAATAACCGGATGGGCCTGCTCAGCAATACTATCCGATGCCTGGGTCTGTTTTAATTTCGGGATGGCCACAATATCTCCGCAACCGGCAGCATCAATAGGCCTTTGTTCCTTACCTTGCAGAAAATAAATCTGGCCAATTCGCTCGGCTATTTTCTGGGTAACATTGTAAAAACTGGTATTAGCCGCTAATTTCCCGGAGAATACCCTTACCATGCTCAATTGGCCCACATAAGGATCTATGATATTCTTGAAAACAAAACCTGTCAAAGGCGAAGATTCATTAAACGCCACCTCACCCTGCTGCAGATCTAAGGCAGGCCGGTAAATAGGAGAGGCTGAATAATCTTTAATAATCTTTAATAGTTCTTCTATCCCAGCGCCGCTCTGGTTAGAGCCAAAAACTATCGGAAAAACCTTGGATAATCTTATAGCCTTACCTAATCCCTGACTTACTTCTTCGCTGGAAAGCTTACCTTCATTAAGATATTTTTCTAAAAGCTGATCGTCGCTTTCAGCGACCAGCTCGGCTAATTCATCTTCCTTGGCGGTTGATAGAACCACCGCCTTTGAGGAAAGGATATCTTTGATATCCTTTACTAACTTATTCAGGTCTAGATTCTCTTTATCTATCTTGTTTACGAAAATGATCCTGGGAAGATTATTTTCTTCAGCCAGGGCCCAGGCCCTTTCCGTGCCTACTTCAACACCTGAAAAAGCATCCACTACTATAACAGCATTATCCACTCCCCGGACGCAAGAAAGCACATCTCCATAGAAATCAGCATAACCCGGAGTATCTACTATCTGTATTTGGGTCCCCTGATAATTACAGTTTAAAAAGCTGGCATTGATCGAACTTTTACGCTCGATCTCATCAAAGTTATAATCACTGGCGGTATTGCCTTCCAGAACTGTGCCTTTGCGCGATATCGCGCCGCATTTAAAAAGCAGGTTTTCGGCAAGTGAGGTTTTCCCGGATTGGGCATGGCCTAAAAGAATGAGGTTTCTTTTATTCTGCGCGTCCATAGCTAAGCTCCTTTTCAAGTAAAATTTGCTGGCTGGCGATTAAATTTTACGTGATCCCACAATGACTATTGCGGAATATTGAATCATTATAATTACCTATTTAAAGGTTTGAAAGCTATAAGGATTTATGCCAGAAATAACTTATTTATTGTAATATAAAGGAGGGTGCCGGTCAAGGGATAAAACAAGGGGACGTTTCTATTTTTCGCCCCATTAATTTTTTGAAAAATAGAAGCGTCCCCTTGTTTCTTGTTTTATTCTAAGTAAGTATAAATCTTGCTGCGGTAATTACGCAAAACGTATTTACCTTTAGCCTGGGATAAGACGTAATTAGGGCCGACAGGGATCTTCCCGCCACCGCCAGGGCCGTCAATAACATAGGTGGGCACAGCATAGCCGGAAGTATGCCCCCGAAGCTTTTCAATAATATTGATCCCGACGCTGACCGGAGTACGGAAATGGCCAGTGCCTCTTACCGGGTCACATTGATAGATATAATACGGCCTGACCCTGATCTTTAATAGTTCCTGCATCAGCTTGCGCATAATGTAAGGACGATCGTTAACCCCCTGTAAAAGCACTGTCTGGGAGCCCAGAGGGAACCCGGCATCAGATAACATGTCACAAGCAATTTTAGAACGCTTAGTGATCTCTTTGGGATGGTTAAAATGGATGCTTATCCAGATCGGCGCGTATTTCTTAAGCATAGTAATTAGGCTTTCAGTAATCCTCTGGGGCAGGGTTACCGGGACCCTGGTGCCCAGCCTCAAAAATTCAACGCTGGGTATGCTGCGCAGTTTCTTTAATAGATCCTCCAATGCCTCTTCTTCTAAAATAAGCGGGTCTCCGCCGGAAATCAATACATCCCGAATCTTTTTATTAGAGCGGATATAATCCAAGGCGGCATCCCATTTGTTCTCTGAAGATATTTCAGTGCGTTCTGCATTACCGACCAGCCTTCTTCTGGTGCAATGCCGGCAATACATCGCGCAGGCCTCAGTAGCCAATAACAAAACCCTGTCCGGATAACGATGGACTAAATGTGGGGCAGGAGAATCATTGTCTTCGCCGCAAGGGTCAACCATTTCATGAGGTCCAACCTGAAATTCATTCACTGTTGGAATTGCCTGCCTGCGGATAGGACAATTTGGATCTTCGGCATCGATCAAAGCAGCCCAGTAAGGGGTAATCGCCATAGCCATCCTCCCCTTAGCGCTCTTGATTCCTTCTTCCTCCTGAGGAATAAGCTTAACTACCTCAGCTATCTGGTCAAGCTTGGTGATCCGGTTCTTCATCTGCCAACGCCAGTCTTCCCAATCTAGAGGATTTACATCTTTATATAAACTTATCTGCTGGTAATCCCGCGACCTTTTAGAGTAAAGAGCGATGATATTTTCGGAGAGTAATTTCTGATTCTCGGTAATTACTGTATTATTCTCCATTCTTGGCCTTCCTCCTTTGGTAGGCGCTCATTAATACCATATCAATAATATCGTCGTATTTCATACCCGCGGCATAAGCCATAATTGGGAAATTCGATTCCTTCGGGTTTAAACCCGGTAAAGGATTTATCTCTAATACGTACGGAATATTGTCTTTGTCTAAACGGATATCGGTGCGGGATATATCTAAACAACCGACAGCCCGGTGGGTTTTTAAAGCCGTATCTTTTACTAATTTTTCGATTGTCTTGTCCAGGCGGGCAGGACAATGAAAAGTAGGGGTAAGCCCTAATTCGTTATCCCCCTGATATTCTTTCATCCTCCAGGAATAAAAATATTCCCCGCTTTTTGCGCAGGATGAGAAATCTATCTCCAAAACAGGCAGGACCGTAGCCACTCCGTTTTCCAGAATACCTACAGTTAATTCTTTGCCTTCTATAAATTCTTCGACCAGCATCTCTTGTTTGTAGCGATTTTGCAATTCCTTTACTCTCTCATAGAGTTCGTCTTTAGAATGAACTACATTTGAGGCATTAATGCCTTTGGCGGAGCCTTCATAATTAGGTTTAACAATCAAAGGAAATTTAAGGATTGGGTCTAGTAATTCATTTCCTTTAGTAAAAACTTGAAAGTTCGGAGTAGGTATACCTTCAGCCTTAAGGATCTTTTTGGTCAAGGCCTTATCTAAAGCCAAGGCTAAAGAGAAAGTATCTGAACCGGTATAAGGTATATTAAGATAATCTAATACCGCCGGTAATTCAGATTCCCGGAATTTTCCGTTAATGCCTTCGGCGATATTGAAAACCATATCAATACGATTCTTTTTAAAATAAGAAAACAGGTCCTTTTCGGCAACGTCAATACATTCTACGTGATGACCCTTGGCTACCAAGGCGCTGGTAATCGCATTCACCGTCTCGTGGGAATCAAATTCGGAAAAATAATCCACCGGCTTGGTCTTATCTTCTTTTTTCAGATTGTAAGTTAAAGTTATCTTCATTTTTTATTTTTCCGCTAGGCGGGTAAATTATACCTTTTAATGGCTGTTTTTAAAATCTTACCGATTATCTCATCATAGGAGATACCGACTCTTTTGGCAATAACCATAAATACATCCTCGGAAGATAAAGACGGAAGAGGATTAATCTCTAAGACAAAAACGTTACCTTTTTCATCCACCCGGAAATCTACCCGGCCAAAATCCCGGCATTCTATGGCATTATAAGTTTTTAAGGCTAATTCTTCGATTCTGTTTTTTAGTTTTGCGCTTATCACAGCGGGACAGACATATTCCAAGGTATCGGATTTGATATGGCCGAAAGTATAAAATTTATCGTCAAGGTTTAATTTGCCTTCTATCTTTATCTGAACAATCGGCATAACCTCCACCGGGTCATTGCCGATTAAAGCTACGGTAAATTCTTCACCTCGGATAAATTCCTCAACTAATGCCGGCTGCTTGTAAGTAGTAATTACATGCTCTACCTGTTTTTTAAGTTCCTCTAAGCTGCTGACCCGGGAAGCCTCGCTTAATCCTTTGGAAGAACCTTCAAACCTCGGCTTAACAATCAAGGGGAATTTAAGATGATCCATATCAATAAGGGAATCCCCTGGTTTTATCTCAAAAAATTTTGGGGTGGGGATACCTTCAGCCATAAATATCTTCTTAGCCATAATTTTATCCAGGGATACGCCTAAACTTAAAGCATCCGCGCCGACAAATGGAACATCTCGCATCTCTAGAAGAATAGGAACCTGAGATTCCCGGTTTCTTCCGATAAGCCCTTCGGAGATATTAAAAACAATGTCCACATTCAGCTTATTTAAATTCTCCATCAGGACATCGACGTTACCGATTTTTTTTACCTTAAAACCCTGGGATTTAATTGCTGAGGCGATAACATTTATAGTGGAAGGATGGTCAAATTCGGCATTAGCGTCCGGAGGGTCATTCTCCTTGAATTCATAATCTGTCTTTAAATCGTAGGTTAGCCCGACGGTTTTCATATAATTATATAAAAAAAGGCTCCTGGTAAATAAGAGCCTTTATCTTCTACCTGGTTTTTCAATTTAGGTTATCTAACCTCCTTAAGGTCTTACAGTATCTTATATTATATTATATTTTTTATCACAACCTGTTGGTATTGTCAAGCAAAAAATGCCGGCTGGCCGTTTATTTTTTGCTTGGTGCCGCAAAGACTTTTGCGGCGCAAGTACCACAATCACTGCCGGAGTGGCGTTTATTTTTTGCATGGTGCCGCTAAGACGTTTTCGGCGCAAGTTCCTCGATCAATGCCGGCTGGCCGGTTATTTTTTGGTATGTGGCGCAAATACATGTGGGGCGCAAGTGACACAATAACTGCCGGAGTGGCGTTTATTTTTTTCTTGTTGCCGCAAAGACTTTTGCGGCTCATGTAACTCAATCACTGCCGGAGTGGCGTTTATTTTTTGCTTGGTGCCGCAAAGACTTTTGCGGCGCAAGTACCACAATCACTGCCGGAGTGGCGTTTATTTTTTGCTT
>JBDRLN010000003.1:0-2489 GCA_043812955.1 Candidatus Omnitrophota bacterium | reverse complement strand
TTATGATAACCAGGTGGTTAGTATTGCCAAGCACCTTAAGCCATCCGCTAGGGGCGAGTTGGAAATAACCGATGTCAACAAAGTTTATCTAAGGAAAAAGTCGTTGCAGGTTAAACTTATGGGCAGGGGCTATGCCTGGTTAGATACCGGAACTTATGATTCTTTGCTGGATGCCGCGTCATTTATTAAAACTATTGAAGACCGGCAAGGGCTAAAAATCGGCTGTATAGAGGAAGTGGCTTTCCGGATGGGTTATATCAACGCGAAACAATTGGTAATGCTCGGCCAGGCAATACCAACCAGTTACGGCGAGTATCTTAAGAATATACTTAGTTAACACTGAAAAAGGCAGTTTTTTCCAGATTCGTCATTCTGAGGAGGGCACCTGCCTGCCGGCAGGCAGGTGCCCGACGAAGAATCCAAAACGTGATTGCTGCCTACTGGTTAAGGAGAAAAGATGAAATCAAAGATTTTGATTTTTGGCCAAGGATTTATCGGCCAAAGGCTTAAAGAAACTTTAGGCGGGGAAATTTCCGAACGGCGAATCATGTCTTTTAAAGACGCGCAAGATGAATTCGAGAAATACCGGCCGAAGATTATTATTAACTGCATTGGCTATACCGGCAAACGCAATGTTGACGACTGTGAATTAGACAAAGATAAAAGTTTGATCTCTAATACTTTTGTCCCTATAATTCTAGCGGAGATAGCTTTGCGTAACAAGGTAAAGCTGGTGCATATTTCCAGCGGCTGTATTTATCATTATGATTACGCCAAATCCAAGCCGGTTACCGAGGAAGAAATTCCATATTTTTTTGATTTATTTTATTCCCGGACCAAAATTTATTCCGAAAGGGCTTTGGAAGTTTTGAGTAAAACTTACAATATTCTTATTGCCCGGATACGGATTCCCATGGATGACCGTCCGCACAATAAAAATATTCTGAATAAGCTGATTAGTTACCGTAAAGTTATTGATGTGCCTAATTCCGTAACCTATATTCCTGATTTCATCCAGGCTTTGCGCCATTTAATTAAAATTGACGCCCGCGGCATCTTCAATGTGGTCAACAAAGGCGGCTTAAGATACCCCAAATTAATGGAAGCCTATAAGAAACATGTCCCTGATTTTCAGTATGAGATTATAGATTACCGTAAATTAGGCTTAGTCAGGACTAATCTGCTGATGTCCACCCGGAAGCTGGAAAAAACCGGCTATAAGGTGCGCAAGATTGAGGAAGTGTTGGATGAATGTGTGAAGAGATTTGTAGGGGTAAGGGGTAAGTGATAAGGGGTAGGTGGGGTATGCACTGGAGTGATTTGGAGGTTTGGAAGAAAGCTCATAGTTTAGTGAAAGAGATTTATAAAAATACAATAAGCTTTCCCAGAGAAGAATTATACGGCCTAACAAGCCAGATTAGAAGAGCGGTTGTTTCAGTCCCTACTAACATCGTTGAAGGTTTTTCTAAAAATAGTACTAAAGAATATATTCAATTTCTATTTATTGCCAGAGGTTCATTGGAAGAAGTCAGATACTTGTTATTATTATCCAAAGAACTTGAGTTTGTATCAAAAGTTATATTTGATAATATAGAAGGGCGTTGTGAAGAGGTTAGTAAAATGTTAAATGCTTTAATTAACAGCCTAAGGGATAAAATAAAATGAAAACAAATCGTATACAACCTATTCTTTCCCCACTACCCCTTACCCCTTATCCCTTATCTCTAAATGCCTTCCCCCGTATTCTAATAACAGGCGCGGCGGGATTTATAGGCAGCGCTTTTGTCCGGCTTTTAGCGGGCAAGGGACAGGATGTGATTATTGTGGATAATTTGGATTATGCCGCGGATATTAAAAGGCTGGAAGGCGCGAAAGGCCATTATAAATTTTATAAAGCGGATATTCGCGACCAGAAGAAAATCGAGGCTGTTTTTAAGAAGGAAAAACCCGACGCGGTAGTTAATTTCGCGGCCCAAAGCCATGTGGATAGGAGTATCAAAGAGCCTTTTATTTTCACTACCACTAATATCCTGGGGGTTCAGGTGCTTTTGGAGGCCAGCAAGAAGCACGCGGTAAAAAGATTTGTGCATATTTCCACTGATGAGGTGTATGGGGACATAGAACATGGCGAATTTTTGGAAACCACGCCTTTAAACCCCAGTTCTCCGTATTCCGCCAGTAAAGCTGCGGCTGATTTATTGGTTAAAGCCTACCAGCGGACTTTTAATTTTCCGGCGATAATTGTCCGGCCAAGCAATAATTACGGCCCGTGGCAGTATCCGGAAAAGCTTATTCCTCTGGCGGTTTTAAAAATTTTGCGCGGAGAAAAAATTCCGGTTTACGCCCGCGGAGAGAATGTCCGGGAATGGCTTTATGTGGAAGACGCGGCCGCGGGAATCCTGGCGATTCTCAAAAAAGGCAAGGTGGGTGAGGTTTATAACCTGGGAAGCGGCCAGGAGAAACGGAATATTGAAGTGGTTAAAGCTATT
>JBDRLN010000002.1:0-2363 GCA_043812955.1 Candidatus Omnitrophota bacterium | reverse complement strand
TTGGATTATTGCGACAGGCGGGATGCGTTTCTGTGGGAATAGGGCTGGATTCAGTCAATAATTCATTTAATAAAGATGTGTTTAACAGGGATATCAGCGCTGACAAAATAAAAAACTCAATAGATATTTTACGCCAGTACGGGGTCCAGATCAGCGGCACTTATATAATCGCCAGCCAGCACCGGGGAATAGAAGGCACCTTATCCGATGCCGTTTTTTATAGCGAAAACAAGGTAGATTCCATGTCGCCGTTTATGCTCACCTTTTATCCAGGCACCGAAATAGGAGGAGTAAAATATCTCGAATACGTTAAATGGCGCAGGTCGATACGCCCGAATCGCGTGGACAGAGATTTTTTTAAAATCAGCCTTTTATTTTATCTAAGTTGTTTACTGCCGGCTCGGCTGGCGCGTTTTATAGTAGCCAAAAAATTATATCTTTTTTTCCCATCGGTCGGCTTGGTCTCTGTTATAAGGACATTGTCAAGCCTGAGAAACGCCATTAAATACAAGCGGTTCCACTTCCGGTTCAGTTTTATTGGCAGGTTACGATTTTATTCTGATTATATTTTTTGTCGTATGCCTGTTCAGCTGCTGATCAAGAATATGCGCAGCATCTTTATGAGAAAACCCAAGTTCTAGGCATAAAATAATTTTAGAAGGCGTATCTTGCAGTATAGGAAAGTATAAAATACTTTCCTATACTGCTGGGGGAGTTTGAGGGGCCGCAGGCGGCCCCTCAAGGGGTAACAGCGGAACCCTTGACATCAAAGATGTCAAGGGTGAAGCGTCATAGGGGTGGAAACCCCTTTGAACAAGAAAATTCCGAAATAAAGTTATTCCGAACGCAGTGAGGAATTTTCTTGTGTCCTTGATATATCCAAGCTGTTTAGTCTAAAATATAGATTTAATCATTATGTGCTTAGCAGTTGATAATTCACTCTGGAGACGATTCGCCAAAAAGAAAATAACTGAGCCTGGTATTGATAGAACTCTGGGCAGGTATAAATCCAGAGAGTTCAGGGAAATTTTACAAAAATGGGCGCCTGCGCTCGAGAGAAAGAATTTATTAAAGACTGATTTATGCGAAGAGGCTTTCGGCGAAGATGAATTATTATTTTCCTTATCTGAAAGCGGCTCATCAATTTTTGCTTTGGATGTTTCCGCTGAGACAGCCATCAAGGCGAATATAGAACAAAGACTCAGGAGGTTAAAACAAAAATATATCGCGGCCGATGTAAGAAACTTACCCTTTAAGGATAATTTTTTTGATGTGATAGTATCCAGCTCAACGCTTGACCATTTCAGCAGCGATACTGATCTGGTTAGATCACTTTTAGAATTAAAGAGGGTTATTAAGCCTGGAGGAAAGCTAGTCATCGCTTTAAACAATGCCTGCAACCTTAATTTCTATCTTATGCTAAAATTAGGAAGGTTATTCAACCTGATTCCATATCCTGTGCAATTCTATGGTATTCATAAATTACGTAGAATAATGAAAGAAGCTGGTTTTGTTATCCGGAATAAAAGTTATATTGTGCATATTATCAGCCCCTTGAACAGTCTTTTGCTTTTATTAAGGATGTTTGCGGATGAGGAAACCATGGGCAGGATAGCCGGAAAGATTATTTGTTTATTTAACCGTATGGGAAAGAATAAGATGACAAATTTTTTGACAGGCTGGTTTATTGCATTGGGATGCGTTAAAAAGGCGGATCGAGAAATTCTGTGAAAGTTTTATTTGTGATGCGTTATTCCGGGGATGAACATAACGGGATCATGAGCATCTCCAGCGTTTTAAAGAAGAGAGGGCATCAGTCCGAGATTGTAGACGCGGAATACGCTAAAGTAAAATCCGCGTTAAACCCTGAAATCCCTACAGTTTTGGCGTACAGCATGCCGACTATTTTATCCGAATACTACCTGAATTTAAATAATAAATTAAAAAAAGAACACCGTGTTTTATCAGTATTCGGCGGGCCTCATCCGACCGCGGTTCCTGAAATTATAGGAAGGAATGGCGTGGACGGCGTATGTATCGGCGAAGGCGAATTTGCTATGGCGGAATTAATGGATAGTTTAGACGCCGGAAAACCTATACGCGATGTCAGAAATTGGTGGATTAAAGAAGATGGGGTGGTTTATAAGAATGCCTTGAGGCCGCTGGTTGAAGATCTTGACAGCCTTCCGTTGCCTGACAGGGGTATATTCAAAAACCAAAGCCTTTTCGACAGAGAAAAAATGCATTTGATTACAGGCAGGGGATGTCCCTATAGCTGCAGCTATTGCTGTCATTCTTTTTACAACAGGCTTTATAATGACCAGGCTGCCAAGATACGCAAAAGGAGCATCAAAAGCGTTATA
>JBDRLN010000001.1:0-5289 GCA_043812955.1 Candidatus Omnitrophota bacterium | reverse complement strand
TGGAAGACCTCAAAGATATGAATGATTATATCAGTGCGGTAATTGACGGGGATGAAGATTCTTATGCCGGGCTTTTAGGCTGGAACAGCCCGATTGCCCAAGTAGCCGCGGCCTTAAAACCAACGGGAGAGATAGATTTCTGGGATGGGTCAGACGATGATGAATTTAGCGGATTGAGAAATTTTCTAAGGGATATAGAAGCTTTAAACCGGGGCATTATGAGCCAGGATATTGGTAAATTAGCTAATCGCTGGGATACCTGGCTCAGGTCATATTATGATTGGCATGATCCTATCCCGGGGCAAAACTCCGGGCTTTACGCGGTTTTAGCAAATGAAACTGAGCCGATGCTTGGCGGAACCAGGACTGACGGCAAGAGATCCTGGATTGAGCAGATCGAGCGAGCCCGGGATAAGCTGGAATATTGCACTTTTGGCTGGCAGGATCCTTTGTCGGAAAGTTGCTGGGCCTGTTCTAATAATACTGTATGTCAAGAATGCATATTTGATAAAGATAATATACCTTGTAAGTTTAACGCAATTCCTCAAGGGACTATAAACGATGACACGGTTGATGATATCGAGTATGCTATAGTCCGTATTGAGTATATGAGAGATTATTTTTTTGAGAATTTTAGAGAACCGATTTTAAAATACTACCAGGATATACAGGACTTGATTGAAGCCTTTAACCTTGCCGGCTATGGCGGGATAAACCCGGCTTATTATGCCTGGGAAGATACCCAGGGCGAACACAACGTTACTGTCGAGGCAGGCGAATTTAATATTCCTTATTTAAGGCAATGGTCTAGCGGCAACTGGCTTATAGGAAAGCAACATGTCGCGCTTACGGATTATACGGATGATGGCCGGGCCAAGATCAGAATTACCCGTAAAGACCAGGTAAAGGATATGAGCTCAGGGATTTTAGGATTATTCGGAAAATGGAATCCATATGATCCTGATGGAGACGGGTTTTTAAGCATTACCCGCTCTTCCAAGGCCGGTTATGAACCGGGAGCTGCGCCAAACTATAAAATTTGGTTAAGAGATAAGAGGTGGTAGGATGAAAAGCCAGAGGCCGATTTTAGAATACGCGTTATTAGCAGTCGTTATAATTATAGCGGCCGGGCTGATATTCCGGATCAAAACCCAGGATGTGGAACTCTGCCGTTCTGCATTAACCGGTTTGATTAAGGGTAGTTTTTCAGCGGGGAAGAATATTGATTGGAATAATCTTAAGGCAATGGGAGTTGATGTCGGGACAGCTTATTCTAAATTCACTTCAGACAAAGACAGGAATGAATATAAAAAGGGAATGATCTGGGGTTTTAAGGCAGGTTTTATCCATTCTAAGGGCCGGCTAAAAGAATTCAAAAACTGGCGGGTCTTGAATAAGGATAACGGGAAAACGGTCATTGCCGTTGATTATCTTAATAATAAGACCTTATTATTTACTTTATCTAGCCAGAACAAAAGAAAGATAATCGCTATAAACTGGAAAGAGTAAAATGTTGAATAAAAGAGGCTTTTTATCTTTAGAGCAGGCGTTTTTAATTGCCGTAGTTATCGCGGCCCTGATCGGGATGTCGGTTTATTTAAAACGGGGGTTATCCGGCAGGTACCGCGGGGCCGGAGACACCTTTGGCCATGGCCGGCAGTATTAATGCTAAATAAGAAGGGATAAATAAGCATGGTGTTAATAATTTTTCTGTTGGTCTGCGCCTCAATAATCCTGATTAGCAGCCAGTTCCTGCCGGTTTTATTAGGAAGGTGGCAGAATCTGCAGGATAAAAAAGTAGGGGAGGCGGAAAAGCAATTAGACAAGATGTTTATCCAGGTGGAGCGCAAAAAGCTGTTTTTATGGTATACAATTACCCCGCTAGTCTTTGGTTTTGGGACTTTTTTTATCTTTGGGAATATCCCGGTTGCTTTTTTTTGCGGCCTGGGCAGTTTTATCTTTCCGGCAATAATTATCGATTACCTCAAGACCATACGCAGGTTTCGGTTCCAGAGCCAGCTTCCGGATGGGATTATGATTTTCTCCTCTTCTCTTAAAGGCGGCCTTTCCCTGCTCCAGGCAATCGAAGTCTTAGTTGAGGAGATGCCGCCGCCGATATCCCAGGAATTCGGCCTGGTCTTAAGGGAGAATAAAATAGGCGTATCTTTAGAAGACAGCCTTAAACATTTACACGAGAGGATGCGCCTGGAAGACCTGGACCTGGTTATTAATTCCCTTATAGTAGCTAAAGAGACCGGCGGGGACCTGACTAAAGTTTTAGCCCGATTGACTACTACTTTGCGGGACAACCGGAAATTAAAAGAGAATATTAAAACCCTGACTTTGCAGGGAAGGCTGCAGGGTATAATAATGTCGGTTTTGCCTTTTATTTTCGTGGCCTGGGTAATCAGTTTTAATAAAGGCCATTTTGATATAATGCTTAATTCGGATACGGGCAAGATGCTTTTAGTGGTGGCGGCAGTGTTGCAGGTTATCGGGATGGTTCTGATCCATAAATTCAGCAAGGTAAATTTATAGTTTGTAAGGGGGAGATATGCTTTATTTAGTGTTTCTGTTTATAGTGGCCGCGACTGTGCTGATAGCCCTGGGGATCAAAAGCCCTGCTCAGTTGAGCATAGATAAGACTCAGTTGGCAAAAGAGATGTACTCCCGGCCAAATGTCTCAAAATTTTCTTATTTTGGGGCAATATTCCCTTTTAGCAGGGTAATATTAGAGAAGCTGAAATTATATGTAAAGATAAAAAACCGCCTGGACGCTGCCCGGATCAGGCTGAACCCGGAAGACTTTTTTAATATAAAATTGTTGCTTATTATGGGCCTGGTTATCGCGGCTCCGATTCTGCTGGGCAAGATTGATCCGCCGATCATGATGATCGTAATTGCCGTTGCCTATATCTTGCCTGAGGTTTGGTTGAACAAAAAGATTAATCAGCGCAAGATGGCTGTTGCTAAAGTGCTTCCGGAAACAGTGGATTTGCTGGGTTTATGTGTTGAGGCAGGCCTGGATTTTACCTCGGCTGTGGAGTGGATAGTCAGAAAAGGTATAACTATTAACACTAATCCTATGATTGAGGAGCTGATATTTGTGGTAGAAGAGATTAAGTGGGGCAAGCCCCGCTCTAAATCCCTAAAGGATATGGCTAAAAGGCTGAATATTCCGGAAGTAAATTCTTTTGTCCAGACTCTGGTCCAGGCTGAGAGGATGGGGACTCCGGTTTCCGATGCTTTCAGTATACTTTCTGAGGACGCCCGGATGCAGCGTTTTAACCAGGGCGAAAGATTTGCCTTAAAAGCTCCCATAAAGATTCTGGTTCCCCTGATCTTCTGTATATTGCCGGTAATTGGGATCGTAATAGGCGGCCCGATATTCCTACAGTTTTCTCAAGGCAAGATGTTTGGAGGATTTTAGCTTCATTAATGTCCAATCAGTAATGTCCAATCAGAACAAAAGGAAAAGGGGAAGGGACAAAGAGGGGACGTTTCTATTTTTCTGTTGATAAGTTGCAGAAAAATAGAAACGTCCCCTCTTGCAACAATAAAGCCCTTTTTTAAAGCTTAAAATGGATAAAATAGTATTGTTAATTTTAAATTCTAAGCAGAGACTAACTCGCGTTAATACAGTACTTAACAATAAAGAAAACGGTTGCCGAAAAAGATAAAATTATACTTGACAGCATATTACCTATATGTTATCTTTAGATGTAATCAAAAAGCCACGGAACGAAAAGGTAAACTCATCGTAAGATGGGGGCGCAAAGCCACGGGTCTTATATCATAATTCTTCTACACTTCGTAAGACAGCCGGGTTGCCGATACCGACGAGAAATCGCAGTATATGACAAGTCGGCTTTTTATTTCAGAGATTAATAAGGTGTTTTACAAAGCATTTTTAATCGCTAAATAAATGACTGAAATACGCGATGAAAAAATCGGAGAATCAGGGGTAAGGGGGAAGTTTTGCTTTTTTCTTTTTAATATAGGTAAAAATAAAATGAAAAAAGAAGAAATTAAAACTCAAGCCTCAATTGAAGTCGAAGAAGAAAAGTCGAAATTTCATTCTAATTTCAAGGCTTGGATTAGAATTGTAGCATTTCTGGTAGTCGCGGTTTTTTTACCCGAGCAAGTAGCCCAGGCAGTTGAATATGACTGGAGAGTGCTCTGGAACCGGCCAGCGCTTTCAACTTTTGCCCCAACCTATCTTAATGACCCCCGCAATCTTAATATACCTATTGCCGTAAAGAATATCCTTAAGGATATTGCCGGCAAACCCATTAAATCCATAAAAATTTCTTCTGACCTGACGGTTGAGCTGGAGAAGCCGCTTAAAATAACCTCAAGAAGGATTGAAGAGATATTTAACTGGCTGCAGGGCAGGCCTTGCGGCTCCAAGGCCCTGTATGATTTTTTAAGTTATCAGGGGGTTAAGGTTGAAGAACAGGATATCGCGGTCTTGGCTTTGACCATCGATATTTTAAATGACGTAGTTAAGCCGGAAGGCAACCCCAAAGTCATTAAAAATTCTCTTTACGCTCTTTCTAAGGCTGCTGAATTTTTCGGCCTTAAGCTTTCCCCGGTCAAAGTTAACTTACCCCTTACCACTTATTCCCTATCCCTTAATACTCCTTTCATTGCCCACTTAAAGAACGATCACTATGTCTTAGTAACCCGGATTTCCGGCGAAAAGATATATTTCTTAGAGGAACATAAAGAAGAATTTATTCCTTTAGAAAAGTTTTTAAAGCAGTTTTCCGGCTATATCTTGACCGCTCAGGGACTGTCCCCGTCAAAGCTATCTGGAAGTACTTTAAAGGAGACTGTCCCTGCGTTTGTTTCTATATCCGATGCCGAAGCTAAGAAAGTCTTGGGGGCTAGATCTGATGGAAGCGGCCCTTCTGGCAAAATTTTAGATATGTTTAAAGAGCCTTCAACTAGCGATCTGCTTACTTCGGCAGCTATAAGCTTAGGCGTGATGGTAGCAAGCAGCTACCTGGGAAGCTATCTTAGCGGTGTTGGCGGAGCTTGGGGTGGAGCAGCGGGCGGGGCGATCGGCGGCGGCTTAGGTGGCTATGTTGCTACCGGTAAATGGGAAGGGGCATTAGGTGGAGCAATCGGCGGCGGTATAGGCGGCTATGTGGGCGGTAGTTATGCTAGTACTTCTGGTTTGGGTTCTGGCTGGAGTTCTGCGATTGCCGGTTTAGGCGGCGGTATAGGCGGCGGCTTAGGCGCGGGAATTGGCAGTAGTAGTTGGCAAGGGGCGATCGGCGGCGG